>JANQFF010000222.1 GCA_028277965.1 Pseudomonadales bacterium
AAGGTGATCGAGCAGTTCACCTTCCCCTATTAACCAAACTGGATCGCAGCTGAAGCCGCTCCAACAAAGGTAGCAAGATCGACTTGTCTCTGTAGGAGCAGCTTTAGCCGCGATTGCTTCAGTTATTAACCGAATTAGCGCCGGACACCCAATCCGCTGTGATTGCGGCTGACGGCAATCACACACTCGATCTCCTGCCACGGCTCTCCCAATGCAGGGACTTCATCCTTCCAGGTGAAGCGTTCCAGGTGACGCTTCACCTCGCCCCTGAATTGGGCACGGGCAACAATTTCCTGCCCCAGGTAACAGCCTTTGTCGAAGTCGACTGCACCCGCATCATCGAGCCCCAGCATCTGTGGTAGAAACTTCTCCGCGACGGGTTGGCTCAGGAACGCAAATCCCTGGTCGATGAGATGTGCTTCGATCAGATCGGAGGCGTCTTCCGAGGGCGTATCTTCCGCTGAAGAGATCAGCCGGAAATCCCCCAGGGTGAATCCGTCCTCAGTATCGCTGAGTTGCAAGAAGAGGGCCTGTTCGCTGGCCACCTGACACCTGGAAAACATCGCATAGGGTCTTAGCAGTGTGGCAACCGTCTCCACGAGGGATTCGTGAATGATGAGACCGATGGTGTTTCCGGCATCGGCACCGACGTTTATCTCTACAGCGAATCCGCTGGTTACGACACGACCCTTGAGGTTGCAAAGCGCCATCGGCGTACAAGTGGCCTGATTAATACGATCGGTATTGCTGGTCAGATAACCCTGCAGGAATTCGCGTGGGTTTACGCCGGTAACCGGCAGCAGGCGTGCGTTTCGCCAGCTCTTGACGGGTTGTTGCGCATTTGGCGTACCCATGGAGTGGACCTTATCGGATTCGGTAGTTGAGGGTGGAGCGGTAGACTGGCTTAATCTTTGTTCAGTTTCAATCGGATTGGATATGACAGAACGGGGCCAGATCTACTGGCGGAGCCGGCGGGGGATGCTGGAACTGGAGTTGAAGCTCGTTCCTTTTGCCCGCGACTGTTTTGATGCACTTCCGTCTGCGGAGCAGGCGGCGTATGAATCGATGCTGGGTGAAGAAGACTGGCAGATATTCGACTGGATACAGGGACGAGAAACCCCGGATGATCCTGTTCTGCAATCGGTCCTTCGCAAGATCGGAGATCACACCGGGCGGCTGTAGCGCGTGCTCTCGTCGATGGCTGTAAGCCTCTCTGTGGAGGCAGGTACCCGCCGTCCCCTGGCTGCTGTTGCGTGGGTTGCCTACATGGCGCTGGTTGGGTGGGTGTGGCTCGGTATAACGGGTACCAGCCTGGTGCTCATCAGTTCCACCCCCGTGTTACGGAACGCCTGGGGTTACAAGGCGGATCTTGTGCTGGATATGTACACAACCCGTCGCGTATGGATGGGTCAGCGTCTTGTTGTGGTGCGCGCCAGTGGTGAACTCATCTGGATTTTCAGGGACGAAGTCCCCGAAGAAAGGTGGCGATGTCTACGCAGGACGCTCGTTGTGCATCGTGTATCAGGCCTGTCGTGAAGGTCTCATCATGTCCAGTTGATCGAGATTTCCGGGAAACATGATCGTGTCAGCTGCGTGCTCGTTAGTGTGAGGGTAGTCGCGGTTGAAATGCAGGCCCCGACTCTCCGTACGCTGCATTGCCGAGCGCACGATGAGGTCAGCCACGTGCAACAGATTCCGGAGTTCGATCAGATCATCGTTGATCCTGTAGTGGGCGTAGTACTCGTTGACCTCCTGTTTCAGCAGATCAATCCGGTGTTGCGCCCGTTCGAGGCGTTTGTTGGTACGAACGATCCCAACGTAGTCCCACATGAACCGACGCAGCTCATCCCAGTTATGAGAGATCACAATGTTCTCGTCAGCGTCGGTGACCTTTGATTCGTCCCAGTGCGGTAACCTCGGCAGGTCTGTTGGCCGGTCCAGCTGGCTGATAATCCGCTCAGCCGAACTTTGGGCAAAAACCAGGCATTCCAGCAGCGAATTGCTGGCCAGTCTGTTTGCCCCATGCAGCCCTGTATAACTCACTTCGCCGATAGCAAAGAGACCGGGAAGGTCGGTTCTGCCATACCGGTCCACGAGTACTCCGCCGCAGGTGTAGTGGGCGGCGGGGACAACGGGTATCGGTTCCCTGGTTATATCGATACCGAACCGGGAACAGTGCTGGGCAATATTCGGGAAGTGACTGTGAATGAACTCGGAAGGCCGGTGACTGATGTCGAGGTAGACACAGTCTTCGCCGAGACGCTTCATTTCATGGTCGATCGCTCTTGCCACAATGTCCCTGGGAGCAAGCTCGGCACGGGAATCGAAACGCGCCATGAAACGTTCCCCGCTGGCCAGGGACAGAACCCCGCCTTCGCCCCGCACGGCTTCCGAGATGAGGTAGCTTCCGGCGTGAGGGTGGTACAGGCACGTTGGGTGGAACTGATTGAACTCCATGTTTGCGACACGGCAGCCAGCACGCCAGGCCATGGCGATGCCGTCACCTGTGGAACTGTCCGGGTTGCTGGTATAGAGGTACACCTTGCTCGCCCCACCGGTGGCAAGAACGACGTAGTTCGCCTGAAAAACTTCAACATGACCTGTATCTCTGTTGAGAACATAAGCGCCCGCGCAACGGCTTGGGTACCTGCCAAGCCTCGACAGATTGATCAGATCTATCGCGAGGCGGTCCGTGATGAACTCGATGTTGGGGTGATCAAGCGCGCGTTGCGTCAGCGTCTGTGTAATGGCTTTGCCGGTTGCATCTGCAACGTGCAGGACACGTCGCTGGCTGTGGCCGCCTTCTCTCGTCAGGTGAAACTCGTTCCCTTCCTGGTCGAAAGCCACACCCATTTGCGTGAGCCTCGCTATTGCAGCGGGGGCGTTTTCGACGGTGAAGTGGACGATATCCGGGTCACAGAGGCCTGCACCTGCGGCAATCGTGTCATCAGCATGCTGGTCGAAACTATCGACCGACGTGGTGACGGCTGCCACACCACCCTGGGCCCAATGAGATGAACCTGTCGTTTCATCCCCTTTGCTCAGGACTGTAACGCGGGCATGATCGGCAAGTTGCAGGGCAGCACTCAGACCTGCGGCACCGCCGCCGATGATCAGAACGTCTGTTGAGAATCGCTGTGACATCTCCCTAGTATATCGAGAGTCTCATCGGCAAAATATGCCGCACTGTTGGCCCCGGCCCCGATAAACCTGAGGTTCTGATTGGCGGAAGATACTGATAAGGAACTTGTGAAACGTGTACAGCGTGGAGATCAAGCGGCCTTTGACATGTTGTTTGCCCGCTATCAGAGCAAGATTCTGAGCCTGATAGGGCGCTATGTGCGTGATTCTGAGGAGGTTCAGGATGTGGCACAGGAAGCTTTCATCAAAGCCTACCGGGCGCTTCCCCGCTTTCGCGGTGACAGTGCCTTTTACACGTGGCTTTACCGTATAGCCATCAACACCGCCAAGAACCACCTTGTTGCACGCAGTCGCCGACCACCAGCGACGGATGTCGATGTGGAAGATGCCGACTACCGTGATGACGCGGATATGCTGCGGGAGACCGAGGATCCGGAATCTGCGCTGGCGCGGGACGAACTGAGCGATACGATCAACCAGGCGTTGATCGACCTGCCCGACGACTTGCGCAGTGCGCTGACATTGCGTGAATTCGATGGCTTGAGTTACGACCAGATCGCGGACATTCTGGAGTGTCCGGTGGGTACGGTCAGAAGCCGTATTTTCAGGGCGCGGGAGTTTGTCGATGGCCGCATCAAACCGCTGTTGGATGGGAGGGAAGATGCTGAGAACGATTGAAGTAATTTGTGGTCCAATTGCACGAGGATTTTCGAGCGTGAACTTTTCGAGCGTTAAACATGTCTGAACAATTACGCGAATCCATGTCTGCGGCTCTGGACGATGAGGCGGATGCATTTGAGCTGCGCCGGGTCATCGACGAAGCCAGCATAGATGATGAGCTGCGTGGCGAGTGGCACCGGATGCATCTGCTGCGTGACTTCCTGCGCGACGGGAAGATGATCTACGCTCCCCGGTTGCGTGATGGCGTCTGGGAAGGGTTGCTTTCCGGTGACGCAGAGGAAGAGGAAGCCGAGCCATTGCAACCCATTCTGGTGGGAGCTCCGGCCCAGAGGGCGAGAACCTGGACCGGTCGGATCACAGGTGTGGCCGTAGCAGCTCTCGTGGCTGCGATGGTTGTTGTCGGTGGTGGCGTATTCGAAGACGAGGGCGCTGGTGGCGTACTCGATCTCGCGACTGAGAGCCGGCCTCAGAACCTGGACAGTGCAATTCCGGTGATGTACCAGGAAGCCAGAGATGAAGACAGGCAGCGGCAGTACGGGTTTGTCATTCATCACATACAGCAGCGTGCGATGAATCAGGCGGGTGTCTCCTCATTTGCAAAGATGGCGACGTTCAGTCAGCCGTCAGGTGAGCCGTCGCGCCAGAACGAAGCTGCACAAAGGCGAGCGATAGACCAGGATCGATGAGAGCCTCCCTGCTGAATCGTGTGCTGATATGCGTTCTGAGTTGTATTGGAGCAAGTGCGTGGGCGAATGAGGCGGAAGAGCTTCTGGCACGCATGAATCAGGCATTCAGCGAAGTCAGTTACGATGGTGTATTCAGCTACTACTCTGGTGATGAGCTGGCCAGCCTGCGTGTCGTGCACAAGATAGTGGACGGTGTGCAGCGCGAACGGCTGGTGCATCTCAACGGGGCGCCACGCGAAATACTGCGCGAGGGTGACGAAGTCGCATGTCTTGTCATGCCGGGTGATGATCTCATCGGTTTGCAGGACAGCATCCCAACCGGTCCGTTCGCACGCGCATTTGTCCGGCAGTTTGATCGCCTTTCCGGGACCTATGAAGTTGGCGTTTACGGTTCCGGGAGAGTTGCCGGGCGTGCAGCCGTCCGGCTGGGTGTAACACCAAAAGACAAACATCGATACGGTTATCGCCTCTGGGTCGACCAGGAAACGGCTTTACTCCTGCGTTCTGAGCTGGTCGATGAGCACGACAACAAGCTGGAAATCTTCCAGTTCAATTATCTTGTGACAGGTGAGGGCGTACCTGACAGCGCGCTGGACGCCGGTTCACTGGAAGGATTCGAGGTGAGCCACCTGCGGCTCGCCGGAGAGCCGCATGCGGTGTCAGCAGCGAATACCAGCCTTGAGGAATGGACAACCGGCTGGTTACCCCCCGGTTTCATGATGGCGACCTCGGATGTCCGTAGAAAGCCGGGTCACGACGTCACGAATCTGGTGTACTCAGATGGCCTGGCTGCGTTCTCCATCTTCATAGAGCCAATGCCGAGTCGCGGTGCTGCAAGCATGGTCTCCCAGCATGGTGCGACGGTAGCGATGACCCATCAGATTGGTGTCGGTGAGGAATACCACCTGGTGACTCTGGTGGGTGAAATTCCACCGGATACCGCCTCGGAAATTATTAAATCGATCAGAAGAAAGTCTTCGTAATTCCTTGAAAAATAAGATAAAAGTAGTCGAAGCACCTGAAGGGCTTTGTATAGGGTGTGCAATGGCCAGTCCTTCTTGCGGTAAGCTGCCGGATATCGACAGCCGCCAGGCAAACCTGTTGGCGCTGCTGCTGTTTGGATTGCCTCTGATTGTGCTTGCATGTGTGACGTTCTGGATGTCCGGATGGACGGCCGAGCTACAGCTTGCGGGGGTGATTGGAACAACAGCGGTGGCTCTGGGTATGGTGATTGGGCTGAGCCGGGACGCGGGTGGAAACGCCGAAAAAAAGTACAGGAGATTGGATGAGACTGAAGAGGTTTAGGGCTTGGGGGTGTTTGATGCTCCTGGTATCAGCCCATGCCGCAGCGGACGCGCTACCGGATTTCACGGCGCTGGTTGAGGCGAATGCGCCGGCCGTAGTCAATATCAGTACGGTTGGTGAGCGGGAATCCCGCAATCAGAGCCGTGATGCTCTCGAAGAGTTTTTCCGCCGGTTCGGACAGCCCGGACCCCGCATGAATCCGCGACCCTCTCGTTCGCTGGGGAGCGGGTTCATTGTCGATAAAGAGGGATACATCTTAACAAACCACCATGTGGTTGATGGCGCGCGGGAGATCATCGTGCGTTTCAGTGATCGACGGGAGTTGACCGCTGAGCTGATTGGCAGTGACAGTCGTGCTGATCTGGCCGTTCTTAAAGTCGAGGCTGATGGCGATCTGCCAACAGTCAGCCTGGGTGAGTCTGAAAACCTCGAGGTTGGTGAGTGGGTATTGGCCATTGGTTCGCCTTTCGGCTTCGACTACTCGGTGACAGCGGGGATAGTCAGTGCAAAAGGACGGAATCTCCCGACAGGCTCGCAGAATGAAAACTACGTGCCTTATCTGCAAACGGACGTTGCAATCAACCCCGGCAATTCCGGTGGGCCGCTGTTCAATCTCGACGGAGAAGTTGTCGGCATCAACGCACAGATCTTTTCAAACTCCGGCGGGTTCATGGGCGTTTCTTTCGCTATCCCCATTGACGTCGCCATGGAAGTTGCAGACCAGTTGCGCAGCGAGGGCAAAGTGTCCCGCGGATGGCTTGGGGTTATGATTCAGGAGGTCAATCGCGACCTGGCAGAGAGCTTTGGTCTCGACCGCCCCCACGGAGCACTCATTGCCAAGGTGTTCGAAGACACACCAGCCGAGAAAGGTGGTCTGAAGGAAGGGGATATCATTACCCGATTCAACGGGCGTTCCATCGAGCGCTCATCTGAGTTGCCGTACAACGTTGGCCGGGTCAGGGCCGGTGAAGAGGCGGACATTGAGCTTGTCCGTGACGGACGCAAGATGGAACTATCGCTTGAGGTGGGAGAACTCGCCGCGGTTGGTGAAAGCCCGGTCCGGGCGAGTTTCGGGGAGGCGGATAGCAGCCGACTGGGTCTCGTCGTCAGAGATCTCAGGCCTGAAGAACTGGATCGATTGGATACTGCCAGTGGTGTGCGGGTTGTTGAGGCGAGTGGTCCGGCAGCTGACGCAGGTATTCAGCAGGGTGACATCATTACCCGAATCAACCACCAGGGTGTGAACAGCGCCGGTGATGTTGATGAAATCGCATCGAGTATAGACCCCGGTCGGACGGTACCGGTTCTGGTGTTGCGTGGCGGCAGGCCGCTCTTCCTTCCGCTGAAGGTGCCATAGCGGCGCTTTCGGTTGATAACGGCGTCGTTTTGGGAGCCATCGATAACGAACCGATGATCGGCTACACTCGCGCGCCGTAATCTCTAACGGTAGGCAGTAGTGCCGGACATCGAGCAGATACGCAACTTTTCCATCATCGCCCACATCGATCATGGCAAGTCGACCCTGGCTGACCGGTTCATCCAGATGTGCGGTGGGCTGTCCGATCGGGAGATGGAAGCCCAGGTACTCGATTCGATGGATCTCGAACGGGAGAGGGGCATCACGATCAAAGCCCAGAGTGTGACTCTCGACTACACATCAAAAGACGGGAAGCTGTACCAACTCAACTTCATCGACACTCCCGGTCACGTTGATTTCAGCTACGAGGTCTCCAGATCACTCTCCGCCTGTGAAGGGGCGCTTCTGGTTGTTGATGCAGCCCAGGGTGTCGAAGCGCAGTCGGTTGCCAACTGCTATACGGCGATCGAACAGGGACTGGAGGTCCTGCCGGTCCTCAACAAAATCGATCTGCCCCAGGCGGAGCCAGAAAGGGTTGCTCACGAGATAGAAGAGATCATTGGTCTCGATGTGACGGATATCCAGACCGTCAGCGCTAAAACCGGGGAAGGGGTAACGGATCTTCTCGAGTATCTTGTTGAACACATCCCGGCACCTGAAGGAGACCCTGAACGCCCGCTGCAGGCACTCATCATCGACTCGTGGTTCGACAACTATCTGGGCGTCGTGTCGTTAGTGCGCGTAGTGCAGGGACGGCTGTCTAAAGGCGACAAGATCCTGGTTAAATCCACGGGGCGCTCTCACGTGGTTGATGACCTCGGCCGTTTCACGCCGAAGCGGGAGTCGGACACCGGGCTATCCGCAGGTGAGGTTGGTTATATCGTCGCCGGTATCAAGGATATTCATGGAGCGCCGGTGGGCGACACCCTGGTACTGGCCAAAGCGGCGGACGTGGAGCAGTTACCCGGGTTCACGAAAGTGAAACCCCAGGTATATGCCGGGCTTTTTCCCGTGAACTCCGAGGACTTCGAAGGGTTCAGGGAAGCGCTCGAGAAGCTCGTTCTCAACGACGCATCGCTGTTCTACGAACCGGAATCGTCAGACGCGCTGGGATTCGGGTTCCGCTGTGGGTTCCTGGGGATGCTGCACATGGAGATTGTGCAGGAGCGACTGGAAAGGGAATACAACCTCGATCTGATCACCTCGGCACCGACGGTTGTATACGAGGTGGTTGGTACAGACGATAAGGTGATACAGGTAGATAACCCCTCCCGACTTCCGCCGAATTTCCGTGAAATGCGGGAACCCATTGCGGAGGTCAATATCCTGGTTCCGTCCGAGTTTGTTGGGAACGTGATGACACTGTGTGTAGACCGTCGAGGTGTACAGAAGAATATGCAGTTCACGCAGGGACAGGTATCCATGCAGTGGGAGATGCCACTGAACGAGGTTGTTATGGACTTCTTTGACCGGCTTAAGTCCGTATCGAGGGGGTTTGCATCGCTCGACTACAATTTCACCCGTTTTGAAGCAGCAGATCTCGTCAAACTCGACATTCTCATCAACGGCGAAAAAGTTGATGCACTCGCGAGTATTGTGCACCGGGAACAGGCACAGTCCAGGGGACGAGCGCTAGCGGAGAAAATGAAGGAACTCATACCGCGACAGCTCTTCGACGTCGCGGTGCAGGCGGCGATTGGCGGCCAGATCATTGCGCGCCAGACGGTAAAAGCCTTGCGCAAGAACGTCACCGCCAAATGTTATGGTGGCGATGTCACGCGCAAGAAAAAGTTGCTGGAAAAGCAGAAGGAAGGTAAGCGGCGCATGAAGCAGCTTGGGCGTGTCGAAATTCCGCAGGAAGCGTTCCTGGCAGCGTTGAAGGTCGAACGCTGAATGGATATCGATCTACCGTACATCCTGTTCTGGGCGGTCGTTATCTGTGGCTTCATATGGCTGATCGACATTGTCGCGTTCAGACAGCGGCGGTTGGAGAAGGATCCTGAAGCTGAGGATCCGTCGATTGTTGAATACGCCAAATCCTTTTTCCCGGTCCTGCTACTGGTACTTGTCCTGCGGAGCTTTCTTGCCGAGCCCTATCAGATACCTTCTGAGTCGATGGTGCCGACCCTTGAAGTGGGTGATTTCATTCTGGTCAACAAGTACGCATATGGATTGCGCTTGCCGGTGTTTGGCACGAAAGTGGTGGAAATCGGAGAGCCAGAGCGCGGTGATGTGATGGTTTTCATACCGCCGCATGATTCGAGGTACTTCATCAAACGTGTGATTGGGGTGCCTGGTGATATGGTCAGGTACGAGAATAAGATCCTGTACATCAACGGTGAGCGTCTCAGCTACAAACTACTTGGTGAAGTGGGTAGCCTTGACCGCCGCCTGACAGTAAGAGAGTTCCTTGAAACCATTGATGGCCGGAGTCACTCGATTCTCAAACATAATGGACGAGAGCCGACACAGGAATGGCAGATCCCATCGGGTAAGTACCTGATGCTTGGAGATAACCGGGACAAAAGCCAGGACTCACGGTTCTGGGGTTATGCGTCCGAAGAGAATATCGTTGGGAAAGCGGTAGCCATCTGGTTACACAAGGAACCCGGATGGCACCTGCCCAACTTTGGGCGTAACCAGTGGCTCGAGTAAACCCCGAGTAAAACAAGATACGGAGGCATAACATGCGTTATCAGACGGGATTGTCGAAATGGGGTTGGCTCATCACCGTTGTTCTTCTGATCGGGGCGTTCACCACGCTCATTCGGCTCGTGCCGCACTATATCGATTTCAATATCGTACAGGGTGTGCTCGAACGTTTGCCTGAGGAGTCGGTTCACGCGGACATGACAAGGTCCGAGATCCGGGACTACTTCCGCAAGCAGTTTCGTGTAGAGAACTTCCGGATACCGGTGACCGATATGCTGACAATCACCCGTGACAAATCGAAAACGGTTCTCGACGTCGATTATGAAATTCGTGAGCCCCTGTTGTACAACATCGACGTTGTCCTGACATTTCGTGAGCAGAGGGTCTACGAGTAAGGCGGCCGAACGGCTGCAGGCGTCACTGGGGTACCAGTTCAGTGACGTGGATCTTCTGACGCGGGCGCTTACTCATAAGAGTGCCGGTGCCTCTCACAATGAACGGCTCGAGTTCATTGGCGATGCGATCCTTGGCTTTGTCGTCGCTGACCTGTTGTTTAATGCCTTTCCGAAAGCTCGCGAAGACCGATTGACACTGATGCGCGCCGATCTCGTTAAAGGTGACACGCTGGCGGAAATTGCAAAAGAAGTTGGATTGCCGGACGCGCTGGACCTCGGAAGCGGAGAACGGCGGAGCGGTGGACGCCTGCGGAGTTCCATCCAGGCAGATGCGCTCGAGGCTGTGATTGGTGCTGCTTATCTCGATGGCGGTATCAGGAAATGCCGGGCCCTCGTCAAACGGCTGCTGCGCGAGCGCATCGCTCACGTCGGTGACAGAGACCTCAAAGACGCAAAAACGAGGTTGCAGGAACACTTGCAGGGTGATGGTTTGTCACTTCCGGTATACGAAGTTATCAACACCTCGGGCCTCGACCATGAGAAACAGTATTCTGTAGCCTGCAGGATTGGTGATCTCGACTTAGAGACGGAAGGCTCGGGTAGTTCCCGCCGCAAGGCTGAACAGGACGCAGCAGCAACAGCCCTCGAAAGGTTGACGGCTCTTGAAGAAGCTGAAGACTCTTGACTGACCACTTCGGATATGTAGCGCTATGCGGCCGTCCCAACGTCGGCAAGTCGACGTTGCTGAACCACATCCTGCGTCAGAAAATCAGTATCACGTCCCGGCGGCCCCAGACCACACGCTACAACGTATTAGGCGTCGACACGCATGGAAACCATCAGGCTGTCTACATCGACACACCGGGTATCCACGCCAAAACAGGTAAAGCCCTCAACCGTTACATGGTTGAGCACGCCAAATCAGCATTGCGCGACGTTGATCTGAGTCTGATGGTTGTCGAAGCAACGCGCTGGACAGAAGAGGACGAAGCGGTGCTCAAGCTGATTCAGGGCCGTGGTGAAGCTGTTGCTGCAATTACCAAGATAGACCTTTTGCAGGACAAGACCGAATTACTCCCAGTCATGGAGCGCCTCGGGCAGACGGGTGTCTTTGCCGAGATTGTGCCGGTATGTGCGTTGCGGGATGAGGGCATTGAGGACCTCCGACGTGTTGTATTCTCGGCTCTACCGGAAGGTGGTCATCACTTCGATGCTGATGAGGTTACCGACCAGACGGAACGCCGCATCGTCGCGGAAATCATCCGGGAGAAACTCATGCGTCAACTGGGGGATGAAATACCACACAGTGCAACTGTGACCGTAGAGCGGTTTGCAGCAGACCAAAAACAGGATGGCTCACCGCTGACTGAAATCCACGCCAACATCTATGTTGAGCGGCCCAGCCAGAAGAAGATTGTGATCGGCAGAAACGGAAAACGGCTGAAACTGATCGGAGAGCTGGCGCGTGCCGACATTGAAGTGCTTCTGGATCAGCAGGTCATGCTGCACCTGTGGGTCAAGGTGCGCAAAGGGTGGACAGACGACGAGCAACTGATGCGGCGGCTGGGGTATGACTGATACTCGCCGGTTTTCTAAACTGGAGTCGCTGGTTCTGAACGTGAAGCCCTATAGGGAGACCAGTGCTCTGGTTCAGTTTTTCAGCCGACGGGAAGGGCGGTTAACCGTTGTCATGCGGGGGGTCCGGAGAGGCCGGCAACGAAATCCGATACAGGCGTTTCAATCGGGTTACCTGTCCTGTTATGGGCGTGGTGAGCTCATGACAGGGACGGGCTTCGAGGCAGTCCACACCTGTGAGCTGAAAGGTGATGCCCTCAATTGTGGGTTCTATGTGTTGGAGGTTCTCACCCGCGTCCTCGCTGTGGAGCAGGCGGAACCGGAAATCTATGAGATTACAGAACAAACCCTCGAGCGCTTGAGTCTCCAGAAGGCGCTCGCGATAACGCTGCGCAGATTTGAACGGGGCCTCCTGGAAAACCTGGGGTACGGCATCAACTTTCTCGAAGACGCTACGGGTCAGCCCCTGGATCCGGAAGGCTACTACATATTCGACCCGCAGAGCGGCTTTGTCCGCGCGTCGGGTGAGGATCGGGATGCGGTGGAAGGTGCTGTGCTTCACACGCTTGCACAGGGGGCGGATGAAGCTGTGCCAATGCGCGTGGTTCGATCGATCTTTCAGGCCCGTCTGGAACCTCTGCTTGGGCCACGTCCGCTCGTCAGCCGTTCCCTTCTGCAGGCTAAAGAGCTGCAAACAAAAGAACCGGGAACGTGAAATCTTCTCCAACTGAAATCGAACTCGACATAGAGACAATCAGTCATGAGGGTCTGGGTTTTGCGCAGACGGAGACCAGGCCCATGCATGTGCGTAATGCGTTGCCAGGTGAGAGAGTTACCGCACGAATACTGAAGAAGCGCAAAGGTCAGCTATACGGTGACGCGGTAGATGTCGTCCACGTATCAAAGTCCCGGGTTTCTTCCGCGTGCGACTACTTCCCCCGATGCGGGGGGTGCAATATGCACCACATCGATCCTCGGGCACAGCTCGAACTCAAGGAAGGATGGCTGAGAAACTGTCTGCAGGAGAACGGGATTCAGCCGGTAGCGTGGAATACGCCACAGCGGGCTGGACTGGTGGGGTACCGCCATAAAGCCCGTTTGGGTGTGCGGAAAGTTGCTGAGCAGGTGTTTGTCGGGTTCAGGGAGTCGTTCGCCAGCCGGGTGAGTCGCATGGATCAATGCGCTGTTCTCACACCTGAGCTCAGCCGGTTGGTCAAACCCCTGAAAGACGCGCTTGGGGCGATGGAAGGGGCGCATCGCATTCCGCAGATTGAACTGGCCCAGGGTGACGATGGTGTTGCTCTACTCGTAAGGCATCTCGATCCGTTGTCCGAGGCAGACCTGGCAAGCTGGCGGTCGTTTGAGAAATCCACACAGGCCAGGATATATCTGCAGAGCGGCGGGTATGACACGCTCGAGGGACTTGATGGCAGATCCATGGACCTGTTGCACTACACTGTTAAGGGGAGCGGGCTTGTTCTGGCGTTTTACCCACATCAGTTTGTTCAGGTGAACTTTGCGATGAACCAGGTGTTGATCGAACACATCCTGGCGTACCTCGACCCGCTCTCGGGTCAGCGTGTTGGAGATCTGTTCTGCGGAATAGGTAATCTGTCATTGCCGCTTGCCCGTCGTGGTGCGGTGGTGAAAGGGCTTGAGTTCTCGGAAGATGCAGTTGCAATGGCACGCAACAACGCTGAGCTGAACGGGCTGCGGAACCAAACTGGGTTCGAAGTTTGTGACCTGTATGCAGAAGAGTGTGAACTGCCTCCTGATCTATCAACACTGGTGCTGGACCCTCCCAGGACCGGCGCGGGACCGCGGCTCGCGCACTGGATGGAATCGTTCAATGGAAGCCGGATAGCTTACGTATCCTGTAACCCTTTGAGCTTTGCCAGTGATGCCGCGGTGCTGGTCGATGCCGGTTTCCGTCTCCGGCGGGTAGGTGTGTACGATATGTTCCCGTTTACGGCACACGTGGAGACACTGGGCTACTTTGAGCGAGCTATCTAACAATATGGTTAAGGTATATGGTTAAGGTAAATGAAGGAATACCGTATACGACGGGTGGTCAGGTGGATCCCGATGCCTGGCTTGAACAGGTGTGTGATCAGCGGGAGTTACCCTACCCGGATCAGATCAGGGATGTGTGCGGATGGATTCGCGATAACCACAGCTCCGCCATGGAAGAGAGCATCGAGCTTGCTGAGTTGGTCGCAGGTTTGAACATGGATCAGCCTTCGGTGATGGCCTCGCTGCTCTATCGCAGCGTACGCAACGGAGTCATGTCACCTGAGATTATTGTTGGTCTTGCCGGATCGGAAACTCGTGACATTGTGACGGCGGTAAATTCGATGGCTAGTACCAGCCTTCTGGAACTTTCGAACTCGGCACTGCTCGAGAAGTCCCAGGAAGATCAGGTTGAGAATATCAAGCGCATGCTGGCGGCACTGATAGACGATGTGCGCGTTGCGGTTGTCAAACTGGCTGAGCGGGTAGTTGCTCTACGACATGCCAAATCGTATTCGGAAGACAGACGGTCCCGGATCGCTGTTGAAGCTCAGGCCGTTTTTGCCCCTTTAGCGGGCAGATTGGGGATCTGGCAGTTGAAATGGGAACTGGAGGATCTGTCTCTCAGGTACACAGATCAGGCCACGTACATGCAGATCGCCAAGCAGCTGAAAAGCAGGCGTGCTGATAGAGAGGTCCAGATTCAACATCTGGTCGATCAGGTGCGGGGTTTGCTGCGTGGCTACGGGATTGAAGCTGAAGTTTTCGGGCGGGCAAAACACATCTACAGCATCTGGAGAAAGATGCAGACGAAAGGCGTGAGTCTCGATCAGGTATACGATGTGAGCGCGGTGAGGGTTGTCGTGGATTCACTTGCGGAGTGTTATGCAGCCCTCGGTGTAATCCATAATACATGGCCACACGTCCCGCAGGAATTCGACGACTATATCGCTAACCCCAAGGAAAACGGTTACCAGAGTATCCATACAGCGGTTCTGGGTCCGGAAGAACGTGTCCTGGAGATACAGATACGCACCCGGGCGATGCACGAGGACGCAGAGCTCGGAGTGTGCGCACATTGGTCCTACAAGGGAGGGGATCCGCAAGCTGAGGGGGGCGAGCCAAGCGGTGCGGATTTTTCCAGCAAAATGGAGTGGCTGAGACAGGTCATGGAGTGGCACGAAGAACTGGCCGGCACAGAAAGCCTGAACTCTCTTCTGCGACACCGGGTCAGCCAGGCACGGATCTATGTATCAACACCGAAAGGCCACGTACTCGAACTTCCCGCCGGAGCAACAGCACTCGATTTTGCATACCGTGTCCACACTGATGTTGGTCATGCGTGTACGGGTGCCAGGATCGACGGACAACCGGCTGCGCTCCAGACCCCGTTGAATACCGGACAACAGGTTGAGATCGTCTCGGGTGGAGCCATCCAGCCACGCCGTGAATGGATAGAACCGGAACTCAAGTTTGTTCACTCGGACCGGGCAAAAGCGAAACTTGTGAACTATTTCCGCACCCTTGATCCTGCAGAACAGCAGCAGACAGGAGAAGCTCTGTTCATGTCCCGGCTCGCCGCCTGCGGTGTCCGGGATCCGTCCGAAACCCTGATTTCGGACGCGTCCGAGGCATTTGGCATTTCCGGGAGAGGTGAGCTTCTGCGGGCCATCGGGGCGGCGGAGCTTTACATGTGTGATGTATTGCAGCATGTGCTCCAGAAGGCTGAAGAACTTGGACAGCTGGAATTGCCGGAGCTGAATGCCGGTGCGTTCCCGCGCGACATGCGAGTTCGGGTCACGGGCGAGAACCGGGATGGATTTCTACATGACATCACGGAGCAGCTGAAGAGTCTGGATATGGCGTTGTCCGGCACAACGGGCCGCGTGAGTAACATCGCGGAGCAGGCTATCATTACGCTAGATGTGGAGGTGACAGGGTGGATACCTTACATTCGCCTTGTGGATTACCTGCTGCACATTCCCGGCGTAACATCCGTTGAGCGGGACTGAGAGATAAAAACAAGGTTCGACTAACGAACCGAACGAGGAGATTCCATGCGCATCATTCTGTTGGGGCCCCCGGGAGCGGGTAAAGGGACACAGGCACAGTTCATTAAAACACGGCTCGACATACCGCAGATCTCGACCGGGGATATGCTTCGAGCGGCAGTTCAGTCAGGCAGCGATCTCGGAAAACGGGTTCAGGAAGTCATGGACTCGGGCGCCCTCGTTTCGGATGAAATCATCATCGACCTCGTCAAAGACCGCATTGGTCAGCCCGACTGTGCTGGCGGTTTCCTGTTTGATGGATTTCCACGCACGATTCCCCAGGCCCAGGCGATGGACTCGGCAGGTGTCGAAATCGATGCGGTTGTTGAAATCCAGGTGCCGGACGAAGAGCTGGTCCGTCGGATAACGGGCCGCCGTGTTCATCCGGGCTCCGGCCGTGTCTACCATATTGAGTACAACCCCCCGGCCGTCGAAGACCGCGACGACGAAACGGGTGAACCTCTGCTGCAACGCGAGGATGACACTGAAGAAACGGTCCGGGAGAGAATAGCGGTCTACACGGAACAGACCGCACCGTTGATTGAGTACTATTCGGCCAAATCGGAACTGAAATACGTTGCAGTGGACGGTACAGGCGCGGTAGCGGACATACAGGACGCCATTTCCCAGGGTTTGGGATGAGAAATCGCGGCTAAATCTAACTATCTCTGTAGGAGCGGCTTCAGCCGCGATTCTTTCGTTCAGGAAAGCAATTCAGAAAGTGGGAGCACCAAAACCTCCTGACCCCCTTCGACGTCCCCGGTCTGCCCCGGGATTTCTATCAGGCAATTACTGTCAACAAATGTTGATAGACGATTGCTGCTCTGATCGCCGGTGTGAGTAACACTCAGCATCCCGTTTACGCGTTTCAAGGTGCCGCGCTGGTATTCGGTGCGGCCAGGCGAATGTGGGATCCTGTCCGCCGTGGTGGCTTTGATCCTGAGAGGCTCCTGCATATCAGCCCCTGCAAGGTGATACAGAGCGGGTTTTGCGATCATCAGTAACGTCACGATGGTCGAAACAGGATTCCCCGGTAAACCGAAAACGTGGCATTTGCCCACGGTGCCGTATGCCAAGGGCTTTCCCGGTTTGAGATTGAGTTTCCAGAACTCGAGCTTGCCCAGTTCACGGATGACGGATGTGATGAAGTCGGCGTCGCCGACCGAAACGCCACCGCTGGTGAGAAGCACATCGTGGTCTCTCGCAGCCGCTTCGATGGCCTGGCGTACTTTTGTCTCGTCATCCGGGAGTCTCCCAAGGTCCACGGGTTCTATGGGCGAGTCAGCGAGGATCGACAATACGGTGAAACGGTTTGAATCGTAAATCTGTCCCGGTTCCAGATCGGCCGGGTTTACGGTGGGGTCCACCAGTTCGTCCCCTGTAGAGAAGACACCAACCCGCGGGCGCACATAAACCGATACATCCGGTATACCTGCGGCGGAAAGAGCGCCGAGCATGAGAGGTGTCAGGCATCGATTGGAACCGATAATTGTCTGGCCTGCCCGAAAGTCATGACCGGGCGGGCGCACGAAGAGTTCGCCGGGCGTATGTGTTTTGAATGTCACCTCATGCTCATCAGCGCTGAGAACGTCCTCCTGCAGCAGAACCTGGCAACTCGTGTCGGGGACGACGGCACCAGTGAACACTCTCACAGCCTCCTGCCTGCCAATTGTCCCTGAGAACGGGTGACCCGCCAGGCTATGGCCGATCACCCTGAATGGATCCGCCGGCCGGGCAGCCCAGTCTTCCTGGCGAACAGCATATCCGTCCATCGCCGAAGCTGGGAATGGCGGGATATCGACCGGAGATTGAACGGGTGCAGCGGTTACCCGGTTAACCGCCTGCGACAGAGGCAGGGTCTCGGTTGCTGACACAGCCACGATGCGGCGTTGCAGGGCTTCCAGGGCTTGGCCAAGTTCCAGGGGTTGGCTATTCTCGCTCAATGACGACAACCTTATTCATCGAAACTTCAGGCAGCTATTGTAGCCTCGCATTACGTGTCGATGGGCGTGATCATTCTCAGCACCAATACATCGAGCGCCGGCACAACCAGGTGGTGCTGAAAGTGCTCGATGAGGTATTCAGCGAGGCTGGATGCAGGCCGTCCGAAGTGGACGTTGTTGGGTTCAGTGCGGGCCCGGGATCGTTCACGGGTGCGAGGATTGCCGCTGCGTTGACGCAAGCCGTGGCTCTGGCGGCGGATGCACGCGTGGTGGCTGTTGCGACCTCCCGTGTCTGGGCTCATTCCGCCAGTGTGCTGCTGCCAGGCAATGTCTGGGTTGTGTCGGTGCCGAGCAGGGGTGATGCGTTCTATCTTTCTCTCTACCGCGTCGATGAAGGGATGGTCGTTGTGAGCGCAGAAGATGTGCTCTGCACGGAACCTCCCGAATGGATAGCCGAGCCCGAACTCCAGCCCGGGCTCGTTGGCACAGTACCGCCATGGTTACCGGAAGTGTGGAGGGATCGACACAAGCCTGATGTTGAACCACGCGCGGCTGACATGCTCAGTCATGTCGAGTTGTTGCATACACAGGGACGAAGCGCCGCTCCGGAGTTTGCCCTTCCAACCTACATTGCAGGGGATTCTCCCTGGCGCAAACAAGGTGCCGATTGACCGGAACCCTTGTCCTATACGTAAACGATCCCGGGCTGGTTCCGGAGCATTTCCCGGCCTGGGGTGAGGTTCGGGTCCTTGCTGATCCGGTCTTGGATTTCCCTGCACACAGCTTGTGGCTCGACGAACATGGACTTGCGATTGTCGGGCCCGGGCTCCGGAAACCGTTCAGATTGAGGGAGGCGCAAGTGACCCGCCGTTTGAAAGGTCGGGGAGAACTCCTCCGTGCCTGCGGGGTGAAAAAGCAGGCACCCGGACTTCGAGTTGCAGATCTGTTTGGTGGGTTTGGGATCGATTCTGCGGTCCTGGCCCTGGCGGGCTGTGAAGTACACATGTCGGAGAAATCCCCGCTGATCCGGATGATGGCGATCGATCTTTTCGATCGTTTGGGCATTGAGGTTGATACACGGCATGAAGATGCCCGGTCTCTTCTCAGTGCCGCCGAAGCTGATGTGATCTATCTCGATCCCATGTTCCCCGAGGGTCGCAGCACCGCGCTCCCGGGTCTGACAGCACAGATGTTGCGGGAATTGGCGGATAGCGGAGCCTCATTCGATGCGGCAGATTGGATCCCTGACGCTTTGGAGCATGCACCACGTGTCGTGTTGAAACGCAGGGCAGGCGATCCATGGCACGAGCGACCCGACTTTGAGATCAGGGGCCGAAGTGTGCGGTTTGATGTTTACGTCAGGACTGGGAGGTGAGGACGCCGTGCCGCACGTCAGGATCGATCACGAGTTCAGCGGCTTTGAGTACCTGCCCGAGCACCGGATCGTAGTGAATCATGCCGTCGGGCTGGTAGTGAATGATGCCGTTGTGCTCCAGGGCATCGATGAATGCATCGAACAGGTGTCGGTCGGAAAACTCGGGGGCGTTGATGCCGTATATCCTGGACATGCGTTGCGCGCTCAGCTGACTCGACGTTCTGAGCTCGTCACGCGTATGGCAGCCGTGGGTCACGTGACGAATGACGATGTACATGCGTTCGAGGGTTTGTGAGACCAGCCGCGCAAGCAGGCTGAGTTGCAGGTGGGCCTGCGAGTCGGCTTTAGGGGCGCAAACGTAAGCATCCTGCTTCTGCAACAAACCAGCGCTTTCCAGGACGGCAACGCATGTGTCGAGGTGCATTGGGCTCGGTTGAATCGAAAGTTCACTGGCCAGATACGGAAACACACGCTCGACCATGCCACGCAAGAGGTCAAACCTCAGGGGTCTGCGGCGACGAACTATGAAACAGGCGATCAGGGAAGGCAGTGCCAGTGTGTGGATCGTATTGTTTTTGTACCAGGTCATCAGAACTGCCGGGAAAGGTTCATGTCCGAGTACATCGCCGAAACTCTCCTCGTAGCGGGTGAGAAGGCCGAGCGCCTCGACATGGTCGACAATGGCTGTCGGTCGCTCCTCGCTGACAGTAATTGAGCCATCCGGGTAGAGGCCATGAAGGATCTGCTGGTACAACTCGATCTGTGTCAGGACCTGTTGTTCTTCCAGCGCGCTATTGGGTGCGGCAAGGGTTGTCAGCGCCACCAGGTTAACCGGGTTGACATGAGCCTGGGTGTTGATACCACTGAGAATCTGTTTCCCCAGCTCCGCCAGCTGGTGTTCCTCAGCCTCTGTCTCAATCCCTTCCTGCGCGAGCCATTCGTCCAGCTTGATCGGTTTGCCAATACGCACGTTGACCCTGCCGAAGTTTTGACGGATCAGCTTGAGGTTTTTGAAGACATCCGAGACCCGCTCGGCCTCTTTGTCTGCTCCACGCAGTTCCGAAAGATAACTCGATCCTTCCACAACTTTCTCGTAGCCAAAGTAGACGGGTACAAATGCGAGGGGTTTGGGCAGCCCCCGGATCTGATGGTCGATACTCATTTTGAGCAGGCCAAGACGCGGTGGCAGCAGACGACCGGTGCGCGTCCGACCACCTTCCGGGAAGAACTCCACGCAGTGACCTCGTCGGTATACCTGATAGAGATACTCGTCGAATACAGCGCTGTAAACGGGATCCCCGCGGAAGGATCGCCGCATGAAAAAAGCGCCGCCGCGTCTCAGGATGCTCCCGAGGATCGGGAGGTTGAGGTTATCTCCTGCCGCAATATGCGGGATCATGAATCCGCGGTAATACAGGATGTAGCTCAACAGCAGGTAGTCGAGGTGGCTGCGGTGCGATGGTGTGTAGACGAGTGTATGTGTTGCGCTGATGTCCTCCAGGTGGTCCAGGCCGCTGGCATCGATACCGTCGTAAATCCTGTTCCAGAATCGCCTCAGCAGGCCTGACAGGATTCTGATTGTTGGATAGGCCATGTCGCTGGCGATTGTGCGGGCATGTTTTCGCGCCGCGCGTTTAAGCTTCTTTTCATCTCCACCGGATGCTACTTCTGCATCGATTGCCCGTTGGACACCCCGGCTGTTGACCACCTGGCTCAGGAGCGTTCTGCGATGTGAAAAATCCGGTCCCAGGGCTGTGACCCGCTGTAGGCGTAGTCGTACTCTCAGAAGCCTTGCCGTTCGACGGGCAGCAATGGACGGATCGTCATCCTCCCGAACCACTTCTCCGAGGGATATGGGCCTGCCTGTATGGACGAATATGTTTTTGCGGCTCATCACGAGATTGATGAAGCGTTTGAATCGGCCTGTGACAGCCCAGTATTCGGATGTCAGGACAGACAGCAGGGAGTTCTGGGTGGACATGGCCCGTCCCCAGAAAACCGATACAGGGACAAGAACAACCTTTTCTCTCACAGCCGTATCGGATGTCACGAGCCGGGTCATACGCTCTGAGAGATCCTTCATCGTCATGCGTCCTCCGGCTGAACGCAGGAGGGCGAAAAACCGTCGGGACTCCTGGCAGCCGGGTAAATCGAGTGGAGCGAGCGGCGAGGGGAGATTGTGTGCGGAGCAGACGAGATCGAGCATGATCAGGTTGGTTACCGACCTGTGGTGGAGGACGTAGACAATTTCAGCGTCTTCCGGGATGTTGTCAGCGCCGGTTAGTGTGGGTCGAGCGAAAATCCTGACGATTGACCGATTCGCCCGATAAAGGATCGCTTTCATCGCGGGGGTTTACTCGGGACGATCGCCGTCAAACAGGTCCTCGAGGGCCGGACTGTCAGAAGTGATCTCCACTTCCCAGATGTCCGTGTATTTGTCGTTTGTGACATTCCTGGCATCTTCATTGGTCTTGAGGACAGTGGGTCGCAGGAAGACGAGCAGGTTTGTCTTCGTGCGCGTTTCGCTGCGCGCGCGGAAAAGGTTCCCCAGGAGCGGAATGTCTCCAAGCAGCGGGACTTTCGAATTGTTCTCGGTGATGTCGTCCTGGATGAGACCACCGAGCACAATTGTCTGCCGGTCTTCAGCAAGCACCGTGGTTTCGATGGATCGTTTGGAGGTAACGACATCGGCAAATGCATCACCGCCAACCGGTGTTGTGATGACGTTGCTGATCTGCTGAGCGACGTCCAGGCGGACAGCGGATTCATCGTGAACGTGTGGTGTGACGGTCAGCTCGACACCGACGTCCTCTCGTTGCACTGTCGTAAACGGATTGCTTGTGCCATCACCGGTTGTGGTGAAAGAACCGGTTCTGAACGGGACTTCGCGCCCCACCAGGATTTTGGCTTCCTGGTTGTCGAGCGTGAGAATGGATGGTGTGGATAGCAGGTTTGCGTCTGAATGTGTTGCCAGGGCGGTGATGACTGCCCCGAACGATATGGCATCGGCGTCAATTTTGGCAGCTGCCAGCGAAGGTGTATTGATTGCGGTGAGACCACCGATGATGTTGAAGTCCGGTGAGCTGGTATCGGTACCCTCGATTCCTGCCAGGAGAGCGCTCAAGACGCTCGTCAGGTTCGCGCCAGCAGAAACGCCTGCGGTTGTCGCCAACGGGACACTTTCGCCGCGGGCATCTCCAGCCGCAATTTCAACCCCAAGAGACTCGGCGTCGTTGACAGTGACTTCGACGATAGCGGCCTCAATCAACACCTGAGCCCGGCGTTCGTCCAGCTTTGAGATAAGGCTCAACAGCTCTGCCATGGTGCCGGGATCAGCTCGCACCACAATTGCGTTGAGGGATTCATCAGGCTGGATGGTTGTTGCGCCGCCTTCTTCGTCCGTCGGACCTGTGACGATGCCGTTCAGAATTGTGGCAACTTCAACAGCGTCAGCGTGGCGAAGGGGAATCACCTGAGTAGAGTCCGTGGTCGTTGCGGGCTGGTCGAGCTTCTCGACGATTTTGAGGACCTCCGCGATGGGCCTCGGCTTACCTCGCAGAACCAGCGAGTTGTTTCGCTCGTTGGCTATGAGCTGGATGCGTTGAGGACCTTTGGCGTTTCGCCCGAGCTGTTCAGGTGCAACCTTTTCCAGGATCGCGACGACTGAACCCACCCAGGCCTCTTTCAGGGGCACCATCACGACGTCTTCTTCATCTGCGACATCGATGCTTGCGATGATCTCCTTCAGCCTCAGCACGTTATCTGCGTGGTCAGAGATAATGACGACATTTGGCTGACTGACAGCGGCAATCTGACCGTATTGAGGAATCAGGGGACGCAGTATCTTGACGAGTTCGGCCGAATCGACGTTCTGCGCGGCGATGACCCTGGTTACGAGTTCTTCGGGAGCAACCTCGGAAAGTTCGTCCTGAACACCTGGAGATTGTTTGCCCGTTGCGTTCTGCTGAATGCGAATCACATCGCCGGATGTGACAGCGGTGAAATTGTGCAACCGCAGGACGCTAAGAAAAAGAGCGTACACACCCTCTTTATCCATCGGTGCATCGGATATGACAGTAACGCTGCCTTTCAGACGCGGGTCAATGACGAACGTTTTACCGGTAATCTCGGCGACCTCAGCGACAAATTCATGAATATCTGCGCCCTTGACGGTCATTCGCCATGTCTGCGCCTGGTCCTGGGCGAACGCGGCGGGCGCCAGAAGTACAGCGACAATCAGCGCCAATCTCGTCATTCCCAACTTCATAACTCTCCGGAACACCTTCAGATCTTGTCCTTCAATTGAGTGAAACGGTGATGAAGAAGCGCCGGCTTCCACGCACCACCTCTATACGTGCTGATCCCTGGGCAAGAACATCTGCCAGCTCCAGCCGGTCCTGTTCGACATCGCCAACCGGTTGCCCGTTGACAGACATGATGATGTCCCCGGGCTGCAGGCCGGTCTTTCTCAGGTACTCGGATGAGGTCGCACCGCCGAGCCGGTAACCGCCACCATCAACACTTTCGATCCCAAGTTCATCCAGTGTGCCGTCGGGGTCTGAGCTGAGTTTCTGCTGAAACTCGCTGATGACTTCGCCAGCTTCTCCGACAGGCGCCGGGTCAGCGCGGCGGGCTTGCGAGGGTTCACCCGGCGACCGGTCGACAGGCTCGCGTGCAGTTTCCGTCGGCTGAGCAATCTTCGATTTGCGCTGAGGGAACATCAGCGTTTCGCGCGTTCCCGCCCGTCTCAAAATGATGTGGTCGGTGTGTACTTCCGCCAGCGTCGCTGAACCGGGTAACTGTTCCCCAACTCTGTATAGCTTACCCGGTTTGCCTCGCTGGGCGACGATCGCTGCTGAGTCGTCCGCATAATCGGCGACAAATACACTTTGCAGCTCCAGAGGCAGGCGTGTCTGAACCGCGGGTTGGCGACGTGACTGTGTGCTCGCTGCCTGTCCCGCTTTGCCGAACAGATTCTTGGCGATAATCCAGTTGACGTTGACCGGAGCGCGCTCGACGACGTTGGGTACCTGCTCGGGTTGCACGGCAGGTGTGGTGGTGGCAGGGACAGCGACAAACGACCATACCGTTGCCGCCAACGTATATGCGATACCGGCCACAAGCAGCCAGCGTGCAGGTTCAGCCCCCCTGTTGATCAGTGTATCCAGCATGTCCCCGGTTACCGAATTCGTGTCCCAGTCAGCCCGCTACGTTGTGTTCGCTGTCCCCGGCGAAGTTTCAAAAGAGCGGTGGGTTTTTGTGTCACGCGATTATCTAGAATCCGTGACGAAAGTTACATCAAATAATTACAACGTGTCTCAACCGGCATAGCCGGACCAATATGTAAGTCCCTGATTTTAAAAGAACTGTTCTTCCACCTCCAGTACGACGGCGTGATCCGCATCACTTCCCGGCCAAGGATCACCCAACAATTTTGTGAAACGCTTCGTAATTCCGACCCGGGCGCGTCCTCCTTCGGCCAGATTCGCAAAAGCCAGAGGGATGCTTCCCCCCTGTTCAAACAATACCCCCCGGGGCAGGGCTGAATCGCCTGCGTCAAGATACACGGTCATGGGGGGCAGTTGACGGTCGTACAGCACGCCGCCAAGAATGTAGCTGACCGGCCCTCCGCTCCAGTCGATCTGACCGTCCGCAGACAACAGCATGCCTTGCGCATCGACTTTGAGCCGGGTTGGGTGAACATCGAAGGAACCGCTCGTCGCTATGTCGTAGCGGCTCAGGAAGCTGTCGAGGGGCGCGGCCTCCGAAGCGCCGGCGACCTCAATGTGGGTATGTTCGAAGTCGAAGGCGATGGTTCCCTGAAGTTCATGGGTAACCGCATGCAGCGACCAGTTGTAGGCGGGTTCAAACAGAAAGAGTGACAGTGGTTTGAATCGCCAGTCCAGCGTTCCAAGGCTGATGTCGCGAATGCGTACCGCTGCCTGACCATTCCAGACCGTTCCCCTGGGCTGGGAGAGATCGACACCTTCGATATTGTCTGCAGCGCGGTCAACGAGACCTGCCGGAGCCATCAGGATGCCGATCGCGAGAAATATGACAGCGCCGAGCGCAACGTATTTTTTCAAGGGTTTGCTCAGGGAGATCCGGAAGGAGAGAGCAGGTTTGCGGCAATCTCCAGGTATATTCGGGTCAAAGGTGCTGCGTCATCGACAGGGACACACTCATTGACCTTGTGGATCGTTGCGTTGCACGGTCCGAGTTCCACGACCTCGACCGGCGTGTCCCCTGCCCACGGGTGGATAAAGCGGCCGTCCGATGTTCCGCCCGACGTCGATAGTTCTGGCAGTTTGCCGGTTTCTTTCTCGATCGCTCTGCACACTGTATCCGTGAACGCGCTTTCTTGCGTCAGGAAAGGCAGCCCGGACAGCGACCAGTCGATAGACCAGGCTCGACCGGACCTGTCGAGCATTTCGGAAATGATTCTCTTGATCTCGTCCGGTGTCTGTTCGGTGTTGAAACGTATGTTGAAATCGACTTCCAGGGTACCGGGGATGACGTTTGACGCGCCGGTGCCTGCCCTGACATTAGATACCTGCAGTGAGCTTGGAGGATAGTAGGCATTACCTTCGTCCCACCTGTAGCTGGTCAACTCGCTCAATACTTCCAACGCCCCGTGAACCGGGTTGTCAGCGTCATCAGGATAAGCAACGTGTCCCTGTATGCCGGTAAATACAAGCTTCGCATTCATCGAACCCCGTCTGCCACAACGGACAACGTCACCCACGGTCTCAGACGAACTCGGTTCGCCGACAATGCAGAAATCCGGCCTGATACCGCGTTCCGCAAGCACCGTGACAGCGTGGCGGGTACCGTCGATAGCGTCAGCTTCCTCATCGCTCGTGATGAGAAAACTGAGTGTGCCCTCGAGGGGCGTGTCGCTTGTGATGAGTTCCTCGACAGCCACGATCATGGCCGCGAGACTCAGCTTCATGTCGGCCGCACCCCGTCCGTACAGTTTCCCATTCTCGATTCTCGGCTCAAATGGGGATGTACGCCATTCATCGAGCGGTCCCGGCGGCACAACATCGGTATGCCCGGCGAATAGCAGGTGAGGCCCGGCGTTCCCGGATTGAGAGTCCGCCTGATAGACCGCCCACAGGTTTCGGACGTCATTCTTGTCGATAAACTCGAGATCGAAACCCAGTTTTTCAAGACGAGCTGCAAGGATGTCCTGACAGCCCTCATCATGTGGACTTACGGACGGACGTTTTATCAGATCGGAGGTGAGTTCGAGGACCGGTTGATCGATCCGGGTTTCAGTATTCATGCTGGATACGCCGTCTCAGTTGTGGGCGTGGAGAGCTTCGTTCAGCTCGATCGCCCGGCGATTGGTCCGGCACACAACCTGGCCAGTCTGACTGTTTCGGATGAACAGCATATCGGAGCCCCCTGCAAGTTCCCGGGCTTTTACTTTGCGAACCTCTTCGCCAGACTCATCCAGCACCGAAATGACGGTTCCAGCCGTGATGTATAGGCCTGCTTCGATGGTGCAGCGGTCGCCCAGAGGTATGCCGGTTCCGGCGTTTGCGCCGATCAGGCAGTTTTTGCCCAACGTTATGACGATCTGGCCGCCACCCGCGAGTGTACCCATGGTGCTTGCACTCCCACCGAGATCGGTACCTTCACCAATAGTGACGCCCTGCGAGATACGACCCTCAACCATGTTGGGGCCCAGAGCGCCCGCGTTGAAATTGATAAAACCCTCGTGCATGACTGTTGTGCCTTCACCGAGGTACGCGCCCAGTCGAATACGACTTGCATCTGCGATACGCACACCGCTTGGCATGACGTAATTCACCATCTTCGGAAACTTGTCCACGCTCATGACCTCGAGGTGCTCACCGCGGATCTTCGCGCGGATGAGTTCATCGCCAAGCTCAGCCATGTCCACCGGACCCCGGGTGGTCCAGGCCAGATTCGGCAGGTGCGCAAAAATTTCGTCGAGGTTCAGAGTATTGGGCAGGGTCAGGCGATGAGAAAGGAGATGTAATTTCAGATAGGCCTCTGGCGTTGAACCAATGGGCCTGTCTTCGCTCAGAGATACGGCCGTCAACGGTGTATCGGCTTCCAGGAGAGCGGCGGGAACGAGTTTCCCTTCCGGATCCAGCGTGGTGAGATCGTCAGGACTGATCTGCGTCACGCCTTCGCCGAACTTTGCAACCAGGTCTTTGACGTCACCTTCAGGATGCATGAAGGGACGTGGAAACAGGCAATCGAGCGCTTCGTTGCGCTGGTTCACCGTCGAAAATCCAATCGCAAACGCAAAAACACCTGACATGAGAAGCACCTACCTTAAGGGGGCGGCTATTCTAACCAGTCAGCGTTTGAACGGAAGCCCTGAGGCTTATGTGCAGAGGAAGATAACAGCAGTTCACCTCCCCCTGTTAACCAAACTGGATCGCGGCTGAAGCCGCTCCTACAGAGCTAGCAAAACCTGTCTACCTCTGTAGGAGCGGCTTCAGCAGCGATTCCTCTTGAACTCGACCAGTCGCTTGGCCGCTTCCATGCAGTCATCGAACGGTGCAACCCACGCAACCCGAATGTGATTTTCTCCCGGATTACCGTCAGCGGTATCTCTCGCGAGGAAAGAACCCGGCACGACTTTGACGTTGTAGGTGGCGAGCAGATCCCGGCAGAACATCTGATCGTCGGTACCGGTGTCCAGCCAGTGATAAAAACCACCGGCTGGATCGGGGAAAGCGAAGTGTTCACCGAGCATGGGCCCTAGGGCCGCGAACTTCCTGCGGTAAAGATCTCGATTAGCCCGGACGTGCTCTTCGTCCTGCCAGGCCAGGGTGGACGCAAGCTGGTGATGCGGGCTCATCGCGCAGCCATGGTAGGTTCGGTACTGAAAGTAGCGTTCCAGGACGGTTGCGTCTCCGGCAACGAAACCGCTTCGCAAACCCGGGAGGTTTGATCGCTTGGAGAGACTGTGGAAGACGATACATCGCTCGTAGTTTTTGTTGCCTGTTGCGTTGCTGACAGTGAGAAGGCTCTGCGGTGGATCATCATCGTCTGCGTAGATCTCCGAGTAACACTCGTCAGCGGCAATGATGAAATCGTAACGGTGGGCAAGATCGATCAACTGTCCCAGTTCCTCCGGGCTCATCACCTGTCCCGTTGGATTCCCCGGTGAGCAGATATAGAAGAGTTCCGTCTTGCGCAGGATCTCTTCGGGCAGGCTGTCGAGATCCGGTTGATAGCCTTGTGCAGGGTTGGAGTTCAGGTAGAAGGGTGCGGCACCAGCGAGCAGGGCTGCACCTTCGTAGATCTGATAGAAGGGGTTTGGCATGACCACGCAGCTGTCCCGGTCTCCGCTGAGCGCTGACTGGGCGAACGAAAACAGCGCTTCCCTCGTGCCGTTGACAGGCAGGACCTCAGTGTCAGGGTCGATAGGTGCACCAAAACGGTCTCTGACCCAGTCAGCGATTGCAGCCCGGAGATTCTCCGTCCCGCGGGTGGCCGGGTAACCAGCGAGCGCGACAGTCAGCATCTCTGTGTCCGCCAGAGCGTCGACCACAAAACGCGGCGGTGGGTGTTTTGGCTCGCCGAGCGAGAGGGGTATGTTTGAGAACTGGCCTGGCTCAGCGATGTTTGCGATCAGGGCATTGAGCTTTTCGAACGGATAGGGGTGTAGTGCCTCGAAGCGCGGGTTTCTGGTCACAGATTAACTCCGGTAGTGTTGCGCACCTTCACACCTGATTCATGTGACGGTCGATGCGCTGTCGGATCGCATGGGTGATCTCGTATGCGGACTGTCCGGTTCCAATAGGCTCCCCGTTGGTGTTCTGGACAACAAAAGTGTCTTCCACGCGCGCGCCCAGGGTGGTGATCTTGGCAGACAGAAGCTGAAGTCCGAGTTCCACAAACAGCATGGCGATGGTTGCCAGGAGTCCCGGTCGATCGCTTGCGAGAACCGTGATCGTCGAACTCGCCCCACCGTTGGCCCGGTTCAAGGTCACCTCAGTCGCCTGTGTCATCTCTCGGACCTGGCGTGGCAGGCGACGCCTGGCAGGCTGGAGTTCGGGATTGGGGTTATCGATTGCATGCTGGAGTTTGGTCTGGACCTCGTCGCGCAGGGGGCTGTCCCAGCGGATTGGTTCTCCATCTGCACCGAGGACCGTGTAGATATCGAAACAGACCCCTTCGTCGCTGGTGTTGATGATGGCATCAACGATGGATATCTGTAGCCCCGACAGTGTGATGACGGTAGTAGCAAAGAGGCGCGGCTGATCCAGGCAATAGACATAGATCTGGGTTGCCCCTTCGCCAGGCAGATCACCCCGGGTCTGGTCCAGGGTAATGAAGGCCTGCTCCATGTCCGGGTGCTCTGATTTGTGGTTGATCAGCTTTACAGTGAGGTTTGCAATCTGTCCGGGGGAGTGGCGCAGGAAAAAGTCCTCACCGAGGTTCCTCCAGATGGCATCGATCTGCGGGACCTCGTCATCGTCCAGACTTCCGAGCAAGCGTTCCCTTGCACGCTCCTGGTGCGCTGACAAAGCAGCCTGTTTGTCTGCGGGAGATTCGAGCCCGCGACGAAGCATCTTGCGGGTTTCCATGTAAAGCTGATGCAGGAGCGTGGCCCGCCAGCTGTTCCACAATGTGGGATTCGTCGCGTTGATATCGGCGACGGTCAGCGCGTATAGGTAGTCGAGGCGCATCTCCGATTTCACTTCGCTCGCAAAGGCGTGCACGACGTCCGGATCGTAAATGTCCTCCCTCTGGGCAACGCTGGACATGTACAGGTGCTTGTCGACAAGCCAGCAGACAAGATCGGTATCAGCTTCGTTGATGGCGTGTCGCTCACAGAAACGATTGGCGTCGATCGCCCCGAGTTTGGAATGATCGCCGCCCCGTCCTTTACCGATGTCGTGGTAGAGCCCTGCGATATACAGAAGTTCGATTTTGGGAACGGTGTGTACGCAATGATAGGCAACCGGGTACGCCTCGCGACTCGCGCGATAGCGAAAGCGGCGCATGTTACGGATCACCATCATGGTGTGGGCATCAACCGTATATATATGAAACAGATCGTGCTGCATTCGTCCGATGACCTGGCCGAACTCCGGGATGTACCTCCCCAGGATGCCGTAACGCCGCATACGGGTCAGTGTCGAAACCAGCATGTTGGGAGCCTTGAGCAACTCGAGGAACAGGCGTGTGTGCTCGGGATTTTTCAGGAACGAGTCGTCGATCAGGTGCAGATGGTTGCGGATAAGCCGGATTGTTGCTGCGCGGACCCCATCGACATCGGTCCGGTTCGCCATGATGACGAACATCTCGAGGAGTGAAGCGGGGTGCTCGATGAATACATGGTCGTCGGTCGCCTCGATGTAACCATTCGTGAGCTGGAACCTGTCGTTGATCGGCTCAGTTTTGGTCCGACGCCGGGACGTCATGATGACTTCCCTGAAATGCTGGATGAGGATGTCGTTGACCTCGGTGAGTTCGAGAACGTGCCGGTAGTAGTGGTGCATGAAACGTTCGACACCGAGTTGGGCATCGGTATCGACAAACCCGAGGCGTTGCGAAAGTTCGCGTTGAAACGCAAATTGCAGGCGGTCTTCCTTACGGCCCGCAACGAGATGCAGTCCCCAGCGTACCCACCAGATGAAGCGTCGCCCCTCGACCAGCCAACGGGCTTCGGTTGGTGTGAGCACTTCGAGTTCCACGAGCTTCTCCGGGTCGGTAGTGCCGAACTGCCGGCGGCATATCCAGAGCGCCGTATGGATGTCGCGAAGTCCGCCCGGGGAAGCTTTGATGTTGGGCTCGAGGTTGTACTCGACGTTGTTGAATTCCCGGTGGCGGGAGAGTTGCTCGTCGTACTTGGCCTGGAAAAAGCGGTCGGCCGGCCACAATCTCCGTCCCCCCATGAACTTGTCCAGGCGTTCTATGAGCGCCTGGTCGCCCACGAGGAAACGCCTTTCGAACAGGGCCGTGGCAACCGTTATGTCGGACCGGGCTTCGTCACGGCAGGCTTTTGGCGTACGCACACTGTGGCCTACCTCCATCATGTTGAGATCAAAAAGCCCCTGGAGGAAAAGCTCTATCTGCCGTTGGTGCTTCTGGGGTTTTTCGGCGAGGACAAGGACATCGATGTCAGACCCGGGGTGGAGTTCACCACGGCCGTAACCACCCACGGCGAAAGCGGCAACGGGAAGGCCTGCCAGATGAGTGTCGTAAAGACGTTCAATAACAGCGTCGACCGCGTTACTCCATGCGGCAAGCAGGTCTTCGATAGGATCGTTGCGCCAGTATCGGGTGGCCAGAGCGTCACTGATCGCGGTGAGTTCCTCCCGGTGCTCGAACGCCCGGGCCGGTGATGTCATCAGTGCTCCTCTTTTCGAAGCGTAAACACCTCAGCACCGTCAGCAGTCACCATGAGAGTGTGTTCCCACTGGGCTGACATCTTGTGGTCTTTGGTTACAGCGGTCCACTGATCGGGGAGGATTTTGATGTGGCGTTTGCCCGCGTTGATCATTGGTTCGATGGTGAATGTCATCCCCTCTTCGAGCCTGATGCCTGTGCCTGGCCTTCCGTAGTGCAGTACCTGGGGAGCGTCATGGAAAACCTTGCCGATGCCATGGCCGCAAAACTCGCGGACAACACTGAATCGCTGACTTTCGGCATGTTTCTGGATGGCGTGTCCGATGTCCCCAAGCGTGGCTCCAGCCCTGACGGCTTCAATGCCTTTGTACAGGCACTCCTGGGTGACTTTAACCAGACGTCTGGCAAGGACACTTGCCTCGCCTACGAAGAACATCTTACTGGTGTCGCCGTGGTAGCCGCCCTTGATCACGGTGATGTCGATGTTGAGGACATCTCCCGAACGGAGTTTCTTGGAAGGTGAAGGGATGCCGTGGCAAACGACGTGGTTAACTGAGGTGCAGATAGACTTCGGAAACGGCATCTGCTTGCCGCCACCCCCATAGTTCAGGGGCGCAGGCACACAGTCGAGATCGTCAACGATGAACTTGTGACAGATTTCGTTCAGCGCTTCGGTGGTGGTCCCCTGAACCACGTGATCGCCAATCATTTCCAGGACACTGGCAGCGGCTGCCCCTGCTGCCCGCATCCCTTCGAGATCTGTATCAGTTGATACTTTTGCCACCATTCAGACTGACCGTTTTGAAAGACAATCGATTATGGTATAAAGCGCCCCGCCGCGCGGCAATGACTAATCAAATCGACCGGCCTCGACACGTCTTCCCGGGTGCCTAACGAAAGTTGGGTTGGAAGGTGGGAGGTTACGGTTCTGTAACCAACCCGGAGAACAATATGAGTGTAACCATGCGAGACATGCTGGCTGCTGGCGTGCATTTTGGCCATCAGACCAGATTCTGGAATCCGAAGATGGCGCCTTACATCTTCGGCGCCCGCAACAAGATCCACATCATCAATCTCGAGCGGACGCTGCCTGCGTTCAACGAGGCTCTGACCGAAATTCAGGCGCTGGGACGGCGCGGACACAAGCTGCTGTTCGTTGGAACCAAGCGGGCTGCAGCAAAGGTCATTGCGGAGCAGGCAGGCAGGGTCGGTATGCCCTACGTGGACCAGCGCTGGCTGGGCGGCATGCTCACCAACTACAAAACGATTCGCCAGTCCATCCGCCGACTACAGGATCTCGAAAAGCAGTCCGAAGACGGGACATTTGAGCTTCTGCCAAAGAAAGAAGCGTTACAGCGATCGCGTATGATGCAGAAGCTCGACGCTTCCCTCGGCGGTATCAAAGACATGGGCGGTCTGCCGGATGCACTGTTTGTTGTCGATGTGCAGCACGAGCATATTGCGGTGAGTGAGGCGAACAAACTTGGAATCCCTGTATTCGGTGTTGTCGACAGCAACAGTGACCCGGACGGAGTGGATTTCGTCATTCCCGGTAACGATGACGCCATTCGGGCTATCCGGCTCTATGTGACCGCTGTTGCGGACGCCGTTGCCCAGGGCCAGAGTCAGGCATCGCTCCAGGTGGACCCTGATGAGTTTGTCGAAGTCGAAGAAAACGCGGAGGCGGCCATTACACCTCACGCTGAAATTTCCGAAGGTGTACGTGCCTCTGTTGATCAGGCTTTTGCCGAACAGGAGGCCCAGGAAGCTGCGGAAGCTGCTGAGGAAGAACCGGCTGCGGCCGAAGCGCCGGTGGAAGAGGCAGCGGCTGATGACGCTGCCGCGCCTGAGGCAGAAGAGCCGAACGCCGACACGGACGACGCTGAAGGTGACGACTCGAAAGAAAAGGAGTAGGACATGCAAATTACAGCCTCAATGGTGAAAGAGCTCCGGGAGCGCACCGGGCTTGGGATGATGGACTGCAAGAAAGCCCTTGAAGAGACTGACGGGGACATGGAGCAGGCCATCGAGCAACTGCGTAAAAGCAGCGCCCTGAAAGCTGCCAAGAAGGCGGGTCGTACGACGGCGGATGGGCTTCTCGGTATAAAGGTAGCAGACGACGGCTCCAGAGGTGCCCTGGTCGAGGTCAATATTGAAACGGACTTCGCCGCTAAGAACGAAAAATTCATTGCGTTCGTCGACAATGTCGTGGAACGCGTATTCGACTCGGCAGACGGAAATCTGGAGACCATTCTCGCTGCTGGTCTCGATGAGGAGCGGGAAAGGCTCGTCCAGGAGATTGGCGAAAACATCAGCGTGCGGCGAGCGGTATTGTTGCTCTCAGACGGTGGAGGCATCACAAGCTACCTTCACGGTGACAACAAAAAAGCGAGCCTGGTGAATCTCTCAAAGGGAGACGCTTCGCTGGGTCGCGATATCGCCATGCACGTGACAGCGATCAATCCAATGGTCGTAAAGAGTGAAGATGTACCGGCAGACGTGCTCGATAAAGAACGGGAAATCTACACCAGCCAGGCTGCCGACAGTGGCAAGCCTCCTGAGATCGTGGAAAAAATGGTCGAAGGTCGGGTGAGAAAGTACCTTGCTGAGGTCAGCCTCGTTGATCAGCCCTTTGTTAAAGACCCTAACGAAAAGGTCGGCAAACTACTCAGTGCAAGTGACAATGACGTCGTGGAATTTGTTCGCTTCGAGGTCGGTGAAGGCATCGAGGTCGAGGAGGAGGATTTTGCGGCGGAGGTGAAGGCGCAGCTCGAAGGCTGATGCCTTTATGCTGCCAGGGTACGGGAACGTAAGTGCCGACACTCCTGCTTAAACTGAGTGGCGAGGCACTCGGCGGCAGTGCCGGGGCCGGACTGGATCCGGAGTTTCTCGACGACCTTGCCAAAGAACTTGGCAACGTTGTCGCTACGGGTGCCAGGCTGGCCATCGTTCTTGGGGGCGGCAACATATTCAGAGGAGGTGAACTGGCTGAGCGAGGTCTCGACCGGGTCACCGGCGACCGCATGGGCATGCTGGCGACCGTGATCAACGGTCTCGGGCTAGCGGACGCGTTGAATCGTGGCGGTTTGGAATCCGCGGTATACAGCGCCGTTGGTATTGGAGGTATCGTACCGGCCTACGAGCGCAACACCGTGCGCGAGGCGATGGACAACGGAACTGTGACGGTGCTGTGTGGAGGAACCGGCAACCCTTTCTTTACAACGGATACCGCAGCCTGTCTGCGCGGCATAGAGCTTGGTGTGGACGCGGTCGTGAAGGCAACCAATGTCGACGGGATCTACGATTCCGACCCACGCACAAACTCAGCCGCCAGGCGATATGACACTGTAACTTACGACGAAGTGCTCGAGCGTGAGCTCGGTGTGATGGACCTGACGGCAATTGTGTTGTGCAAAGAAAACAAAATGCCATTGTTCGTCTGTGACGTGAATGAACCCGGGGTGCTTGTACAGCTAGCGAATGGCGGTAGAGTAGGCACCCGTGTAGTTGCTTGAGGAACAAGCTGTAAACAAGTTACAAAAGGTGCGCTGACGATGATTGACGAAATTATTGAGGATGCAGACGAGCGGATGGGAAAGTCCCTCGAATCACTGCAGCAGGCGTTTGCACGAATCCGTACAGGCAGGGCGAACCCCGCACTTCTGGACGGCATATCGGTTGAGTACTACGGGTCCGATACACCCCTGAATCAGGTCGCTTCCATATCAGTGGAAGATGGCCGCACCCTGGCTGTATCTCCCTGGGAGAAGCCACTGATCCCCGTCATCGAAAAAGCGATCCTGAAGAGCGACCTCGGCATAACACCCGTGTCGACAGGTGATGTTGTGCGCGTTCCGCTACCTCCTTTGACTGAAGAAAATCGGCGCGATCTGGCCCGACAGGCCAAACAGGAAGCTGAAAACGGGCGTATCGCCATTCGTAACATTCGGCGGGATGCCATTGCGGACGTGCGCGAGCTTGTTAAAGAAAAGGAAGCCACGGAAGACGAAGCACATAAGGCTGAAGACAGGATTCAGGGGCGTACTGATGCCTGGGTTGGACAGGTGGATGAAGCGCTCTCCGCCAAAGAAAACGACCTGATGGAGATTTAGTCCTGATCGGAAGTTACAAGTCTCAATGATATCGCGCGATCAACAGAGCAGCGTTGCGGAATCGGCCGGGGAAGACCTCGGTGGCCCGGAGGTCATTCCGTCCCATGTCTGCATCATCATGGACGGGAATCACCGGTGGGCGCGGAAAAGGCGGCTTCCGGGTGCTGCAGGCCACAGGGCTGGTGCGAAGATGCTGCGCCGGGTTGCTGAAGCGGCAGCTGACCTCGGCGTTCAACACCTGACGCTGTTTGCGTTCAGCACCGAAAACTGGGAACGGCCCGACGGGGAAGTCCGGTTGTTGATGGATCTCATGCGTCACGTCATGGAAAACGACCTGGCGGAACTCAATGCGCGCGGTGTGCGATTGAAGATCATCGGCGACAAGCAGCGGTTTGATGCGGACATCCGGCTCAAGATGGATGATTGTGAGGCGCTGACAGAGGGTAATACGCGGTTGTATCTGAACGTCGCCGTCAATTTCGGGGGCCGCTGGGACATCGTGCGAACCGCTCAGACAATGGCCCGTGAGGTTCAGCGCGGAACGCTCTATCCTTCCGATATCGATGAGAGCATATTTGGTCGTTACACGAGTCTTGGCGGTGTCCCCGATCCGGACCTGCTGATTCGTACGGGCGGTGAGCATAGGATAAGTAATTTCCTGTTGTGGGATCTGGCGTACACCGAACTCTACTTCACAGACGTGTTCTGGCCTGATTTTGACGAGACCTGTCTGCGTGATGCGATAAAGGAGTTTGTCAGTCGATCCCGGCGATACGGCGCGCGGAGCTGACGAGCGGCAGCGCATGCTCCTCGCGCGCGTCATCACTGGTCTCATACTTGCGCCACTCGCAGTAAGTGCTGTCTTTTATCTTCCTCCCGGCTGGTTCGCGTTCATTTTCTGGGGTGTCGCAGCCCTGGGCTTGTATGAGTGGGCTGGTTTTCTGGGCCTTGAGACGTTTGCAAAACGATTGATATACGTTGCCCTGTACGGGCTGATAGCACTGACCGTGTGGTTCATTCCGGAGGTGAATGGTTTCATCCTGGGCATCGGCTGTTTGACCTGGCTCCTGGCAATCATTGGTGTTCTGCTGTTCCCTCGCGGTGAGTCGCTCTACCGCAATCGCCTGCTTGCCGGTTTAACCGGTCTTACGATAGGTGTGGCGGCATGGGTGGCGATCGTCGATGTTCACGGAGCCGAGCAGGGGAGTTTATGGATCGTCTGGCTGTTCCTCGTTGTGTGGGGCGCGGATGTCGGCGCGTACTTCGCCGGCCGGGCGTTTGGCAAACGCCCACTGGCCCCGGCA
>JANQFF010000263.1 GCA_028277965.1 Pseudomonadales bacterium
TTGGGGATGTATACAAACGATCCGTCGCTGAATACGGCACTATTCAGAGCCGCATAGAAATTGTCACGCTGGGGAACGACGCTACCGAGATACGTCTGCACCAGTTCGGGGTGAGTGTGCACGGCTTCTGAAATCGGGCAGAACACAACGCCTGCCTCAGCGAGCTTCTCCTTGAATGTCGTTGCGATGGAAACGCTGTCGAACACCGCATCGACGGCAACCCTGGGTTCTTGTGCGTCCGACGCCTCCGGATTGACGACACCTGCAAGGGCAGCCTGCTCGTGCAGCGGTATGCCCAGTTTCTCGTAAGTCTTCAGCAGCTCCGGATCAACCTCGTCGAGAGAACGCGGGCCGTCAGCAAGGCTCTTGGGTGCGGAATAATAGGAAATCCTGTCAAATTCCACCGGCTCGAACGAAACGTGAGCCCATTCCGGGACAGGCATCTCACACCAGGCGCGGTAGGCCTGCAGGCGCCACTCCGTGAGCCACTCGGGTTCCGATTTTTTGGCGGAAATGAACCGTATGACGTCCTCGTCGAGGCCCGGCGGCAGCGTTTCCGCCTCTATATCGGTAACGAATCCGGCTTCATAGTCGGCACTCGATTCGACAATGTCATCTACGGATCGGCTCATGCGGTCTTCTACTCAGCGTCCTGTCAGTATCGGGTCACCAGATTGAGGGATAAAAATCATGCTAGTCTGGCCCGCGGTGGTAACTACCCCCGGCTGTTTGCGCCGGGTCACAATGGGTGCGAATTATACGCACTCGCTAATACCCGAGTAAAATAGTCGGGTATTATTTCTGAGCTTTTCGAGCGGGTCATCAGATGCCGAAATTGCAGCGTGTGCCGGAAGCACATGTCGAATACGCGTACGGGGTGTACATGCTGACGCCTAAACATCGCCTGATCAAAACCATGCGTAAGCGTTACCAGCCGTCGATTCACGGTACGAAAGCCTGGGGAGCAGGCTATCTACTGATGGACTACCTCGTTCACAACCGGATGGCGCGTGGCGCCCGTGTCATGGAGATCGGCTGCGGATGGGCCGGTGTATCGATCTTCTGTGCTCGACAGTTCAGAGCCAAAGTCACTGCTGTGGATCTCGACGCCGCGGTATTCCCGTTTGTCGACGTGATGGCTGACCTGAATGCCGTTCAGCTAACGCAGAAGCGTGCGGATTTTACCCGGCTGCCGGGCAAAGAACTGGGCGCACACCGCTACATCGTTGGGAGTGACATCTGTTTCTGGGACTCTCTCGTCAAACCAATCTCGAGAATGGTTAATCGGGCCCTGGATAACGGCACGCGTAAGATTGTCATCACAGATCCGGGTCGTCCAACATTCTACGAACTGTGTGATCTCGTAGCGCGCAAGCACAAAACGACACTCCAGGAGTGGTACGCGAGTGAGCCGGAACGCTTCGAAGGGGAGGTGCTTGAGATCCGAAATGGCTGAAGTAAACGCGGCTGAAGTCGCTTGTTCTTATTGTAGGAGCGGCTTCTGCCGCGATCTCTTTCTTAAAGAGTTTATAAATAACAATTAGTTACGTGTCATTTCTCACAAACTGTTTGAGCTGTCCTGCGAGACTCGAACACGCTGAATTCTGCACCCGGGCGATAATCGGTATGGGTACCACCAGGGCTGGCATATAGCTTGTGCCGGCAGCGTCTGAACTGACCCGTCCTGCTGTCTTTGCTGTGTGAGCATCCCAGACAGAAGCTTCGTAGGAGGAGTCTTTTTCCCAGGTCAGAAATCCGAAACACCCGCCACCACCCGGGGTGACGCTGCAGGACATGGATCCTGCCTGAGCGATCTGACGGGTAGACCCTTCGAGCCACACGAGGTATTTCAGGCCAATTTCCCGGATACGTTCTGCGAGCAACGGCTGTTGCAGAAGTTCCGGAAGATCAGTAGTACTCAGCGGTGCTGTGCGAGGCTCGAACCATGGGAACATGGCATCCACAAACTGCTGTTCTGAGATGACCTGGACGGGGTTTTCTCCACTCGAAAGGTTTCTCGAGACACACTCGACAAAGTCGAGTTCAGCTTCTGCCTTGCTTGGCCGGTTACGCCGGCCGAGCACAACGATCGAGTCTTCTTCGTTCATGGCGGTGGCAGTTTCGCGAACCTGTTGAACGGTTGCCGTGACACATCCTGCCAGGAGGCAGATAGCGCCGGTCACAACACTCCATTGCAGAATCCGCAGATAAATCATGTCTGACTGCCCTCGGTACTCGTGACAGCAGGAGCCTGTGGATCTGCAGGAGAGGGTGCGGGTGTGTTGACGGGCGGTGCCGGTGGCACGACCGGTTTACCCGCAGCTAGCCAGTTTCTGACCACCGGTTCACGGACAAAATTGATACTGAAAAACGCCATGGCGTCGCGGCATGCGGCCAAAGCAGCCTCCTGCAGCCCCACGGTGGTCGAACCGTGGTCATTCGTGTTGGCTTTACCATACGCAGGCAGCGTCCATTCACCAACCGGATTGCCTTCCTTGTCGAACAACTGGAAGTGATAGCGAATCCATACCTCGTAATAGTTGGTACGGGTCTGTTTCGGGAGCGAAAACTGGATTTCCTTGATCGATGGTTTCAAGACACCGTCGAGATGACCGGCTGCAGATGAGTCCACAAGTTCATGGTCCTGGAATACACCCTCAGCAAGGTTGCTGAAGAGATCAAGCTGGGCTCCGCCAACGTCGACTGTCCATTCTGATTTCTTGTCGCGTGTTTCGGTATGAACGTAGCTCCGGATCTCGTCATCGAGATATACGCCGAGACGCACAGGTGCTTTGTCCATGAGCGGCACGGGGAAACGTCCACCCTCGACAATCATATTGTGATTCCCGGTGCATGCACCCAGGAGGCCTGCAACGACAACAATGAACGCCAACCGCAGATTCATTGGTACTCCGCCAGACCGACAAAGCTGCCGTCATTCCGGTAAGCGAGTTCCCGCATCAGCGCAGCAAAGCGGTAAACACGGTTGTTCGGGCGGTCGAGATAGACGGGAAAACCCACTGCATGGATTCTCACCCGTCGCCGGCCACTGTCATCTGCGAGATTTACCCGATCCACTGCTTCCACTACCTCTTCGATGGAATTGCCTGTGAAGTCATCGCCGAAGACATAGATGCTAATACGTTTGTCGGGATCGTAGTAGGTATTGATTGCTTCCGTAATACCTTCGACGGGGCTCGAATTACTGAACGGGGCCCACGACTGCAAAGTTTGAATGATCGAATTTCGCAGAGCCGGTGTATCTTCTATCCAGGCACCCTGGTAACGGGAAAACATGTAATCACCCATATCGTTCATCACCTGGATTCCCTTGACCCGTGGGTATATCGACAACGTTTCGCTGACCTTTCTGACGACTTGCGGCCAAGCCACGCTATGCATGCTTCCGGATGTATCGATCACAAAGATGATGTACTCGGAGTCAACGGTGATCCCGCCGACCAGTCCGGACGTACGGCGGAAATCGAGTCCCAGAAGACGCTCCATCTCATCGGTCAGCGTCTGTTTGGCGGCTGCAAGCTTGAGGTTTTCCGTCGAGACTTCCTGCTGTGATTCCTGGAGGCTGTCGAACTGACCGAGAATCTCCGTCAATTGTCGCTGCAGCTCTGCGAGTTCCTCGAGCTTCGTTTCGAGATCTGCCTCTGAATCCGTGAGTTGCCTGCGTATCTCGTTGATTTGCCCGCGAATCTCGAACAATGCATCTTCTCGCGCCACAACCTGACCCTCCAGGTTCACGTTACTTTCCTCGAGGAGGACCGGGGCGACAGTCTTGGTGATCATCAGGAGCAGGATGATTGCGCCAAAGCCACAACAGATGACGTCCAGAAACGAAACGCTGAATTCTTCGATGCCACGTCGATTACGCATGTTTGAGAAACACCTCGCTCATGACATCACGGCCAGTCCCAGGACGGAGAAATGAACGCTCCACCCGTGACTCGCGCCAGATTCCAGTACGCCGCGGAGGCCATTGGGTCACCTTCCATTGGGAACATGATGACGTTGACTGGTATCTGTTTCGGCAGCCGCTCCACGGCATCTCCAAAATGGTCTAACCGGCGGGCTCCACTCACCGTTGCTGACCTGGGTGCATTCTCACCCTGTGTCGGCAGGCCATCGGTGATGAGATACACATTATCGGGAATCGGAGACAGCTCACGCATCGCAAGAATGAGATTGACGAGACTGGATCCTCCCTGGGGAACCTGGGTACGCAGGTGTTCCACAGCCCGGTTCAGATCCTGGCCGTCGTGCATTGGTATCCAGTCCATGTCCGACTCTGGAACGAGGGTCTGTGCTTCTTCAGCAAACCCGTAAACCTGGAATTCCGCATCGAGTGGCAGCTGTGATGCAAGCCATTCCACTGTACGCACAGCGCGCTGCCACTTCGGCGCAGCTATCTTGCGTTCTTCGCTCATGTTTCGTCGGCGTAAAACATTAACAATCGTGTCATCGAGCATGGAGGCTGAGGTATCCAGCGCAATGACGATGTTACGACCACCGACTTTCATGCCTGTCAGGTACTGCCGGTCACCTTCACCTTCGAACGCCCGCGCCTGATTACCGTCCTGGGCGGCTTTCAGCGCCTGCAACTGTTGTACTTCACGTTCACGGCTTTCGATATCAGCGGTCAGCTCCCGCAGGCTTTCGGTGTCGGCAACGGACGATTCACGCAGTTCCTCCAGACGTGTGATTTCTTCCTCGACTGTCGTTTCCGTTGTCGATAAACGCTCGTCGGAATCGTCGAGACGCTTGGCTACCACTTCGAGTGTTTCGGTCAGTTCGAACAGGTCTTTCTCTCCCTGCTGAACCTGGTAGTCCAGCATTCGAATCTCTGCCAGAAGATCCCGATTGACAACTTCCTGGTCTTCCTGCGTTTCGTGATTGATGATGAGAAAAATCAACACAACAGCGCCGAATCCGCAGGACATGACGTCGAGAAATGAGAGTGAGAACACGTTCATCCGGCGGGAGCGGGCCATGTTTATTCGACCCTGATCGCCGTATAGGCGATATCCATGAAGACCACGCGATCCCCGGGATGGATGGGAATACCGGAACCCTGATCGTGATTCACCATCACATCAGGGTGGCAGGTGCTGCGGCTTGCCGCATCAATGAACGCCTGGAATTGTGAGGCGTTCAGCGCCATAGCGACATTCGTATGCAGAAGGTGAGTGGCGGTACCCGTCGCAGTTAACGGTTCCTGTGCGGTTGCCCCCAGGGAACCTTCGAATTGACTGATCCGTCTGACCGCATCTGGCCCGAGGTCCTGCGACAACAGCCGGTAAGCGTCAAAGGTGCTGAGTTCTGATATCTCCACAGCCCGAATGTTCTTTCCCGCAAGGATGTCGAGAAATCCTGGAATGCGGGCGGCGCGGGGGGTCAGGAGAACCAGGGGTGCATCCAGTTCAAGGGTTTCCAGACGCAGTGCGAGCTTCTCGATGAGCGCTCCCTCGGAGACTTCTATCTCGCGAGAGGTCCCTGCGTGATCGATCGTCATCCGGCTTTTTATACGGCGGTCTGTGCACCACTGGAAAACCTGGTTGAGCATCTGCTGTTCAGTCTCAGCAGCGTGCATCGGGTCAAACCGGGTTTTGCCGACAAACTCATCCGCCAGCACGTTCATCCAGCCTTCGATGATCCCAAGCAAGCCCAGCCCGTTCGAGGGTGTCGTGCCAAGAACGGCGGGTCCCGGGCCCTGCAGACTGAGACGGGTGGTCAGTAACCGGTTCATCTCCAGATCAATGAGCACGGGGTCATTGGGCAGTTCGACTGTTTCGGCCTGTAGCGTCAGCAGATAAACCAGGGCTGTGTCGACAAAGCCTGCGACAGTAAGGCCAGCTTCTGCACAGATACCGAGCAGAACACCGAGTTGTTCGTTACTCACACATCCGGGAATACCGATGACGACGGGATCGTCTCCGACCGGCAGTGCCTTCAGGTGATGAAATATGAGATCCGCGTGGTTTCGGGCAGGCCCCAGGTCACCTGTGACCGGATCAGCACTGAGACTCGAAAGATAGCGGGCGTTGAATCTCTGAGGGTCGCGCCTCGCGGCAGCCCAGGCAGGTGTGCCAAAAATGAGCTCCCCAGTGGAGGCACTCGCAGCAGCAATATCCCTGTAGAGTTCGCTGCCATCATCTGCGAGCAGGATCAGCTCCCAGTCATTGAATTCGAGGTATCGGGTCATCGATCAGGATCCGCGCACCTGCAGGTGCCGCAGCAAACGTTGATCGCAATACGTATGTGTATCGAGCACCAGTCTCTCCTGAAAGTGCTGCAGCTGATGCATCAGAAACATGAGGACAATGCTGATAACGAGGGCGATGAAGGTTGAGTTGAAGGCTACGCCGAGACTGGTCGTGACTCCGGCAATGTCGCCTGAGACCGCTTTGTATGCCTGCCCAAGGGCTTCGCCAATACCCCTTACAGTGCCGATGAATCCAATCGATGGAATTGCCCAGGCGATATATCGCACCATGGACAACTCACTGTCCAGACGATCTGATTCGGCATCGCATGCTGATTTCACAGCTTCTGATACATCCTGAACGTTGCGCGTGGATGAAAACCTGTGCAGGGCGGCGAGTAGGGTGCGTGGCAGCAGGGCTTCACGCTGTTCGTCCGGGAGTGCCTGTATGGGACGGGCATACTCCCGCGTGTCTTCCGGGAGAATGCTCAGACCGTCCGTGATCTGCATAAAGTCCTCGTTCAGGAGTTTGCGTTCCGCCAGGGCGGCGCGACCTTTGAACCCCATAATCGCCACAGCCCAGAACATCAGAATGAAACAGGATTCCTGCTCGTAATCCCTCAAAACCACGTACAGCGAACGGTCCTGAACAAATTCTTCGCCCTGGGCGGCCAGCTCTGCCTGTGTTTCGAGAATGGCGTCCGCATTCGGCCGGATGATCGTGACATAGACAAGATGCACCAGGATGATGCTGATAATCAGCGCACCTATCTGGTAGATCAATTCAAATGGCAGTTGTCTGTTCATTCAATAGAGGTGCCTTATAGTCAAATATCTACTGGAAATGAGACCGCAAAATCTTCCGATATCTCCTCGCTTGGAATAAATATCTCGCCCTGGCCTGGTTTGCCAGCTTGTTTCTCTACCGGTTCATCTTTTTCTTCCTGACGCGTTTCCTGCTCATCTTCGTTCTCCCGTTCCGCTGCAAACGAAGTGAAACCTGCTCCAACCAACAGGAAAAACAACCATGCTCTCAGGGAGTGCTTCATTCGGCTGACCTCGCAATTCTGAATCCCACGTCATCCCGTCCGTCAATCCCATAGTCGCGAAACGAGTATCTGAGTTCCGTGATAGTACCGTGCATCCAGCTGGATCCTTTGATGACGTGGTACTCACCCGTATCGGGTCCCCAGGGGTCTTCAACCCGGTCTTTCCCCGGTATTTCGTAGTAATCATTGACCCATTCAGCCACATTACCCCCGATGTCGTAGAACCCTCGGGCATCCGCCCTGAATGTTCCGACGGGCGCCGCCACGGGCTGGTTATCGTTGTAGCCGAAAATAACGCGTCCGACCAGTGTGGACGCCGCCCGATCTGCGTAGTTGCCATGTCTGTCCGGTGGTGGGAGGGCACCTCCCCAGGGAAATCGGAACTGCTCTCCACCGGGCTCATCGCCCGAAGTACGCGCTGTCCAGGACCATTCCGCTTCTGTCGGGAGGCGGTAGCCTGTTGACTTCAGGTTCATGCCGGTCACCTTTCCGAACTCCATTTCATAAAACGGCGGCAGATCGTCCTGGTCCGACAACCAGTTACAGTATGCCGCTGCGTCGTGCCAGCTGATGTTTGCCACAGGCATGTCGTCTTCGTTCAACGATGCTTCGACAAAGGTGGACGAATCATGCCCGCTTGCAAAACGGCGGAATTCCGCGTTGGTGACTTCCTGAATACCCAGATAAAACAGGCGTGACATGGCAACCTCACGAAGCGTCTCGTTGGCACGGCGTCCCGGTTCGCGACGTGATGCCCCCATCGAGAATTCAAACGGTTTCAAAAGTCTGAGCACCTGGCCCTGGGCGGTTGTCACCGTGGGTGTCAGTGCTCTCAGACGAGCCTCTTCGTGGGTCAGCAGGCGAACTTTGATTTCCTGGGTCAAACCGACACGGGGCGTGATGGTCTGCGAAAAGCCCGCGTGACCATCGAGTGTAATTGCAATGTCCTGTGGCTCGATCGGCAGTTTCACAGTTGTATTTGCCAGCCCCGCTGGCCGGCCGTTGATGGCAAGCCGGGCAGTTGGAGGATCTGAAACAACGCGGATTTCTCCCAGCTCTCTGATGAGGTTTGCGTGTATCTCACGGCTGTCACCACGAGACAGGGATATCCTCCTGCTGTAGTTCTGAAAGCCGTTGTAGATAACGTCTACTCTGTGGCTGACCCCCGAGCGGACGTCGAGATCAATCGGGGTTTGACCCATAAACTGACCGTTAAGCGTGACACCCGCACCTTCCGGTGAGCTCGTGACACTGACCCGCGCATCAGCCTGAACCAGGGACAGTGCAGGCAGTACCTGCCCAACACCGGCTTGCGCGAAGATGCGTTGCTGGGCTCGCTTGTACCCTTCAAGCCGCACCTCAATTTCCCGTTCTCCACTCAGAGCCTGGACCGTCGCTGGTGTCGTCACATTCTGATCAACACCGTCGATATAAACGGCAGCACCAGGTGGTGATGTTGTGACCTCAACTTCGGCCCAGTCCGGTTGCAGCTCCAGGGATAGTGTCTGCTCTATGCGCTTACCTTCGACCACAACTCGAACGGTTTCAGCAATGAAGCGGGGATGATCGATTGTGAGCACCTGCTCACCGGCTTCGAGGTCCAGGGGAGCAGAGACCGGGAACTGAGTGCCCTCGAGGGACACAACAGCATCAGCCGGTAGGACATCGAGACGCAGGATTCCGGGTAGTGGTGTAAAGACGAAATCGTGACGCTGATTCCTTTCACCCCCGACAGTCAGGCTGTCCTCGAGCGGGTGGTGAAGCGCTTTAGTGGCGCTCACTTCATAGTCCCCTTCTCGCAGCAGATAAACGCCACCCAGCTCGAAAGAAATCCCGCCTGCAACCGTTATATCGTCGGCTGCCGGTGTAAAGTGGAGTTGCACGCTTTTTGATGTAAACAGAAACCAGAAGATGAAAACGACAATGAGCGTGATGGCGATAGCAACCCAGTGCCAGGGCCGGAGCTTCGATTGCGGGCCGGCTTCAACACTTGGTTCGAACTTGACGGGTTCGATCGTGTCGGGGCGTTCGGGCATCTACAACTTTTCCGGACAGGAAAGATCCAGCGGTTCTATGCCCGGTATGACTTCAATAGACAGGTATATGTCACGACATCCGTTCTGGCTGCCTCGGATCGTATATTGTCCCGGTCGAAGGCTGAGCGTTTTTCGCTCGAAAGTACCAAGCCGACCAACGTTCGACATGATGACGTCAGTCGCGTTATCGGAGACGAGAACCACTTCCACAGGGTCTCTGTATAAAACGAGAAGGGTGGACACCTCTTCGGTGGCCGACTGGAGCCGTGGTCCCTGGTGGGGCAGCTGACGTGCCCGGTCCAGTATTTCTCCAGCTTCGATGTAGAGCTTCTGGCTGGAAAGCTTGAAAGGCTCGGCTGAAATACGCCCGAGAAGATTGAGATGACGCAGCTGCTCTTCAGCAACCCGTAAGCCTGATCGGGCAAACTGAATATTCGAATCCATCTTCAGAACAGCCTGGTAGGCATCGATTGCAGCTTGCCAGTTTTCTGAACGGCCGGCCTGTTCTGCAGTTTCACGTAAGTCCCGGATGATCGCGAGGTCGTTGTCCTGAGCAACCTGCGCAAGCCCGCCTTTGGCGATCTCGTTGTCAGGTTCGAGGGAAAGTACGGTGTTGAATCGGTTACGGGCACGGTCAAATCGCGATGCGTTCAAAGCATCGAACCCCTCGCTCAGCAGCTGGGCAACACGGTCGCGCTGCTGGGCGACAGCGACCTCTGCCCGCAGGCTCTCAAGACCCGTCGTCTGAGGATCGAGGGTGCGGACACGGTCGTAGGTCTCGAGCGCCTCATTGAAACGACCCCCGAGTTCATGGTTCTTGGCATCCCGAAGGAGCGTGATCACGCTCGGTAGCCGATCTATCCTTGAGCGTAGACCGGGGAGATCCGGGTGCTCCGAGTGGATCCGCGTGGCTTTTTCAATTGCCGCTTCCGCCACAGGGATGTTCCTGTCGTCGATGGCTGTTTCCGTGTCTTCCAGGTACGTGGAAAGCAGGTTCATACCTTCTCTTAACAATTCGTCCAACGCTGCTGTTGCAGCTTCATAAGCAGCCAGGGATTCATCAAAACGGTCAGACAGAAAATCGCTGTCTCCTTCCTGTGCCAGCGCGAGGGCGCGGTCCAGTTCCGCCTGCCCCCAACGCGCCACATCCATGTTCTCTTCCAGCTGGATCTGTTTTTCGACAAACGTGGCGAGGGCTGCTTGCGCGGCTTCTCGCGCTCGTGCCCGCTGCGTCTCTGCAAAAGGTGCCAGGCGATCCTCAGACGACCTGTTGGATACCGCGGGTCCTTCTGTCTCCGCTGTCTCAGAAGGTCGTTCCGGGGAACTGGTTTCTATGTCGGGGCGCCAGGAGAAAGCGATAACCAACGCTGCCAGAACTGCGACAGCAACACCGGCTACGCGCCAGTCAAATGTCTGGCTGGCCTTTTCCTGAGGTCCGGCAAGGTGAGACAGCGGCGCTGGCTGCGGCCGTATGATGTCGCCCTGGTCCTCACTCATTGAATTGTTTCTTCGGACTCCGCCGGGGGCTCGAGACCCAGATCCTCAAAATAGATGCGGCGCAGTATGCGGCGCAGTTCGGTGTATTGTTCGTCGACGGAGCCCTGCAGACGCATGGTCTGGTTTTCCAGTTCTATCGTTGTCGGTACCAGCTCTGCCTCCGCCGCACTGCCAAGCTCACGCAGGCGATCAGCCTGCTGTTCCGCTTCGTGGCGTTTCTGGATGGCTGATGCGATGAGTGTTGCCCCGGCGATGACGCCTACGACACCACTGGCATCGACATAAGCGTCACTGCTTTCATAGATTCCAGCGACACCGCCTGCGATAGCCAGGGACCCGCCGATGATCCGCGCACGAGATTGCGCTTTGAGCTCGTTGTAGGCGATCGCCTCGTCGTAGCTTGCACGCCGCCAGTCCTGGTATGCCGGATACATATTGTCGTGAAATCGAGAGTAGTAGTCGTCGAGTGTGTCGATGAACAGGTACTCCCGCTCACGCACCCGGCGTACGCGTGCCAGCATGGGATCATCTTCGGATGGCAGCCGCATGACCTGGTACTGGCCAGGCGCTGTTTCCTGAACGTGATCGGCAAATGCCTCTTTGGAAAATTCCCTGGCGAACTTCAGTTCAGCGGTTGCGCGTATCTGCTCAATTTCCCCAAGGCTCAACTGCTCGCGATAGGCGAGCATGTCATCGGAGAGATTCTTGTAGATTGCCTGAAAAGCATCGATGTGAGGAGGCATGCCTTCTTCGTATGCATACTTACTGGCAAGGGCCTCGTAGTTTTTCGTAAACCAGTCGACACCGCGCGCGTCGCTCACAGAGATCTCCACTGCCATACTTTCGCCGTTTGATTTCAGCAGTTTGCCTGTGACAACCACATCGACAGCATGGGTTGGACGGGGAATGACCCTGACAGCTCCCCAATTCCCTGTGCTTTGCAGCAGGTTCTTGGCGAAATAGGGAACGTACTGGGCTTCAGCGCGTCGCACTTCAGGCATGATCACCAGCTCAATTCGCTCGTCGTAGTCCTCAGGGACATTGGCGTCGAACACAGCAATCCCGACATCGAGGAGTTCGGCTTCTTCGAGGGGGCGGGACGACTGAGCCGGGGGCGTCATATCGACCACCCGCACGGTTTCTGACACACATCCGCCCAGCAGTGCTGCGAGCAGAGCCAGGCAGGTGGTTTTGTACGCTATCCCGGACATGATGCTCTTAACGCTCAACCTTTCTTGTACTTCCTGTATTCGTCCCAGAGTTTCTCTTTTAGTTCCGGATCTTCTTCCTGCATGGCAGCTTCTCTCAGCTGACGGGCGATAATGTCGTCATCCCGCGCGTCCGGAATATCGTCGGGAACGGATTCACCGCCACGTCGGGGCGGGGCCGGTGTTGGTGGCATCGCACGTCTGGGCGGGGGAAGATTGTCATTGCCGGCAGAACCGCCACCACCAGATTCCTCCCCGGCTTCCTCGGTCGGCAGGAGAACTGTTGAACTCCCACCCGTTCCAGCGGGCGGTGCAGATTTTGCGATCTCGCGTTCAGCCAGGATTTCACCGTCAAAATCTTCCAGTGCCCCGTCTAGTTCGTCGTCGCCACTCGGATTGCCGGAATCTCCGGAGCCTCCGGATCCACCTTCGCCTTCACCGGAACTGGCACCACCCCCGTTTTCCCCACCGCCGCTGTTTTCTCCGCCACTGTTTTCCCCACCACCGCCGCTGCTGGCTGGTTCTTCGTTGCTCGTTTCCCAGTCATCGGCGGAACCGCCACCTTCGCTCTGTTCCCATGGCGGGTGTTCCATGTTTCCATCTTCACTCCCACCTTCAACACCCCCGCCAGGGGACTGCGATCCCCCGGTTTGACCGCCCGTCTGGCTTCCGCTCTGCCCGCCACCGGGCTGACCTCCGGGCATGCCGCCGCTCTGACCACCCGGCATACCACCGCTCTGACCGCCAGGCATGCCACCACTCTGTCCGCCACCCGTCTGACCCTGTTGTCCACCCGAACTGCCGCCGCTCTGACCTCCACTCTGACCGCCGGGAGATCCCGGCGAACCACTCGGTGTACTTCCTGGCAGGCCACTGGGCTGGGGCATGGGAAGGTTCATACCGCCCGGAAGGGGTGTGATGGGTGCGCAGGCCACACTGCCGATGCAAACCAGGCTGATTAACAGGCTTTTACGCATATTCGCCTCCTGTCGGAAACCGGTTGAGAGAACGCGATGAACGCATCTCCGTATAGCGTCGAGCGTAGCCGCCGCAAGCTGAACCAAAGCTGTACAAATTCAACTCCCATTTTCCCCCTGATCGCTTTCCGGCAGTGGATCGTCCGTCCCGAGCGTAATGTCTCCGGCCGGGCTGGCAGGTGTCGTCAGCTGGGCGGTGGGGAAATACTGAAAAGTGTGCGTGAATTCGTGGCCTTCGAATGTCACGGGAACCCCGTTCTCCAGTCGTGGTCGGTAGACCGCCAGACGCATACTTCGTCGAACCCTGAAGTCCATGAGGTCTTCCGGATCGGAATGGGCAGTTTTGAGTTTACGCACCCGCCCGGTTGTAGAAACGTCGAATTTCAGGGAAACGGAGCCAACCGCAACGGTATCCCGTCTCCCGGCAGGTGGCGGTTTGGGATCTTTGGGTAACGGGAAATAGATGAGCTGAGGTTCGTTAAAAAGCTCCTGGATACTCTCGTGGTTGTTATAAACGTGCGTGTAAAGCGTGTTGGCGGCGTTGGTGCGCCCAAACATCATGTGCCAGTCAGCGAGATCCAGAATCGCCTGGGCCAGGTTTTCAGGTTCTGCCTCCGCGTTGGCAGTGCGGATTTTCACAATCTGTTGCAGTGCCCGTTCGCCCGCCGGAAAGTTGTTGAAGCTCACATGCTGGTTTTCCAGATCCGAGGTTGTAAGTCCCGGTTGAGGCCCTTCGAACCGCGCGTTATCACTCGAATTGCCGACATAGAATGGGGGAAACCGTTCCAGCTTGTGTGAAGTGGCAATCCCCGTCAGAGCCGGTATGGCAGACTCGGTTTCGTTTATTTCGTGGTGTTCCAGAATTGCCAGGGAGCGGCTGTACAGGCTTCGGGCAGCCAGGTAATTGTAGGTCTGCAGATAAAAGTCTGCCAAACGGTAGAGGGGTGGCAGGCTTTCGAGGTCATAGGTTCCGAATGACTCCTTGGCAACTTCGTATGCATACTCCTCGGACTGAGCAGCAGCGTCGACATTACCCAGGCGTCTGTGGGCGTCAGCCTCACGGTAGATGATCGCCAGCTGGCCGGGGGCAAAGAGACCGTTGTTCACCCGTTCAATATGTCTGGCGCGGCCGTATAGATCGAGCGCTTTGTCGTATTGCTGCTGGACCATGGCGGCATCACCGGATAACGTGAGTGGCGCGACCAGAGCAGCGTCGTACCGGTGTCGAGCGCTCTCAACCTGACTGATGATGTTTTCCAGCGCGTTTGTCGCCTGATCAGCTTCTCCCCGGTAGATCTGTTGCTCAATGAAACCGAATTCTTCCGGATCCGCATTCAGGGTATAAAGGTCAGAACTGTCAGGTACCGTCGGCTGATCGTCATCAGCGAACGCGAACGTTGAAATCAGCAGGATCAGCGCACCCCCGGCGGTGAACCGCCCGAAAGAGCTCGGGTTGAGAGCAAACGCGATTTTTAACCGTCCCATCAGTCGCAGGCTATCGTTTGTTGGCCAATAGTGTTTGGACCGCAAATCTTGCTTTCCGTTCGAGTCTGTAGAGGGATAATACACCTGTGAACGCTCACGAAGAACTTGATACACAGGGCCTGAAATGCCCGGAACCGCTGATGTTGGTGCGTAACCGTGTCAGAGAGATGGCACCAGGTGAGGTGCTTTACGTTGTGGCAACCGATCCGACAACGCACCGGGATTTTACTCACTTCTGTCGATTCATGGGGCACGACCTCGTTGAAGCGAAAACGGATGGACCAACGCTCGAATACTGGATTCGCAAAGGAGGCGACTGAGACTGTGAAGATCTCGCGATATTTCGCTTACGGATCCAACATGAATCCTGAACGGGTACGGGATCGGGGACTCGAGTTCTCAGCTGTCCGTGGTGCCAGGCTTATGGGTTATACGCTCACGTTCAACAAACGCTCAAACGCTGGTGGCGGTCACGCAAACATCGTGTATGCACCAGGATCCGTTGTAGAAGGTCTCCTGTACGACCTGGAAGGTCCCCAGGAAATCATCAAGATGGATCCGTACGAGAAAACACCAGTCAACTACGGGAGGGACGCCGTTCGCGTGCAGACCGACGTGGAATCCATCTGGGCATGGACATACTTCGGAAACGCTGCAGTGCTCGAGACCGGTCTCAAACCCCCACGGGAATACCTGGATCACCTTCTGGCCGGAGAAGAGTGGTTGAGCCGTGAATACTTCGAAACGCTGAGGCGCTGGCAGACACTCGGTGTTTGAACACAAGGAGATCAGACGCTGTTTCAACAAGCTGTTCGGGGCTGAATACAAAGTCAGGATGGTAGGTGGCGCCAGTGAACCTTTGTACACCCCCTGTTGCGACAGCAGGGAAGGTCGTCTGTATTACCGGGAGGATTTTCGCGCGAGTGCGCTTCATGAGGCTGCGCATTGGTGTGTTGCCGGTAAGGACAGAAGACAGAAAGAAGACTTCGGGTATGACTATGAACCTCCGCCCAGAAGCCGCGCCCAGCAATCGGCCTTCTACCTTGCAGAGGCAAAGGTACAGGCGCTGGAAAAGCTGTTTTCAGCTGCTGCATCCATCGCGTTTACACCCAGTACCGACGATCCGGAACTGAATCCGGATGACTTCCGCGAGAAGATCGATGCTCTCGTCCCCGGCATGGCGGCCTGGATGATTTTCAGCCCGGACTGCAGGGCGCGTCGTTTTTTCGGCGTGCTACAGCGCGAGGTAACCAGTGGCTGATCTGGACGTTGACTGCATTGTCATCGGCGCTGGCGTAGTCGGTCTTGCCTGTGGGGCGGCTGTTGCCGAGACGGGCAGGGAGGTGGTGGTCGTCGAACGCCACGACCTCATCGGCAGCGAAACAAGCTCGCGCAACTCGGAAGTGATCCACGCGGGAATCTACTACCCAACCGGCAGTGTCAAAGCGCAGACG
>JANQFF010000357.1 GCA_028277965.1 Pseudomonadales bacterium
CGCTGAAAAGAACTCGGCCATGGAAGGATGGGGTGCGGACCTGAGAATCCACGGCGTCGACTTCGACGAGGCGAGGCAGGAAGCAGAGCGGGTTTGTGCTGCTGAAGATGGTCACCTTGTACCGTCTTTCAGTGAACATCTCGTTCGTGGTGTCGCAACTTATGGGGCTGAACTCCTGGATGCCGTTCCGGACCTCGACGTGATTTACGTTCCGATTGGTATGGGTTCGGGGGCAACGGCTGTGAGTCTGGCTCGTAACCTTGCCGGATCCAAAGCGGATGTGGTTGGGGTCGTATCTCAGAATGCGGATGCCTTTGCGAAATCGTTCGAGCGTGGCGAAGTGGTCGAAACCGATACGGCAAACACGTTTGCGGACGGGATGGCGACGCGTGTGCCACATCCCGAGGCGCTCAGAATCCTTAAGGAAAATCTCGCCCGGGTAGTGAGTGTGAGCGATGATGAGGTGGCAGATGCTATGCGCCTGCTCTTTAAAACGACGCACAATATCGCTGAAGGCGCGGGTGCGGCTGCAACCGCTGCCCTCATGCAGGAGCGATCTGCCCAGAAGGGTCGCAAAGCAGGTGTGATTCTTACGGGTGGTAACGTCGATAGTGGCTGGTTTGCGAAAGTTCTAAACGGTCAGACGCCAGAGGTCTGACATGCAACCCCGGCATTACTTTTATATCGCAACGTCTGCGTGGTTCATGGGCTTCGGCATGCAGTCCGTCGTCTTTGCCTGGCTGGTAACTATTGTCCTGCGGGAACCGGCCGATCTCGTCGGTTGGGCGCAGACAGCCATGCTTCTGCCCGGAATGGTTTTTATCCTGATAGCGGGTGCCGTTGCCGACCGGGTTGGTCCCGACCGCCAGGCGTTCGCCGCACAGATGTTTGCGGCGTTAACGCCATGGATATTGATTGGGGCTGCTTATCTTGGGGTGTTGTCGTTCCCAATTATGATCGTTTACGCGATATTGATGGGAGTTGCCCAGGCGTTTGTGACACCGGCGCGCGATGGACTCCTCAACCACGTTGCCGGAAGTAAAGTGCAGCGAACGGTACTCGTATCGAGCCTTTTCCAATTTGGCATGCAGATCATCGGTTACAGCCTCGCCTCGTACGCGGATGACTGGGGCGCGGCACCCATTCTTGCCATTCAAAGCGCGGCGATGGTGTTTGGCGCATTGGCTTTTGGGATGATCAGGCGCAGTGGTGTTGTCGTCAGAAGCACGGAAGAGCACCCGTCGGTATTGCAGGGTGTGCTCGAGGGCGCCAGAACAGTTGCTGCTTCACCGATCATGCGTGTTGTTGTGATTCAGAACGTCGCCATGGCGCTTTTCTTCATGGGGTGTTTCATCGTCTGTTTCCCGCTGGTTGTTCGGGAAGTGTTCGATGGTTCCTCCGGTGACCTCTCGGTTCTGAATGCATTTAACTCTCTGGGCCTCGTGCTTACCATTCTCCTCATGCAGAGAATTGGATACGTGAAGAGACCAGGCCTTGCGCTCCTTCTATACCAGGGGCTGGGCGCCGCAGTGCTGCTATCCAGCGGTCTGGTCGATCACTTTGGGCTCTTTGTGTTTGCCATTTTCTGCTGGGGCCTTTGTGGCGGAGTGGCCATGCCGATGTCGCGAACCCTGATGCAGGAACTGGCGCCGGTGGCCCAACGCTCAAGGGTCATGAGCTTCTATGCACTATCCTTCATGGGGGCCGGGCCTCTTGGCACGCTCCTGTGCGGATATCTCTCAAAGCTGTTCGGACCACAGATGGCCATTGTGATTTGCGGATCAGCGATGCTGATTGTGGTGCTTGTCATCACGGTAACCACGTCGATTGGCAAGGCTGAGTTTTCTCAAGCCCAGGAGCAGACGGTCTGATGTTTAGAGAATCGCGGCTGAAGCCGCTCCTACAGAAAGATCTTCCTACGCTCTGTAGGAGCGGCTTTAGCCGCGATTTCTTATGCGTTTGAGCATCGACATCGGCGGAACCTTCACCGATGTGGTGCTGGAGCACGATGGTGCGCTCACGACTACCAAGGTGCTGACCACCTATGACGATCCGGCATCCGGAGTGATGATGGGTGTCGATCATGTGCTGGCGCAAACCGGTGCAGCAGCTCGCGACATCATGCTTGTTCTGCATGGAACGACGCTTGCAACCAATGCGCTGATAGAACGACGTGGCGCAATGACGGGTCTGCTCACCACAGCGGGGCATCGGGATGTCCTGGAGATGGCGTTTGAGAACCGCTTTGAACAATACGATGTCAACATCGACCGCCCTGTCCCGTTGGTGCCGAGGCACCTCCGATTGGGGGTTGATGAGCGGGTGGCGGTCGATGGAACCGTGCTACGAGCGATGTCAGATGACGAGGTCACAGGTGTGGTGGGGGGCATGGTCGAGAGCGGGGTGACCGCGCTCGCTGTAGGGTTCCTGCACAGCTACGCAAACCCGGATCACGAGCGGCGTGTGCGTGAAATTGTTGAAACCTCCTTCCCGGATCTGAATGTCTCTCTATCTTCGGATGTTTGCCCCGAAATACGGGAATACGAACGGTTGTCCACGACGGTTGCCAACGCATACGTTAAGCCGCTCATGGCGACATATCTCACAAGTCTGCAGGAACAACTTAACGATCGGGGAATCGATTGCCAGGTGCTATTGATGACCTCCGGGGGAGGCCTCACAACCCTTCAAACCGCTTCGGAGTATCCCATCCGTCTGGTCGAATCAGGTCCGGCGGGTGGTGCCATGCTTGCGGCAGATATCGCGAGACGCCATGGATGTGAAGAAGTGCTCTCCTTCGACATGGGTGGCACAACTGCGAAGATCTGTCTGATTGATGACGGCCAACCGCTGCACTCACGCGCGTTTGAGGTGGACCGCAGCTACCGGTTCAAGAAAGGCAGTGGTTTGCCCGTGCGCATACCTGTCATCGAGATGGTGGAAATTGGTGCGGGCGGTGGGTCGCTGGCTCACGTGGACGGCATGAAGCGGTTGCACGTCGGACCGGAAAGCGCCGGTAGTGAACCGGGCCCGGCTTGTTACGGGCGGGGAGGTGAAGGCGCGGCTGTGACGGATGCGGATGTGGTGCTTGGGAAACTGATCGCGGAGAGTTTTGCGGGTGGTCAGATGATGCTTGATGTTGAAGCGTCCGAGACTGCCATCAATGCCGCTGTTTCGGGCCCACTACAGCTTAACCTCGACGAATCTGCCCATGCCATTGCCGAGATTGTCGAAGAGAACATGGCTTCAGCGGCGCGCTCTCACGCGTCGGAGTGGGGTAAGTTGATCGCGGACCGCGTAATGATTGCGTTTGGCGGTGCGGCACCGTTGCATGCAGCAGATCTGGCTGAGCGTTTGAAGATCAACGAGATCATTGTTCCCGCGGGAGCAGGTGTTGGCAGCGCGCTTGGTTTTCTCCTGTCGCCGGTCAGTTTCGAGGTGGTGCGAAGTTATTACAGCAAACTGGAGGCACTCGATTTCGGCCATCTCGAAGACGTGTTCACAGACATGCGAGATGAGGCGTCACGCGTGATGCACCAGGCGAATGTCACTGAGTTTACGGAAGAACGCCAGGCGTACATGCGCTATGTGGGGCAGGGATACGAAGTCGCTGTAACGGTTCCGGATGACACAGATGAGAATGCCCTCAAGGAGGGTTTCGAGCGCGCGTACACGGAACTTTACGGACGCATCATCCCGAATATGGAGATCGAAATTCTGAGCTGGACACTCGCCCTCAAGGGCCCGGTTCCGGACTCCCTGGGAAGTGACGAAGACGTTGTGACGGATATCAGTGCGGGTACACAGACCTACTTTCACGAAGGGAAGCGATACGAGGCATCCATTGTGCCGAGAGATCAAGTCGAGACCGGTGGTCACGAGGGTCCTGCGCTCATCGTTGAACGGCAAACGACAACGGTTGTACCACCCGGCTGGACCTGCCGATGTTTGAAAGATGGGTCACTGAAGCTGACGAGGGGGGACGTTGATGGATGAGTTGAAGATACAGCTTGCCTGGAACCGCCTGCTCGCCATTGTCGAAGAGCAGGCCCAGGTGCTCATGCGTACGGCATTTAGCACGGTGGTTCGGGAAGCGGGAGATCTCTCTGCGGGGGTATTCAATACGGCAGGAGATATGCTTGCCCAGGCAGTGACGGGTACACCCGGGCATGTGAATTCCATGGCGGACGCGGTCGGCAAGTTCCTCGCTGTGTTCCCGCTGGAACAGATGGAGCCCGGGGATGTCTTTGTCACCAATGATCCCTGGGATGGAACAGGGCACCTCAACGATTTCACTGTCGTGACACCTGTTTACCAGGATGATCGATGTGTAGGGCTCTTTGCATCGACGAGCCACATCGCTGATGTGGGTGGGCGTGGCTTTGGACCGGATGCCAACGATGTGTACGAAGAAGGCATCCGTATACCGATATCGAAACTGTTCGCTGCGGGTGAACCGAATGTGGTTCTGCTGGATCTGCTCAAGGCTAATGTGCGGGATCCCGTGGTCGCTGAGGGAGACCTGTATTCTCTGGCCGCCTGTAATGACGCCGGGGCAGTTGCCCTTCTTGAGATGCTCGAGGATCTGGGTCTACCGAACCTCGAAGAGGTGGGTGACATTATTCTCAGTCGTTCAAAAGACGCGATGCTCGCCTGCATAGCGGAGCTGTCGGACGGTGAATATGCCTACACGATGCACACGGACGGCTACGACGAACCGGTGACGCTGAATGCAGTGTTGAAGGTGGCAGGTGATGGGATCAGCGTCGATTTTGACGGCACTTCACCAGCCAGCAGCAAGGGCATCAACGTGCCGCTTGCCTATACACAAGCTTATGCAACGTTTGGTGTGCGCTGCGTTGTCGGAAATGACGTCCCCAACAACGCGGGTTCGCTGGGCGTGGTCAACGTCACTGCACCCGAGGGGTGTCTCCTCAATGCGAAACACCCAAGGGCTGTGTCTGCCCGCCACAGCATCGGCCAGATGCTGCCGGATGTCGTGCTGGGTTGCTTGCACCAGGTCATTCCAGATGCGGTACCTGCCGAAGGGGCATCGTGTATCTGGAACCCGGTTTTCATGAATGGTGTTTCAAGAGAGGGTGAAAACGTGAACGTGGATGACTTTGTCATCAATCCGATCTTCAACGGTGGTACGGGAGCACGGCCTGGGAAAGATGGGCTCTCTACAACTGCGTTTCCATCAGGTGTCCGTACAACCTCGACTGAGGTGAATGAGGCAACCTCACCTCTGGTCGTGTGGCGCAAGGAATACACCCCCGGTTCGGGCGGATCGGGCGCGTATCGCGGCGGTCTCGGGCAGACAATCGAAATCAGTCATCGCTACGGCGCGGAGTTCATAGTGTCGAAGATGTTCGACCGCATCGATCACCCCGCGAGGGGTCGTGATGGGGCGGAAACGGGTGCGCCTGGCGCGGTCTATGTCGATAACGAAGCGGGCGAGAAGCGCTACCTCCCGGGGAAAGGCCGGGATGTGGTCCCGCCTGGGTACAGGCTGGTGATGCAGACGCCTGGCGGGGGAGGCAACGGTGAAAGTTCGGGCAGGTCAGAGGTTCTCAACGAAGTGGATAAAACAGCCGGACTTGTCTAGCACACGCAAGAGGTCTACCTTGGACCAGACATTCCTTTCAAGGGGTTCACGATGGCAAATCACGGGATGCATCATCTTGGACTGGCCACCCATGATATGGAGGCCACACTCACTTTCTACGAGGATATCCTCGGCTTTGAAACACAGGTGTGTGACCTCTTAAAACCCGAAGGTGGCGGCACCATCCGGCATGCGTTTCTCGACATGGGTAATGGCGAGATGATCGCTTTCATGGAAGGTAACGACGTGCCTATGCTGCCTGACGATTACGACACGGGCATCAATCGAGGTCTCGGTATACACGGTGGCGTCATTCACTTTGCGTTCAAAGCGGCGGATGAAGAGGATCTCGTCGCGAAGCAGGAAGACCTGCGGGGCAAGGGCGTCGATGTCACCGATGTGGTGGATCACGGCTGGTGTAAGTCCATCTACTTCCGAGACCCGAATTACCTGCAGCTCGAGTACTGTGTGGTCACGGAAGAACTCGGCGAACGACACGTGACAGACAGAGCAGAGCCTGGCTGGACGGAGCTCGCCAGAACTTGAAGAGATTACCTACCTCTGTAGGAGCGGCTTCAGCCGCGATTGTTTAGCAAACCGGGAGGCAAGAAATGGCTGACAAACTCCCCGAAGGTTTCGACTGGCGTCAGATCACACCTGAAGATTCCCCGAAGACACCGATGGATATCCTGGCGGATCCAGAACACAAGCGCCTGGGGTCAGCTGACGTCGAAACGGGAGGGCCCGCATATGGTTTCAAGAGCCCAATCTACGATTACAGCGACGGGACTGAGGTCGCGACGGGGAGGGACTTCGATCTCCTCGCGGTAGCGGCTGAGAAGCCGGTTGCGCTGATATTCGGATCCTATACGTGACCGCCTTTCCGGGCTCAGTTGGAGCCCCTGCACCAGATCTGGGAACGCTGGAGTGATAAGGTCGAATTCCTTGTGGTGTACATCCGCGAGGCGCATCCTGAAGAAGGTTGGGTGGTCACATCCAATCGGGACGACGACATCCTAGTGAACGACCCAACCACGCTGGAAGAGAGAACTGAGGTCGCGACAGCGTGTGCCCTACGGCTCAACATCCGTATGCCGGTGGTAGTGGATGATCTCGATGACGGGATAGCGAGTGCTTATGGCGCGCTCCCGGACCGGCTCTATCTCATCGGCCGGGATGGCAACGTTGCGTTTCAGGGAGACCAGGGTCCCTGGGGATTTAATCCCCAGGCGCTGGAAGAGGCGATAGGAAAACTGGATCTGTAAGAAATCGCGGCTGAAGCCGCTCCTACAGAGTTAAGAAAGACCTTTCTGTAGGAGCGGCTTTAGCCGCGATTGTTCTACTCGGACTACCCTCACGGCATCCCTGCCGGCTTTATTCTGGTTGATCGGGCCACGGGGTTCGCGTCACCGCGAATCGCAGGTAGGCGATTCGCTGCAAACCCGCGCGACGCAATGCGTCGCGCCTTTAGCCGCGATAGCTACCGCAGATTTGCGGCTCTTAGCTATGTGAAAGCAACCTCGAAGCGCTGAGCGAGCCGGGTCAGCCGTCGATCCAATGTCCAGAGTTGTGCTCCAGGGGAAATCAATGTCGACGCAAGCAGGGTCAGGTCGATCAATCCGCAACCCAGACCGTAGAGGTGCTCTCGCTCGATAAAGCCCAGCACCTCTTCTGGGCTCGCTTGCGCGACAGGACTCAGCAACGCGATGTCATTTAATGTCCGTACACGCGGTTCGGGCGGTGTGCCACAGGCGATTTCACCAAGCACCATCGGATGGGTGAGGGCATCGTCGCGCAAGAGGACTTCGATCAACTTTGTGTTGCCACGCTTGATCTACCCAGACCGACGTATCGATCAAGACGTTCACGATGTACTTTGCTTGGGTCTCCGTCTTGGGGTGTTCTGCATACCAGGCTCGCTACCACCAAGTGCGGCTAGACGCTTTGCGGCTTGTACGCGTACAAATGTGGCGATGGCCACTCGAAAAAGGTCGCCTTTCTCCATATCCGGATCCGCGACATCTAACGCGTGTTTATAGAGATCATCGTCGATTGTCACTGTGGTACGCATTTCACTCCATTCGCCATCATCAAATTGATCGCATCAATTTGGCTAATTCAGTCTTTCGAAATTCCCCGTCGCTTCCTGCCACGCCCGGGTCAACACAAACGTACGATCAAGCCCCAGCGGCAAAGGCCCGAAGGTAATCGGTTCAAATCCCGCATCAGCCGTCAGATCTGCAGACTCGACAAACGCCTCCAGCGGCACACCATCTGCCGCCGCTTCGGCCGCGAGGTCACCCAGCTGCTGGATGAACGCCCGATAACGATCGAGTCCTGTCCGGTCCGTGGTTAAGCCATGCCCCGGTATCACCCGGTCGAAAGGCAAAGCCGATACCGCGTCCAATGTCACCGGCCACTCGACGACCGTTCCACCCGCTTCGAGATCGATGTTCGGATAATGGTCATTGAAGTGGAGATCACCCATGTGTACCACGCGCTCATCCGTAAACAGAACCACCAGGTCGCCATCGGTGTGCCCGCGGCCCGGATGTACAAGCTCGACGGTTTTGCCACCAATGTTCAGAGTGTAGGTATCCGTAAACGTGACATTGGGTAAGAGCGCAGCGGCCTCACCAGCCCAGAATTCGGCATCGAGGGCATTGAGGTGCGACAGGGTGCGTTCGGTTGCAACCACTTGCGTACCAACGTCGAACGCAGGATTCCCATGTGTATGGTCGAAGTGATAGTGGGTGTTGATCAGAAGAGCAGAGTCGGACCCGGTCAGTTCCGCCGCAACCTCACGTATACGCTCACCCTGGAGGATGAACGTCATTGTATCGACGATCACAGCCCCTTCGTTTGTGCGCAACACCGCCGTATTGCCGCCCATACCGCGCAACACCCAGAGGTCGTCGCTCAGCTGTTCGACGTCGATAGACTTCAGAGCGCTGTATATATAGACGCCGACAAGAACGACGAACAGGCCGAATAACCCCAGAGCAATCTGCCACCTTTTCATCGTGTCCTCCCCAAGCGCCACGCTACTTAGGCGGCATGGCCGTAATCATGAGGAATCCGGTAAACGCTGCATTATTCGGCGAAAGACTCGGGTCCACTTTGGATTTCATGTCGTTAATTGTGTCGCGGTAGGTCTCATAGAACGCCCAGCTTGGCCGCGGTTTGTACTCGAGATTCTCCAGGTGAAACTGGCGAATTGCGTTCTTAGTGGTTGTGGGTTTAACGAATACTTCCGTTTCCGGACGGTAGTACAGAAGGCAGATCGTCATGAGGCTCCACTTGGCGAGCTTGCCTTCACTCAGGATGTCGAGCACCTCGTTGAAGCCTTTCTCCTGATTCCCGTGCAGGAGTTTCCGGAAACCTTCCGCCAGCCGCGCCCGGTCGTCGCGGTTCATTCCATTGACGTAGTCCCGGAACTTGGGCTTTTCGAACATCGAGACCATCGATGATCGCGTGACGATCTTGACGATGTTATCGAGCACCTGGGCGGTGTTCTTGAACGCTTTCCTGGAGAGAAGTTCCTGGGCCTGTTCAGCCATGTTGTCGACGCGGTGTTTCTTCCCAACCCGAACCATTTCCTCGTTGGCAAATCCGCCCGGATATCGGTCCATGAAAGCGGCTTCAGCGGCGTAGAGGTTTTCGAGATTCATTGTGGGAGTGTCCCTGAGGCGTGTGTGACCTGAGGCCAAATCTTAACGCCTCCTCGTTGACACGTACCAGCACTGCTATAGAATTCCCGGCCTGGATTCAACCAGTTCGCGAGTGTAGCTCAGTTGGCAGAGCGGAACCTTGCCAAGGTTCAGGTCGTCGGTTCGAACCCGATCACTCGCTCCAATCCCTCAACAAGATGCGAAACCTCTCCAGATCCAGCAGCCGGCCTTGGTCTATGCGTTGTGGCTATTGCCAAAGCGCTCGGCGCAGGAGAAATCCTGGTATTTGCAGACAACAATGATGCACTTGAACTCGCTGAGCAACTTGGCGCGACTCGCACTGACGATGTTGGAAATGCGGAATCGGTCATCAGTTCTAATGCCCCTGGTGGTGTCGACCATCTCTTCGAGTGTCAGTACGAATACAAATCTCAAGAGCGCGTGGTCTCTGACCTTTTGAAGAAGGGACGCAGTGCCTACCTGCTGGGCTGGCCGGGCACTGAATAACTCGAGGCGGAACAGAGTCGTATCCGCGCAGCCTGTGGGTATGACGCGCCAGTCTCTGCGTCCCTGAGAGATGATCTTGATGATCTTCTGGATCTGGTTGAGTCAAGCAGCTCCCTTTGGCAGATATTGTCCGGGAAGAGCATCGTTATACGATTGAGCAAATCAACGAAGCGACTGGTGTTGAGCGAAATCACCTACTAAGAACACATCGCCTGACTACAGCTCCTGTGGCAAACGACTGCATTATGAATCGTGTGCCTTGTGACACGGTGTACAGGTGCTCAGATTTAGATCAGATCGTCTTTTTTGAAATATGCGCATGGCATGCGCATAATGGTATGTGTTATAGGAAATCGGATGGTAGTTATGAGTACAGCCAAGCGCCCGGTAAACCTCTCACTGAACGAAGAGTTGGTGGCTAGAGCGCGGTCGCTGACGGATAACCTGTCTGGTGTCGTGGAGAGTTTGCTGACGGAATATGTAGCGCACGAAACGGCTAAACGTGAAGCGCAGGACCAGGCGTTTAAGCAGACGATCTCCTCCTGGAATTCGTTCAGTGAGAAGCACGGCTCATTTGCTGACGAGCACTCAACGCTTTAGATGGCGCAATTCGACGTTCACCGGAATCTTGGTCAGCATAACCAGGCCATACCCTACGTCGTCACGGTCCAGTCTTCACTGTTCGATGACTATAGACGACGCGTAGTCATCCCGTTAGTTCGAAAATCCTACCTGGATGCCGTGATGGTGCCGCGTTTTAACCCAACGTTCGAAATCGAAAAAACCGAAGTTGTTCTGCATCCGTTAGAGATTGTTTCTGTTGATGTCGGCAACCTCGGCGCATTTGTATCGTCCCTTGCTGAAAGTGGCCAACAGATTGTCGATGCGATTGACGGGTTGGTAACCCGGGCTCATGGATAACAGCGACTTCTGCAGCATTAGCGTTTTGGACCTGCGAGTTTGTGATGTGCCGATTACCTCATTGGTTCAATAGCGGACGCACGGTAAGGTCATTCTTTCCGGTTCGATCCTGCCCGCGCATTACGAATAGTGTTCGCTTGTCGTCGGCTGGACTTTTTTGGAGATCACGGCGATGGACCGACGTACCTGGCATGTACCGAAGCGTCATTCCGCGCCGAGGCTTTGTCGAAACATTGGGTTCAGAACCGTGGATCAAAAACGCGTCGTGGAGCGACATCTCTCCTGACTGAAGCGTCATGTTCACAGCTTCGACCTCCGGCATATCCTCCACTTCAAACGGCAAGGCGATGTTGTCTGCGTTGGAGCGCATATGAGGAATAATCTCCTGGTTCTTGTGTGATCCAGGGATGAACCGAAGACAGCCATTTTCAGTTGTCGAATCATCCAGCGCGATCCAGACGGTGCAGGTGACCAGGGGCTCTATTGGCCAGTATTCCGCGTCTTGATGCCAGGGTGTTCTGGATCCAGTCTGGGCTGGTTTTGCGAAAAAACTGGAATTCCACAAGATGATGTCGGGACCGATTAACTGTTCCACCATGTCCAGGATTTGATCGTCACTGGCATAGTTAAGGAAGCCGAAATCATATTGAAGCAACCCCGGACAATAGTCAGAGAACTGGGGATAGCGCTGAACCAGATCCGCTTGCTGAGATTTAATCAGACCAACGGTTTCAGGAGACAGCCGATAGTCCGGCTTAACGAAGCCCTGCTCGTGGTATTGATTGATCTGTTCTGAAGTCAACATTCTCAGCTCGTCCTGAACGCCAGGTGCTACTCATCTGCCTTATCTTCTGGCGGTCTGTTGATGCTTTGCACCATTACGCCGCGAGAAATCATGTCGCTATACCCGCGGTATCGCCGTTTCCACAAATCGGGATCGTAGCCTGAGCGCCCAAGAACTTTTTTGATGTAGGGGTCCATCAGCAGTGTTCCTGTTTCCAGGAAGATGAACAGGAATGGCAACCATAGACGGTCAACCTCGGGACGAATTAAGCCCTGGGCATCCATCCGGTCGACAGAACCGCGAACGATGTCGTAGTAACGGCGAAACAACTCTGCTCCCCATTCGGTTTCTTCGAGCAATGCGCGCCGGAAATAGCGTGAAAACAAGGGCCAATCATCAGCAATACTGGCTACCCATGAATCGACCGTGGATAAGATTTCCTTTCCGGGAAGATCCTCGACGTGTTCATCACCTTCACCGTAAAAAGCTTCGAACTTCTTGATGAAGTATTCATCCACTGCCTGACGTAAACCTTCTTTCGAACCGTAGTGATGCTTGATCAGCCCGATGGAAACGTTGGCGTCGGTCGCAATGTCTCTGACGCTGACGCCGTCAAATCCAGATTCACCAAAGAGTTTCATGGCAGAGAGCAATAGGCGTTCTTTACCGGACAGGGATTCGACTACTTTCAGTTCTAGATCGGACATCAGTATCAGTTGGTTGTTATTTGAAACACAGGTAACCATGACTGAAAGCGACTTGTCCATCTTCGGTGAGGACGTCAAAGAAGAAGGTGTCGGATGACTCTTCTTTTAGTTGCACCTTGATTGTTGAGGGCATGAGGACCATCGCGGTAAAGCGTCCTCCCAGGCGTGAAACACGCTCGGGTTGTCCTCCCAGACAGTTATCGATCAATGTGGATATGGCGAGCGCCAATGTTGCTGTGCCGTGCAGGATGATATCCGGGAGACCGGCCGCCAGAGCAACCGCCTTGTCGGTGTGTATCGGGTTGAATATGCGGGCACATTCGGTATAGACATGTGCCGCTCCGGCCCCAACTGTAATTGGCCACTCGCTCAACACGTTGCTTGTCTCCGATAGGGGAGTTGTTGGAAGGGCCTCGATGGCCTCAGCTTCCCCCACAATCTCAACACCACGACTGATGCCCAGCTGGTACGTGCGGCAGACGAGCTCACCAGAATCATCAACCGTATCCAATCGAGTAGCCTGGGCTGCGCCGGGTTTGATCGCCGCCAGGTCGATGACGGTTGCTGTTGTTGTTAAACGCTCACCGGCGCGTATAGGCCGATATATGTGGAGATCATGAGCAGCGTGTACGCCCCGGGCCGACTCCTCCGGGGTGACACTTTCATAACCCGGGAGGGTTCTCGAACTCAACAACACCGGCCACTCAAGGCAGACTGGAAACAGCGGGTGCGCAATCACATCACCCGCTGCTGTATCCAGATACCTGTTGTTGAAGTCGTTCAAGCCAGCCGAGTAAGCCATCAACCATCGAGCGTCGACCTGGTGCGTCATGGGTGCGGTGGATTGCCCGACCGTTTTCGCATTCAACGGCATGTCAGATTTCGAACTCGAGCTGCAGACCGATTGTGCGGGGCGTTAAAAACTGCACGCCTGTACTCGTTCGGACGATAGGCTCTTCTTCTTCGCCGATGTTTTCGCCGAAGAGAGTGAGTGTCCAGTTATCAGACCTCACACCCAGGCGAACGTCCGCGACGTTGAGAATGCCGGATTCCAGCCCGGAACCCGCGTCGACCTGCCGGTCTCGATAGGCGTAAGTTGCGTTGACAAATCCCTGCAAACCATCGCTGAGCGCCCACTCATAAGTGCCGCCTACCGACAGGTTCTTTTCAGGCACGTTAGGTAGAGAACCGCCCTCACGCACAGTTGCTGTCGCCTGGGCCAATGCCGGGTTGACGTTCTTGAACTCAGAATCGTTGATGTTGCCAGACATCTGCAACACGAGGTTCGAGATCGGCATCCAGCTGATGGCCAGATCAAAACCGTTCACCTCAGCATGGCCACCATTCGCGAGTGCTATCGTTCCAGGCACGGAAAACTGAAGCTGAATCTCCTCCCAGTCTGAGTAGTAGTAGGCCGCTTCTACTGCTAGCCTGCCGTCAAGGAATTGATATCTGGCACCCAATTCATAGGTCCAGACTTCATCAGGTGCGATGGTTGTGCCTGTGGTTACGCCAACGCTTGCCGCCAGAGCGACCTGCGCGGCGGTCTGTGTGGTACCACTTCTGAAACCTTTTGCTGCGCTCACGAAAAACGAGCCGTTGTCGTGAGGTGTGAAGTTCACGGCAAACCGCGGATTCACTGTTTCGTAGGTGGTGCCCACGGATACGCCAGCGACCATCAGAGCGCGGTCGAAACCATTGGCCGTTTTACGATCATCTTCAAAATAGCGGATACCGATCGACGGTACGACCAATCCCTCGAAGAGTTCAAACGACACTTCACCAAAGATCGCCCAGGCTTCTGTTTCAATGTCTCCCACTGTGTCGATGAGAGGCACAGTGAAACCCCCGCCGAAATCCAGGAAGAAATCGATATCCGAGTATATCTCGGCATCAGAGTAGTAAGCACCAACAAGCCATTGCACGGGGCTTTCGTTGGTCGAAACGAGTCGGAATTCCTGGGTTAGCGCTTCGGTTTCGAAGGTGGAATCGTTGAAGAACTGGAAACCGGCTGTGAAGAGGGGAAATACGAAATCGAGTTCATATTCCGTGTAAGAAGTAGCACTGATAAAGCTCATGCCGTCGAGATCGACGTCGAACGTCAACGAGGTGGTGTCGAGGGTGGTGTCTATGTACCCCGGGTTGCCACCTATTCCCGCCATCGTGGGTTCGTCGAATTCGATTCCTGTTAGAGGGTCGAGTCTCGAGAACGAATTGGCACCGTCCAGCTGGTTGTCTACAGTCCAATGTGTGAACGTGACATCCATATTGTCTCCAGCGTAAAGCGCTTTGAGCCGGACGTTCCAGCTTTCGAACTCATTGATATCGTCTTCGTTGATTTCTGGACTATCGACCCAGCCTGGTCGCTCATCGATGCCGCCTGATACACGGACCGCGAATCGTTCGCTCAGAGGGATGTTGACGACGCCATCAACGTTGTAACCGCTGTCGCCGTCTTGAGTATCTCGTCCACCAACCCGGAAGCGGCCGCTGAACTCTTCGGTGTCGGGTTTAGGCGTTATGATCTTGATGCTGCCGCCCATGGAGCCCTGGCCATACAGCGTTCCTTGTGGGCCACGCAATACTTCGATGCGCTCCAGGTCATACATATTTGTGGGGGGCGCAATCTGCAGGTTTGTCACGCCGAACGCCACGTCATCCACGTAGTAACCTACGGTTGCATCACCCGTCGTCCCGCTCGCGATACCGCGCAATATGATCGTTTCGAATCCAGGTGCCGTTGCAGAAACAACCGATGCGCCCGGAACAAACTGGACCACGTCCGGCAAGCTATCGATACCGTTTTCGCGCAGGTCCTCACCAGACAGGACCTGGACTGACATCGGAACATCCGTAATGGCCTGCTCCCGTTTCTGGGCGGTGACGATGATCTCTTCAATCACAGTCTCTTCAGCATTTACCGGTTGGCCCAGCAGGGAGGCAGAAACAATACATACGTATAGCAACGTAAATCCTGTGGAATTGCCCAATTTGTGCGTTTTGTCCAACAATACCATCGAAATCGTCTCCGGTAGTTTCGATTTGCATGACTATACACTTGTTTAGTATTTGTGCAATACTCTCTTCCGGAATCTGGCTCACGACCATCGCACTGCATCCAACGAGCAAGGTGCGCTGATCCAACGGGGTAAGAATGTTGAGAATCTATGACCTTCTTCTGGAGAACGTCAGTCGATCACCGAACGGTTTGTGTGCTGTGCATGGCGATCAGCGGATGACGTTCACCGAGGTGAGAGACGAAGTCGACGTGATTGCGAGGGCGCTGCTCGCCCATGGAGTGGTCCATGGCGACAGGGTTGCCACGCTGTCTCCGCCGGGGATGGAGTTCTGGCTGACCTATCTGGCAGCAACGTCCATCGGCGCCATCTGGCATGGCATCAATCCGGTCTACCGTGATCGTGAATTCGCGTACCTTTTGAATGATGCGACCCCCAGGTTGGTTTTCTGCGTGTCGCCATTCGAAAGCCGGCACTACGACAGTGAGTTACAGGCAACAAAAAACGAGGTTGATCACTTTGTTACGTTTGGCGATGCGCAGGGTACTGCAGTTGCGGCGAGCGAATTCCTCTCTTTTGCGGACAACGTCTCCGAAACGGCCCTGCAGGAAGCCAGAGCACGCGTCGAACCTGATGACACCGCGGTGATTGTCTATACGTCCGGTACGACGGGTCAGCCTAAGGGTGCGATGTTGTCGCATGGCACGATAACCAGTTCAGCCAGGGCGAACGCAGCCTGGATGGGTAACGATCGATTGCGCAATACCGTGTGTGCAGCCCCGACGAATCATGTTGGCGCCTTAAACAACGTGTGCATGAACGTCTTTGCCGCGGGCGGGTACATTGTTTTTTATCACAAGGTTGACGTTCAGGCGCTTGGAAAGATTCGCGAAGCAGAACGTCCGACCTACCTGGTCACGTCGCCCACCGGCTTCATGATGACCATGAATACACCTGGGTTCGATCCCGGGCTTCTCGACCACACGCGGCTCATTGTCTGCGGCGGCGCGACAACACCCCTGGGCATTTTAGAGGTCTGGTCTGATGTAGGGTGTCCGATCTCATCCGTTTATGGGCAGACAGAGACGTGCGGCATCATTACGTACACGGATCTCAATGCGCCCCTCAGCGATGTTGCGGAGACGATAGGCAAACCCCTTCCAGGCTGTGAAATGCGTGTCGCCCGGGAAGATGGGTCGGTGTGTAAACCTGACGAGACCGGGGAGATACAGTTTCGCGGCCCTTACGTGATGTCCGGATACTTCAATCGCCCGGATGCAACCGCGGGAGCGTTTACCGATGACGGTTACTTGCGAACTGGAGACGTTGGGTTCTTGCGCGACGACGGCAATCTGGTGTTTGTCGGCCGAATCAAAGAGATGTTCAAGTCGGGTGGTTACAACGTCTACCCCCTGGAGATCGAGCAGTCCATTGCAGAGCATGAGGCTGTTCTGCTCGCCGCCGTGTTACCGGTTCCTGACGAGCTTTACCAGGAGGTTGGACATGCTTTTGTCATGCCGCGTCCGGGTACGTGTGTTACGGAAGACGAACTGTGCGATTTTCTGAAGGCGAGAATCGCCAACTACAAGGTGCCCAAGACTTTTACGATTTCCGATGAGCTGGCGCTGCTGCCGAATGGCAAGGTCGACAAAGTCACGCTTGCCGATCAACTGAAACAGAGGGGTGAGGCATGAGCGATTCGATCACCGTCCGCAAAATGCAGTTTGAGTTCAGTGATGAAATGGAACTGGTCTTCATCGAGCACGATCCTGAATTGTCATTCCTCTTCCTGGGTACATGGATGTTGCTTCCGTATCTCGAGCCGTACCTCATGCGCACGATGCGTAAAGCGCTGAGTGAGCGTCAGGATGAGATTGGTAATTCGAGCCTGATTCATGACATGCAGCAGTTCTGCTCGCAAGAGGGACAGCACTATCAACAGCACGCGAAGGCCAACGAGATCATTTTGTCGATAATGCCGGAAGCGTCGCGCCTAACGATGGTGGGATTGCTCGAAAACATCGAGTCGCAATACAAATCCTTCAGCGCCGAGCAGCCCCTCGAATGGAATCTCGCCTATGCAGAAGGCTTTGAAGCCTATACAGCGGCGGGTGCCCGCACGCAGATGGAGTTGCGGGTGTTCGACTATATGACGAATCCGATCCGTGACCTGATGCTGTGGCACATCATGGAGGAACTGGAACACCGCACTGTTGCGTTCGATGCGTACGAGGCATTAGGCAGAGGGTATTTGTATCGGTTGCGATATGGGGTCTGGGCTCAAAAACACTTTGTTGGGCTTGGCAGACAGCTGACCGCCATCATGTTGCAGGCCTTCCCTGAACTCGTCACAGCGCACGATGATGCTGAAGCCAGGCGAATTCGTGAAGCTCACCGCAAGGTGTACCTCAAGCGAACTATGAAGAACCTGATCGGTATCTACATGCCGTGGTACTCGCCTGGAAGACTGAAGATGCCCCCCATGTACGAAGAGGCACGAGCAGAGTATGACCGCCGTGCACTGAGTACCGCGACTTGATTCATGACGAGCAAAGGCCTAAGCAATGACTGATCCCACTCGCATACCTATCATCCCCGCAGAGGGGCTGACAGAAGCGCTTCATGTTGGCAGCGAAGCTGCGCCATTCGTTGATATTGGTGACGGCACACTGATCCAGCTACTCATGGTGGATCTCGCGCAGAACATCTGGATCACACGCAATCGGATGCAACCCGGTACGACCGTGATCAAGCACTATCACACAGGGCCGGTGTACGCTTTCACGATCGAGGGTCGGTGGTACTACGAAGAGTATCCGGACACCGTAAACGAGGCAGGATCGTTTCTTTTTGAACCAGCCGGCTCCGTTCACACGCTCACCATACCGGCCGACCAGATGGGTGAAACAGTTGTCTGGTTCATGATCAACGGCACGAACATCAATGTCGACGAGGACGGCACCGTGGTTTCGATCGCGGATGCTCACAATGTTCTGGCTGGTTACCGCTTTCTCTGCGAGGCGCAAGGTCTATCCTCGGATGCTGTGGTCGTCATCGGCGAGTCCCTGTGATGCGTGCAGTCGTCATGCGTCCCGACAGTTTGTCTTTGGAAGAGCGGCCGATACCTGGTCCCGGACCGGGCCAGGTTTTAGTCAAAACGCTCGCCTGTGGTATTTGCGGTTCGGATCTACACCTTTACCGTCATGCGCAGAGCTTCTATGACATGGGTATCGCAGCCGGTGTTCCAAAGGAGATTCTGGACAGGGGCGTTGTTCTCGGGCACGAGTTTGTAGGAGAAATTGTCGAGTTTGGACCCGATACGGTCCAGGCACTCGAAACAGGCGCGCGTGTCCTGAGTGTGCCATTTTTGAGCGGTGATCAGGAACGCGTACCCCACGGAGCAACCCCCCTCATTGACGGGGCGTACGCTGAGTACTTCCTGCTCGCCGAAGAGTTTCTCCTGGAAATACCGGATGACCTGGCAACCGAAGCAGCTGCGCTTACCGAACCGCTGGCGATTGGTCTGCATGCTGTGAATTCTGCGGCTGTTGCGAAGCAGGCTGTCGTTCTCGGATGCGGGCCCATTGGTCTTGCGGTGGTTGCGGCATTGAAATCCAGGGGTTGCGCGGAAATTGTTGCTTCGGATTTATCTTCGTTTCGTCGAGATCTCGCAGGTCAGACAGGTGCAAGCGTTGTCGTTGATGCCAATGCGGACACGCCATTCTCGCACATTGACCACTCAGAGCCGGTGACGGTGTATGACTGTACCGGGGTCAGCGGCATGATTGATAAGAGCATTCAGGCTGTGCCGGGTGGTTCTGACATTGTCGTTGCGGGTATATCCCATGGACAGGAGGCAATCACCCCATCCATAGCTATCAGCAAAGAAGTGACAATTCGTTTTGTGAGTTTCTATGAGCAGGACGAGTTTGCGACGGCATTACAGATGCTCGCGTCCGGAAAGATTCATTGGCAACCCTGGATCTCCGGTCAGGTCCCTCTGGACAAGGTTGCGCACACGTTCGAGAGTCTCGAGACCAACGCGCAACACGTGAAGATGCTGGTTGTTCCTTCGTTAAATAGTGTCAAATAGGTTACACCGTCGTACGGACGATGCTGTGCTTTTCAGCAGTGCCACTTATTGTAAGCGTAGCGGACCCGCGCCAGGAGGATTCCAGTGAAATCAGATATCAATGTTTATGAAGGTTTTTCAGAGACTGTTGCCAATGGTTATGACCGTTCCTCTGAGTATGTCATCGTCGAAGATGGCTGTCGGATTGCCGTAGATGTTCTGAAACCGACCATGAACGATGAGTTGTTGCCGGGACCAAAACCCACCGTTGTGCTGGCAACAGGCTACCGTCGTGCTTACTACAAGAAGGAAAACGAGTTCAATGCGCCAAAGTACGCAAAGCTAACGGAGCATCTGCCGGTTGGTTCGCTGATCACAGCCTATGAACAAAGACCTGCATGTAAGCAACTGATTCATTACGGCTACAACGTGGTCAGCGTTGATTTTCGCGGTACCGGTGCGTCTTTTGGTACGCACGCGGGCCAGAACTGGCGTAACGGTGCTGATGTTGCCCAGGTTGTGGATTGGATTGCTGAGCAGGATTGGGCGACCGACAAGGTCGGCATGATTGGGGGTTCCTGGGAAGGTGTAATCCAGTTGCTGACAATGGTCTACCATCCGAAGCATCTCACCTGTGTCATCCCGCAGATTCCCCCCTCAATAATGAATGCCACCTTTGACGGTGGCCTGACGTTGATTGGTTTTGCCAGGGACTGGTCGGATATGCGCAAGGGTCAGGACAGCGCTGATCTTGCTGCACCTGTTGACGGTGAGGACGGGCAAAGACTTTTTGATGAAGCGCAGGCAGGTAGGGCGCCTCTGTATGCCGACAGTGCCAGCGAGGACAGAATGGCGAATGTGACCCGTGAGATTATGATTCGCGCAGGGTTGAAAAACGCGCCGGAACCACCGTGCCCGGAACTCGGTCAGCTACAGGACGCCTTTGACGAATTCGAACGCATGAATCGATCCAATACCGCCGTGTATCTGCAGACTGGCTGGTGGGACATGACCTTCCCGGGCGCCTGTATCGATCTCTTTCGGGCACTCACGGTACCAAAGCGCATTATCGTGGGCCCGTGGAACCATGGTGTGTTACCGACCATGGAACCGCTGCGCTGGTTTGACTACTGGTTGAAAGGGATCGACAACGGCATCATGGATGAACCCGAGATGATCTTCTCAACGTCAACCACTTCACGAGAAATCGTCTGGAAGGGCACTAACGAGTGGCCTCTGCCGGAATGCACCAGTCAGACCTTGTTTCTAGACGGCAAAATGCAGGGCACAGAAGCCGTAATTGATGGTGGTCTGTCTGACGTAAGCCCCGATGAGTCTACAGTCGATTACGTCGTTGATTATGAAGTTGGTATGGGGAACTGTGGTCGCATGCGATTCATGCTGCGCGATGAGTATATCCGCCACCCGGATCTGAACGTCAGGGCGAGCAAGAGTATGGCCTTTACCGGGCGAGAACTCGTGGAAGATATCGAGATTACTGGCATCGCGACACTCTGGCTCGAGATGGCGACGACAACAACCGGTGGTGCAATCCATGTCACATTGGAAGAACTTTCACCAGCCGGTGAGTCAACGTACCTGAGCGAAGGCTGGCTTGACCTGCGACATCGAAAGACCAGTGAATGCCCGCGCCCTCACGATGGTCAAGCGTTTCATTCGCAAAGCGAAGCTGACATGTTGGATGTCCTACCTAGTGAACGGATAACTGTACCCGTTGAGTTGTACCCGATTTCCGTCAAAGTGCCTGCAGGAAACAGGCTCAGACTGGTCGTTGCAGGGACCGATTGTGACAACCTGTATGTCAAAGCTCAGGATCCGGCCTCTGAACTGACGATCTTCCTGGGAGGCGAAAATGGTTCCAGGCTGGACCTGCCGCTGGAGAACGCAGGCTTTCGTCCTGCCGACAGGATATTGGAGGGAGCGTTTGCAGATCAGGATCCAGGTTATGCATTCGGACAATGAAGCTTCAACTTCAGCACGCGTTCCCAGGCGCATGCTGAACGGCTGGAGTTTGCTGAGGTAGGCGTGGAGTTTGTTGTCGCTGCAGCGATGGACAGGTCACTGGTGTCTGGGCTGATCTCGATACGAAATGGTTCCGTCGGCATAACAAAAAGTGCTTTTCGCATAAGTGGTGACATACCGTCATAGCGTCTCGGGCTGTACTGTGTAGGAAAGTATTCGAGCAGCAGTCTCAAAGAACTACGACGGGAAATTTGCATGTTAACGGCAACGGAGCTTTATCCGCTCACCACCGCGCTCACGGTTGTACTCTGGGTTGAGGTCGTGATTTATCTGGGGACAGGTTTGTACGAGATCTTCGATGATTTTTACTACAAGCCTCCGAAGTGGGTATTCGTTAACGAACGCCTGAACACCTATATATGGTTCCGCGACAAGAAGGGTCACAAGATGCACGCCTCGCTGGCTCTGATATTGGGACTCATCGCGCTCAATGGGGTCATCGAAGGGGCCGTTTTTCGCTTTGAGATAGAGTTGATATTTCTGAGTCTTGCTTTACTCAACTTAAGTATCTGGTGCATGGCACCGCCCTGTCCCCGCGCCTCGATCAGAATGTTGCCTGTTGCGCCTGAGTTTCACCTGCAATACATCTCGTTCATTTTCTTTGTCGATCTCATCCGGATTGAGGTCGCCGTTCTCTGCGTGTTGTTCAATCTCTGGGGGATCTTCGTCTTCTTTCGCAGAACGCTTCGCCTTGCTGGAGACCCGCAGTCTTACGAGGAGCTGAGAGAGCATGTGGTTGAAGCGGATGGTACGGCGGATCTGGCTCTTTGGGACAAAGTTGCCGGTTACAAAGCTGAGGAACGTTCAAGTACCACCTAGTTTGGGTTAGAAGTGATACGGGAGTTTCATCACTGCTTGCAGGTGCAAATGACTGTCGCAGGATTGAAGCTGCTTGCTGTTAGAATGAGCCGGACACGCATGAGGAGTGTTCTGGTTGGCTAATCCGAATCCCATTGTTGACGGGCGCACTAAACGACGTATCGATAATGGTCAGCGGCTTCTAGATGCGGCAATCGAACTTCTGGAACACAAGCCTTACCACGAGATCTCGGTCGAAGATATCTGTGAGGCTGCAGGCGTTGGGCGAGCGACGTTTTTCCGCACGTTCAAGACTAAATCCGGATTGATGGTCGAATACAACCGGCGTCTGGCGGATAAGGTCAGGCATCAACTGGAGGTCATTGAACCGGCAGATTCAATCCAGGCGCTTCGTATAGTTGGGTCAGTCTTCGCAGATTATTACGCCTCCACCTCGCCTGGCATGGTCAATATGGCCATGGACCATATGCTCAATCGAGACGAAACACTTAGAAAAGAGACAGCCGTCGAACTGCTGGAAGTACTTGACGAGATTGTGAAGAAAGGCTTCGAGGAAGAATCGATTCGTCGCGATCTTCCCAGCAAGTTGACTGCTTACCTGGTACTCACCCACCTAGGTGCTGCCGCTAACTACTGGTTCCACCACCAGGAGCGTGATGTCCATCGGATTATTAAAGACGCTTTGGGAAACTGGCTATACGGCGCTGCGACCAGTCGCGACTGAAGATCGGCCGCGCGTGGGTTTCTGCTTTACCCAGGTATCAGCAAGATCAATAAATAGATACTATAGTTTCACTACCTGGCCCGCCGAGATACTTAGGAGGACATCATGGGATTACCCGCACTTGAAGCAGATGTATTGGCTCTGCGGTTTTCAAAAGAATTTATGGATACACCGGCCCCTTACTACGGTGTGAACATCGTCGAGGTTAATAGTGAAAACTGGGAAGCTTTTATCGAGGAGACCAAAAAGGCGGATGAGGCAATTAAGACGCACCTCGGTGGATACTGCTATCTGTGGACGGTACGCGATCATGGTGATCGTAAGAAAGTGCTATACGTTAACTATTACCCGGAAAATGTGGGTCACCTGAATACCTATGAAATTTTTCAGATGCCGGAAACTCGTGAATTCTGGGTAGGGTGGTGTGCCCTGGTCGAGAGATGGGAGTGGTTTGTCACCAGTGAAGATCCGTCTGAACCGCTCGCCTAGCCCTTCAGAGGCGTGTGTTCAGGTTGGGATATTCTCATAGTAAGGGATCATGATTTCGTCAGGGATGCTGGGGTCACCCACCATGTTGGAAATTGCCGGATTGACCACGTCTGCGTCGACTATCAGATTGATACAAGTGGGTATGCGAGAAGCCAGGGCTTCTTTTACAGCGGGCGCGATACGTTCATATGTCGTAACTGTTTCACCGGCTCCCCCAAGGGCAACCGCTACCTGGTCGTAGCTCGTACTGCTTAAACCCACAATACTGCGCCGATTCTCTCCAAACACGATGTCCTGACCTGTTCTGGATATGGCCCAACACGCGTTGTTCAGGACAATGGCCACGATTGGTAATTCGTGCCGCACCATGGTATCGAGCTCCTGAAGATTGAATCCAAAAGCGCCATCACCGCTGAAAATCGCGACGGAGCGATCAGGATTGGCAATCGCGGAGCCAATGGCAAAACCCTGGGAGATACCCAGGCAGCCAAGGTAGCCGTTGGCCATACATAGTCCGGGACCCGCGGAGCGTACATTGACAGCAGCCCATCCAGCGGATTCACCACCGTCCATGATGACCACGGTATCTTCATTCAAGGCATCCATGGCCGCTTTAACGGCGTGATAAGGATGCAGCACGCCGGGCCTGGTTTCTTTAGGTGCCTCACCGAAGATGGGTTCATAGGGATAGCGGCCGGCTTGCAGGGTTTCTAACCAGGACGTCCGGTCCGGCCACTGCAGGTCTTGGGCCTCATCGGCAAACGCTTCGAAAGCTTCATTGCAGTCCGCGATGATGGACTGATCAACCGGTCGAAGCCGGCCGATCTCCGAACCGTCGACGTCGATTTGAATAACAATCGCATCGTTCGGAATGATCGACCCTGAGCGGCCACCCAGAAACATGCCTGCCCGCGCGCCGGCCATTATTACTACGTCCGGTGGGTTGCCCCGGGCAACAGCACCGCCTACACCCGCAATACCGCCAACGTACTGAGGGTGGCTTTCGGGGAGGATGCCTCTTGCCATTGAGTTTGCCGCTACCGGCACACCGGACACTTCAGCAAAGCGCTGTATTGATGATGAACATCGCGAGAATACCGCTCCCCCTCCGGCGATGATGAGCGGGCGCTCTGCGTTGCGGAGCGACTCGAGTGCTTGAGTGACAGCGCTGCGGGAAGGTGCGGGTTGATCTGTCACGACAGGACGGCTGCCTACCGGGAACATGGCTTGCCTGACAGGCATGAACATGACATCGATGGGGATATCGAGGAGTACGGGTCCAGGTCTGCCTGATGTGGCGATACGCACAGCCTTTTCGATCAGATCCGGAATGCGTTCGGTATTGGTGACGCGATGCGCCCACTTTGTTATGGGGGCGGCCACGGCAATCTGATCGAATCCACCCTGCAATGGATTGGTTTCCACTTCGCGCAACGGTGGCGATCCGACGATGAATAGCGTAGGTATTGCGTCGACGTATGCACTGGTTATGGGTGTAATCGCGTTTGTGAATCCAGGCCCCGCAGTAATGACGCAAACTCCAAATCCCGCTTCAGACGATCTCGCGTATGCATCTGCGGCATGACCCGCGGAAGCTTCATGGCGGAAATCTATGAGACGGATGTTTTCGTCGGGGCAGGCCACCAGAAAGGCATCCAGGTGCCCACCGTGCAAAGCGAATACATCCTTAACACCGAGTCTGGCCAGCGTCTGAGCGATGACCGCTCCACCTGTTGTTTCCATAGTCATATTTCCCCCAGTTTTCTGACCTTTCCCTGGAACAAATGGCCGATAGCTTCGCTGACCGAGTTATGTAAGGATACTAGAGTCTCAATACAGTTTTGCAACTGACTTTGAATGTTCACTGAAGCGCACAAAAGAAGCCTGGACGAGCACGGTTACTGTGTCATTGAAGACGTCCTGGGACCGTCGAAGACCGCTGACGTTCGCAGTCGTCTGGTTAAAGCCGCTGCAGAAAGTGAACGCAGAGGTATCTCGACATACATCGAGGGACTGGATCCGAATCCGAACAACGTACGCGTGTTCAATCTGCTCGATCTCGATCCGGTTTTTATCGAACTGATCTCACATCCACTGGCGTTGGAAGTTGCTCGCCACGTACTCGATGATGATTTTGTCATTTCAAACTTCACGGCCAATATCGCCAAACCAGGCAGCGACTCGATGTTCGTTCACTCCGATCTTGCGCTTGTGCTCCCGGAACCCTGGCATGCGCCATGGAGCCTCAACGTCATCTGGTGCCTGGATGACGTCCGTGGTGAGAATGGGGCGACGCTGTTTTTGCCGGGGAGCCATCGCTTTGAGTGCATGGAAGACGTTCCGGCTGACATTGCGGAAAAGATGATTCCGTTTGAGGCAAAAGCAGGCAGTGTAGTAGCAATGGAAGGTCGGCTCTGGCACACATCTGGCGCCAACAGGACGCAGGACGAAGAGCGAGGACTTCTTTTCGGTTACTACAGCCGTTCGTTCATTCGTCCACAATGGAACTTCAATGTGGGGCTTTCGGATGTAACCAAGGCGACACTCAGCCCTGAATTACATGAATTGTTGGGGCTTGAGCTGGCGGCAAACTTGAAACCGTTCGAGGGGCCGGGCTGATGGGGAGCGTCAGATCTGCGGAATCACCTGGCGTTTTTCCGCCGATGGCGGGTTCTGCCGGGGAAGCAATTGACCACCTGCATGAGTATGGCGTGGCTTTGCTCCCTGAGTTGCTCTCCGGTGACAAACTGCGAGAGGCACGGGATGCAGTGTACGCCGGTCCCGCGGACGATCAGGCGAAAGGGCGTAACCCCGACGAGTTCGGACTCGACTATGGGGGAAACACGCGGGTGTGGAATCTGCTCAACCGCGGAGCCGTGTTCAGTGAACTAGTGCAGCATCCTCTTGCCG
>JANQFF010000421.1 GCA_028277965.1 Pseudomonadales bacterium
GCCGGGGCCGGTCTGCTGGCGTACTGCACACTGGCGAAGTACGGCGATCATTTGCCGCTGTACCGCATCGAAGACATCTCGACGCGGTTCGGTCACCTAATCCGCCGCAGTACGATCTGCGGATGGATCGCCCCAGTGTCCAGGGCCAGCGCGAACTAAGTGTGTTTGCCTGTAAGGAGTTGCATCATGTAGTCGACACTCCATCCCGCCATGCGACGCTTCATCGCAAGGCTTTCCTTGCCTGGATGCTGCTTGATGAGGCTCAACGTGAGGCGACGGAGCCACGCGAGGTTGTCGGCGAAGTTCCGGTCGCGGACTCGGCTTTCGTCTTCCCGATAAGTCATGTCGAGACACCAGTGAAGCGAGTTTTCGATTCCCCAGTGACTGCGGACAGCGTGACCGAACTGCTTCCCGTTACGACGCAGGCTGCAAAGGTAGAAACGGGCATCCATGCGCTCGACACCGTCCTGTTCGTAGAGTCTTAATGCCATACCAATAGACTTCAGACCTGCCCAGTCGGAGCAACCATACAACTTCTTCGGTGCCGTTATCTGGTAGTACATGCGGTGCTCGAGACGACCGTGGCTGGTTTCCGTTTCTTCATGCCGGCTGACTGGACAACGGGAAAAGTCATCATCCAGATGGTCCAGAAAGAGGGACTCCACTTCGTGATAAAGCGTGGGATGATTCTTCTTAAGAGCCAGAAGATAGTGACCACCACCGGAAACAATCTGTGTCGCAATCGCCTTCTGACAGCCGGCCGCATCGATCGTAATCAGCGAGTCTTTCAGGTCGAGCTGATCCAGCAATACGGGAATCACGGTGATTTCATTCGACTTCTCCCCGGTCGATACCTGGCCGAGACTGATCCCCTGGTCGGACGCCCAGGCACTGACAATATGCAGTGCTCCCAGGCCATTTTTCCCATCGTGAGATCGCCGCAGTGCTTTGCCATCAATGGCGATGAGTTTCCTGTGGCTGGCCTTCTCCTCGTCGCTCAGAATGCTGAGGGAATCAATCCACTGGCAGAAACATTGTTGGAAACTTCGCGGGTCGAGCAGGGATAAGACACGCCTGTAAGTATCCTTCGCAGGAATCCCGTCCGGAAGCGCGAGGTGTTTCTTCAGCCACACGTCATTCAACCCGGCCCATTTGGCGATTGCCGTTGGACCATCACATCCGGCGAGCACACCACAGATGGAGATCACAATGACATCGCCGAGAAGATGCCGGCGATTCACTGTAGAACGAGGGTCCGGAAGCTCCTGGAAGAACTGGATGATGTTGCTTGAGTCGCGATCATTGACCGTCAGCATGCGAATCCTTTCGTGTTGATTCCTCAGACACGAAAGATCATCTCCTCTTCAACTCTATCGCGCCAGCCCAGCTTGCCTAAGGTGCGCGCTGGCCCTGGTGACTGCCCCCGCGCCAGCACAAGCAGTGCGCCGTCGCGTGTATGGACATCACTTGCCAGGACCATCCTTTCTGTCGCCTGATCAATCCGGATTTGCCGGGTCATCTGCCGAGGGCGGTCGCGCTTGACGATGCTCCACAATGAT
>JANQFF010000454.1 GCA_028277965.1 Pseudomonadales bacterium
GCGCTGTGCACCGCCAGGACACCAGCCCGCCTTTCCGCTGAGAACATATCGCTGAAGAGGGAATGGGTTGGCGGGAGCGCACCAGCCTCGCCGACGGCGGTTCCCATTCTGGCGAGAAAAAGCTGCAGGAAGTTTCCAGCCGCCCCCGTCAGCGCAGTCGCAAGGCTCCAGGCTGCAACCGATATCGATATGATGGATGTCCGTGACCAGCGATCAGCCAGGTAGGCAATCGGGATCCCGGCAACCGCGTAAAACGCCGCAAAAGCAATGCCCGTCAACACACCGAGTTGAGTATCAGAGAGCGTAAATTCCGCACGAATGGGCGGCAGCAGAATCGATAAAGCCGTTCGATCCAGGTAACTCAAGAGGTTCGTGAGGCAGAGCAGCCCCACGACGGCAGCGGACTTCAACGAACCCGTATTGTCAAGCGGCTGCCTGCTCACGAGGGGGGAATCAGCCGTTTCTGTCAGCCTCACTTATGGCATGAAAGCCAGCCCACAGATCGTCCATGGCAGGTCTGTCGGGTCGATGTTTCAACAGATCGAACCAGAGGTTTCCCGGATCCTCCGCACCGCGACAACCACGAAGGCCGCTGTTCGGTCCCTGTATTCCGGTCCGGATATCGATTGTATGAATCCAGCGGTCAAAGTCTCCTGCTATGACGCGATGCAGAAGTTTCCACTCACCATCACGTTTCTCCCATACGTCCAGGTATCTGCCGTCATGCCAAAAATCCGTGAAGCCACCATCGTGTGCCAGGCGGTGAATGACGTGCCACTGAGAGGTGCAGGCACAACGATCCCCGTCGAATCGGAAACGTGTATTGGTGATCGAATGCATGCTGGAGTCAACACGTTCAAGACAGGGAATGACATAGTCAGCGAAGTCATGGGCATTACCCGCAAAAAAGCCATGATCGTCGTAGCCGTCTTCCCAGTAGCAGGACTTCAGCATCTCGAGATCACACCGATCGACAGCCTGGCAATAACGATGAATAACTTCCCGAATGGCCTCACGATCTCGCAGTTCCTGAACCTCTGCTTCCAGAGCC
>JANQFF010000491.1 GCA_028277965.1 Pseudomonadales bacterium
ATGGGACCCGCCATTACCTGCGAAGCCTGCCTTGCTACAGTCCCCGCAGCACTCGCGCTGAGCACCGAATAGGTTATTAGAGGTGCCTTTTAGCCGCGAAGGTTGTCGAGGAAGCTATCTGACGACAACCGCCTCGTTACCCCACGGAGAGATCTCTTCTTCACTCTCCTGAAACGCGGAAGGTAATTCGCCCACCATGTGATAGGTCGCGGCCAGCCTGCCAAACCCGACAAAAAAGGCGGCAATCATGCCGAGTTCCACAATCTGGGGTTGTGAGAAGTGCTTCCTGAGTTCGTCATAGACGTCGTCGTTGATCGACAGATGATCCGTCGCCATCAACTCACCAAAGCGGATCGCGGCTTTTTCGGCGTCCGTCAGGTCATCTGATTCCGCGGGTCTTTCGAGGGAACACACCAGGTCTTCCGTCAGACCGTCATTGATAGCGTCCGTGTATCGAATGGCCATACAGCTGCGGCACTGGTTAAAAAACGCAATCCGCAACCTGACGAGCTCAACCAGTTTCTCCGGAAGGGTTCTATTCAGTTTGAGCCCGCCCGAGAATGCAACGAGACCTTTGACGAGCTCCGGGGTGTGCGCCCAATAACGCATCAGGCCCTGCTCGAGATCGGTCATGAGTTCAGGTTTCAGCATCGCCTTCAGCTCTTCAGGCCAGTCTTCCGCTTTGATCTGATCAACCCTCGACATGCACAGCTCCAATGAATGGTATTTTCACGAAGATAGTCTCATTCAGGAATCGCGTCAAAACGAAGTCCGTCTGCAATATCTACAAAACCCATACGTCGGAAGCAGTCACTACGGCCAGGCGACTTGAGCCAGACCGTCCGGCCTCCCTTCGATTCAGCGACCCCAAGGGCATGGCCCGTGAGCCAACGTCCGAGCCCGCGACGCCGGGTACCCCGCTCGACCACAATCCCATGCAGATCAAACTGGGTCTGTTCTGAAGAGCGCCGGTCCATGGCGTAAACCCCAACAATTTCTCCCTCATAGCGGGCGATCCGAAGTATTTCCGCGTGTATCCAACGATCGAGCAGATCATCATCCACACCTTCAGCAAGCAGCAGATGTTCCGGAAACTCATCCGTGTAAGGTTTGAAGACTTCCACGTCACGCAGGTTCAATTCAGCCAACGGCGCAGGCCCCTGAAAAGACTGGAAAAGGACAGGCTGGAAAACAACGGCTGGTTCCGGTGTCGTCTGCCGGTCATAAATGCCTTCGTCAAAAACGCCGCGACCCTTTCGTAATTCTGATAGTTGTCAGCAACCTGGTATGTCGACTCATCGAACTCCTCATCGAAGTCCGTCATATACGTATCGTAGTAGCGATCCAGGAATTCACATCCATCGTCGTTGAAGAGATCTCTCGTCAGGTCCCCTCCCGCAGCAACCAGCAGTTCACTGCCTTTCGCCTCGCCAAAACGTATCCGCAGTATCAGACGCTCGTGCTCCCTGGTCACATCCGTACTCACGAGATGCATGTTCACGCACCAGGCAAGCAGCATTCCCATGGGCACGGTGGCATGTGCGAGATCACCGGCTTCGGCAAGATGGCGATCGAGCGTGTCGTACATGCTTGGAATGCGACTATCAGGGAGCGAAGCTCGAACGTGCCCGGATTCCCCACCTGCCATCTACCTTCTGAAGGATGTACAGAGAATCGAACGTGACGTAGCGCTCACCTGCGGGGTTGAAGCGGGAGAAAACCACTTTGAAATGGACCTTGTCCGGACCGGCCTGGATCAGCTCGACGCTGTCCCATTCACTGTGGTTCCAGTTGTTGGTCCGCGCAAACTCATCGAGATCCCGGGCAGCAACAAACGCGGCCTTGTCCGGGTGCACCATGACCGTTCCACTTGCTATGCGAACATGGGGGAAGAGCAGCGTATCCGCCCAGGCCTCTTCGTCGCGGGCATTGAAGGTCTTGAGAAACTCATCCATAACCGCCCGGGCTTCAGCCACAGCAGCGGTTTCAGCATCTTCAGCATATGCCGGTCCCAAGATCGAGATGCACAGTAGCAGTCCGACAATTCTCTTCATTGTCTGTCCCTGGTTGGAAAAACGTATTTCAAGAGCATATCCTCCCCCGCAAATGAGGCAAGTGAGGTGTTGCCATGACTATCAGGAGTAAATCAGCAGTCTATTTCGCATTGGTTCTATTGCTGGCCGGATCGATGAGCACGCAAAGCGTCTCCGCGGCCGGGAGTGGCGGCGGTGGAGGATTGAGTGCGCCCGCCTCTGTTTCAGGCCGGGGGCTGACGCCCGAACAACGGTCAGCAAAAGCGTTCCGCGCTGGCATCAAACACCGGGACAAGGCGCTCAAGAATCTTGGTAAAGCTGACAAGGCTTCAACAGACAAGAAACGCGAAAACTACCTCAAAAAAGCGCGCAAAGAATTCGACAAGGCAATAGCGAAACAGACTGACGCCCTGCAGCAAAGCCCCGAGAACTACAAAGCGGCCAACGAGCTGGGATTTGCCCTGCGGCAGAACGGCGAGTACCGCAAGGCGATCGGCGCTTACAACTACGCGTTACAAATCAACCCGAACTTTCATGAGGCCACGGAATACCGGGCTGAAGCTTTCCTGAAACTCGGATTCCTGGACGAGACCAAACAATCCTACATGGTGTTGTTTCGCAACAAGCGTGAGCTCGCTGATGAGTTAATGAGCAAGTTCGACGTCTGGATCGAGCAAAAGAACGGATCGCTCAGCGAGAGCGAAGAAGCTTTCGTGGCCTGGGTCAACGAACGGAAACAACTCGCGTCCATCTCACAGGGCCTGTCGTCAAACAACAAGCGGGCTTGGTAAGGTCGATCGCAGCGGCGGGTCTGACGCTTGCCGTCTGCCTGCCGCTTTACGGGCAGATCTACCCGGAGCCCATTTACCCCAGGGGGAACCCACCAACTCCGGAAAAGACACTCCTCGGCGAACTGCTCTTCAGCGAACCCCGACTGTCGGTGACAGGGAATTTCAGTTGCGCCTCCTGCCACGATCCAAAGCGCCACTTCGCAGATGGCCTCCCTCGCGCTATCGGCGCCACGGGTGAGGAACACAGCCGCAATACCCCAACCCTCTACAATGTCGCGTTCAACTCGAGCTTCGGCTGGGACGATGCTGGCATCACGGAGCTGGAACAGCAGCACCTGATCCCATTAACCAATGAAAACCCACTGGAAATGGGGTATACCGACACCAATCTTGCCGATCTCCTTGTCGACACCACCTACAAAGACGCTTTCGAGGAAGCATTCCCCGGTGAGGAAGTCACGACCGGCACCCTCGTTAAAGCTCTCGCAACCTACGTTCGGACCATCCGGGCCCCACAAAGCCCATTTGACGAGTACCTTTTCCATGATCGCAGGGAATCGATGACCGACGACGCGCTGCGGGGGATGGATCTCTTCTTCTCCGAACGCCTCGGGTGTTCGATGTGCCACGCATCATTCAATTTCTCAGGGCCCGTTAAACACGAGGTCACCACCGCAGATCCCGTATTTCATGTGACCGGCGTCAATGGCAGCTCACATGCTTTCAGGGCGCCGACGCTGAGACAGGTGGTTCACACGGCACCATATATGCACGACGGGAGCGTCGAAGATTTACGTGCGGTATTACACCATTATCAAACGACAACAGCAGAACGCGTCCCGGGGTTTACGCTCACCGACGAGGAAGAAGAAGCGCTTATCGCTTTCCTGGAATCGCTTTGATCAGGCTGACGAAATGGGCACCGAATGCGGGAAACTGCCGGATGAGATAAACGGTGACCAGGATATTGGCAGTCATGACCAGCAGAAGCAGGCTGGGGATAGACAGGCCTGCTACCCCAAGCCACACGATCGCAAGTACCGCTCCCGCAACCATGAAGACCGCATTCAGGATGTTGATCACCGCGATCATGCGCGCGCGGTGAGTTTCCGGTGAGCGCGCCTGGATGAATGCGTAGAGCGGCACGATGTACAGCCCACCGGACACGCCAATCACGAAAACGTCAAGTACGACCCGCCAGGCACCGGGGGCTGCGAGAAAACCAAACCAGTCCCGCAACATCGGTGCTCCTGCGCCCGCAATCGCAAAATAGAGATCGATCCCGGCCAGGGTGATACCCGCCGCCCCCAGCGGAACTATGCCTATTTCAACGTGGGGTTTGCCGTCTTCACCGCCGGATGAGAGACGTTCACAGGCCAGCGAACCAATTGCCACGGAAACCGTGAAGATACACAGTATGAAAGTCACAACCGTCTGGTCACCCAACAGGTGGACTTTCGTGAGATTCGGGATCTGGGCAAGGATGACTGACCCGATGAGCCAGAACCACGAGATGCCGAGAATCGACAGGTAGATGGGACGGTCGTTTCTGGCATTCCTCATGATTGCTGCCGTCGAGCGGAAAATATTCCACTCCACGTTGAGATCGGGTACCGCGGCAGGACACACGGGTATCGCACGGCTCGCGAGATATCCGAGGACTGCCACAACCACAACACCCGCGGTCAGCCAGAAATTCACGTTGGCCTGTATAGCGACGATTCCCCCGGCGACCGTGCCGAGCAGTATCGAGACAAACGTGCCCATTTCTATCTGAGCGTTGCCACCAACCAACTCCGATTCGTCGAGTTGCTGCGGGAGGATCGCGTACTTGAGTGGGCCGAAAAACGTCGATTGCACACCCAGCAGAAATAGAACAACCAGCATCGCGTACACATTCTGTGAATAAACCGCGAGGCCACCAAACGCGGCAATAACAATTTCAGCAACTTTGATGCGACGAACCATCCAGGACTTTTCGTACTTGTCCGCCAGTTGTCCGGCTGTCGCCGAAAAAAGAAAGAACGGCAAAATGAACAGCCCGGCTGCCGCGTTGACAAAAACGTCCGTCGCTTCTGCAGAGATCAGCCCGCTGTATACGAAGATCAGCGAAAGTGCGGCTTTGAAAAGGTTGTCATTAAATGCGCCCAGAAACTGGGTGTGGAACAAGGGCGCAAATCGCCGCTCTTTCAATAAGCCAAACTGGCGCGTCATGACATCAGTGACCCGTCATACGGGTCGATCTCCCTTGATCGTGACCCGATGGAGTTTGCGATGTTGCGGGAAAAAGTCATTTACCGGTTTGTGCTGTGTCGAGCGGTTGTCCCAGACAACCACGGTGTTCGGTGCCCAGGAAAGGCGGACTGTGTACTCCTCGGTGACCGTGTGTTTGATGAGGAAGTCGAGAACACGTCTGCTCTCCAGCGGTGATAGTTCTTTGATGTGTGTCGTGAAGAGCGCGTTTACATACAACGCTTTGCGTCCGGTCGCGGGGTGGGTTCGGACCACAGGGTGTTCTACCGGCGGGTTGGCAGCTATGGCATTGGCCAGTCGCTCCTCACCACCGGGTTCCGCCAGGCTCTCTTTGAACCCATGGCGAAAATCGTGCACGGCCGTGAGCTTTTCGACAAATCTCTGCATGGGCTCGGACAAACCCTCATAAGCGGCTGTAGCGCTCGCCCACAATGTGTCCCCGCCATACTCGGGAATAATCTGACCATGCAGAATCGTATAGGTGGGAGGTGTCTGACTGAACGTCATGTCCGAGTGCCACACTTCAATCTTGGATGGGTTTTCCGGGGTGCTTTCCAGGATCTGGACATCCGCCGCATCTCCCACGGTCTCGTACGCCAGGTGCGGCAACACCTCCCCGAACCGCCGGGCGAAGCTCTGAAAGTCGACGGCGGGGACATCCTGGTCCCTCAGGAAAATGACCTCGTGCTCATGAACACGATCCAGGGTTTCTGCAAAGAGCGCATCTGACGACGCTATCTCACTCAACGTGGCACCGCTGACAAACGCACCCAGCGCTCCAGCTGCTTTACTGACCTCGAGGTTCTGACTCATTTTTCACCCATTCTTGTATGCTTGTGTGAGCGTTTCGGTAATTTTACTCGTGACTAAACCTGAGGGAACCATCCAGTTCGCTTATCAACTCGACCCGCCCGGGGACCCGGTTGAGCCGGAAATACTTGCTCAACTGGCCGCATGGCGGTCGATCTTCCGGCAACTCGAGATTCTTGGACATCATCCTGACCGCTATGACGGCTTTGGTTACGGTAACCTGAGCATGAAGGACTCTGATGAGAGTTTCATCATCACCGCTAGCCAGACCAGCGGAGAGTCTGAACTCACCCAGGAAAACCTCGTCCGGATAACCGGCTGCAACCTCGACCGTTTCTGGGTCGACGCGAGCGGTCACCAGCCGCCATCATCGGAAACGCTGACCCATGCCATGATCTACCAGGCAGATAGCAGGGTTCAGTGGGTGTTCCACGTACACAGCCCGGAATTATGGAACGCAGCGCTTGATCTCCCGGAAACCCCACCGGATGTGCCATACGGGAGCCCACAGATGGCAGAAGCGGTCAACGAGCTCCTGTCTCGAAACGTCAGTCGTCCGCTCGTCTTTGCCACCCGCGGACATGAAGACGGCATCTTCGTCCTGGGGAGCAACGCGCGTGATTGTGGAGGTTTACTGGTGACTTACCTCGCCAAAGCCAGGGCTCTTTCTCAGGTCACCGCATGATCAGCATTCCGGATACGCTCAGTTGGGAAGATGAGACGCTTGTTATCCTCGATCAGCGGAAACTGCCCGGGACAGTCGAGTTTCTGAAACTCCACACCCTCGAAGACGCCTGGCACGCAATAAACACGCTGGCCGTTCGCGGTGCTCCGGCGATTGGTATTGCCGCAGCTTATGCGCTGGCTCAATCGATGCGCCACGTCGAAACAGACAGATTTCGCGAGACTATTGCGCAAAACGCCGGTTACCTCAAAACCGCACGCCCTACTGCGGTCAACCTGTTCTGGGCAATCGACCGCCTCGTCACGCGAGCCGGAACTTACGAGGCGCTGGTGGAGGAAGCCCGGGCAATCCACAAGGAAGACGAGGCGATTTGTCTCGCGATCGGCAAACACGGCGCACCGCTGGTGACGCCAGGTAGCAACATCCTGACACACTGCAACGCAGGTTCTCTCGCGGTTTCGAGAGTAGGTACTGCAACTGCCCCTCTGTATCACCAGCACGCCCGAGACGTGGGCTTTCATGTTTACGTCGACGAAACCCGGCCACTGATGCAGGGTGCACGGCTCACCGCCTGGGAACTCGACCGGGCTGGCATCGATGTCACTCTCATCTGCGACAACATGGCGGCATCCCTGATGGATCAGGGCAAAGTGGATCTGGTCATCGTCGGTACGGACCGGGTCACTGCCAACGGGGACGTTGTGAACAAGATCGGCACCCTCAATCTCGCGGTGTTGTGCCACCACTTCGAAATACCATTTTACGTTGCCTGTCCCTCATCGACCTTCGACCCGCTGACAGCATCAGGTTCCGACGTCGATATCGAGAGCAGGAATCCGGACGAGGTGCTGGCTGGCCACGCAGCAGATGTGAGAGCACACAACCCCGCTTTTGACGTGACGCCACACAATCTCGTGACGGGATTCATTGCAGAATTTGGACTGGCTCACGATTCATCGGAGTTATCGGAACTGATGAGCAATCGCCGTTAAAACCGCTCCTACACAGTAGAACGTCTGGTCAGCTCTTGAAGATGATCTTCAACAAATTCCAGCCGATCTTTACCCCAGTACAACTCACCTTCGACCGCTGTCACGGGAGCCCCGAACACACCGTCCGCCAACGCCTGGTCAGTGAGATCGATAATCTGCTGACACACTTCCTCTGATTCCGCTTTCTCTTCGAAGATCTTCGGATCCACTCCGAGTTCAGCGACAGTTGAAGCGAGCCCTTCGTAAGTCGCGATGCTCGCGTCGTTCTTTTCCCAATAGCGCGAGAACACATCCTCCATGTAAGAATCTTCAAAACCGTACTCACGCATCACCAGCGACCCACGCAGCACGCGACTGGTCTTTATCGGGAACTCATCAGGCATACGGAACGGGAGGTTGTACTTCTTTGCCCACCGCATGAGATCTACCAGACGGTTCCTCATCTTTGCGGCAGGTTCGTCGGTGAGAGCGTAGTTGTGCTTGCGGAAAACGTATCCGAGGTTCAAGGGTACGTATTCGATGCGGGCGCCGTAGCGGTGGGCAATGGGCCGCAGCAGGTGGAAAGCAAAATACGTGTTGGTGCTGCCAATATCCCAATAAAATCTGACCGACAAATCGTTCATATACTGTTCAGCAACGAAGGCGCATTATTGCAACCATCCGATCATACACCCGCCTCCCAAGCCAGAGGTAGACAGGCAACGAGGAGAATCGGTATGTCCTACATCAAGAAGCTCATTCCAGCGCTGGTCCTGTTCGTTTCATTTGCCGGTGTCAGCCAGGATGCCGAGGCGCGTCGTGGCCACCACTACTACGGTGGGCATGGCTACTACGGCTACGGACACCACGGCTACTATGGTCACCGGTACCGTCGCCACCATGACCGCTCAGCCGCGTATCTCGCTGGTGGATTAATTGTCGGATCGCTCCTCACTCATGCCTGGCACCGAAGCCATGAACCTCAGTACTACCGCTCCCGGGTTTACGTTGAAAGGCCAACGCGTGTCGTCCGACGCACATCAACTCCCGTTTCGCGCCACCTGTACCGTGACCGCCATGGGAACTGTTATGAGAAGACGTATCGGGGTCGGGAGGAGTTGCTGACGGAGCTCGATCCGAGCGAGTGTAGCTGGTAGGTCTCTCCTTACCGGAACACTCAACCTACCTCTGTAGGAGCGGCTTCAGCCGCGATCCTGTTAAGCTTCGACCACGTGCATGAGGATGGGTACGTGGCAATACGTGAACGGAACACCTGACAACCACGTCTTCGTGAGCTATGCGCACGCGGACAGCCGTCTGGTGCTGCGTGAGATAGAGACCCTCAAAACAAACGGTATCGACGTCTACTATGACGACGGTATCACCCCGGGTTCGGAGTGGTCTGAACAGCTCGCCGGTGCGATCAAGAACTCCCACCATTTCATCTACTTCATCACCCCAAATTCTGTCGCTTCAGAGAACTGTCGACGTGAACTGAATTTCGCCATTGCCGAGAACATACCGGTGCTTGCCGTGCACCTCGAAGAGACTGAGGTGCCGGACGGTATACGCCTGAATCTGGATAACCGTCAGGCTCTGAAAAAGTACGAACTAACTGAAATCGAATTCCAAAGCCGGTTGTTCGAGAGCCTGGGTGAATCAGCCACACGGCCCGTGTCTGTTAAGACCTCGCAGAAACGTCACCTCAACCGTCTGACCTACCTGAGTCTGTTCCTGATAACGGCGGCCCTCACGGTCACATGGTTTCAACGTTCCTCAATTCCCGCGGACAACGTCGAACCCGTATTGGCGCTCATTCCGTTGCGTAACCTGTCAGACGATACAGACGAGTATCTGGGTGAAGCTGTCGTGGAAGAGATATCCACACGTTTATCACTTTCGGGGCTCAAGATGATTGCAGCCCGCTCGTCCCGAATCTTCAGAAACTCAGATGCGGATGCACGAGATATTGCAGCCCAACTCGGGGCAACCCACCTGGTAGATGGTAGCGTCACGGGAGCCGGGCGAATCTCGCTCAACCTGATCGATGGTGCTAGCGGAACAACGATCTGGCGAAACGCGTACTCTGAAGACGTTACTTCTTCCGCACAGGCGTTTGCGCTCTACGACGGTGCAGCACATGCGATCGTTGATCAGTTAGGCGCTGGCAGATCGAGGACGCCAACCATGTCAGTCTACGAACCTGATATCGCTGCATACACTCTCGTTCAACGCGCTGTTCACGGGTCACAACCTGTTCCCGAATCGATATCTTTGCTCGACCGGGCGATCGAAATCGATCCCCAATACGCCGAAGCTTATGCTGAGAAAGCACGTCTCATTTCTTTCCTTGCAGAGGTCAGCATTGTGCGGCCCATCGAGGGGTTCGAGCAGGCTCGCTCACTTGCACTTAAAGCCCTCGAACTAAATCCGGTGCTTGCACGTGCTTACGGGACGCTTGGTGCTGTTTACGACCGCGTTGACCTCGACTTTCGTAAAGCCATCGACGCCTACACCGAGGCGACACGCCTGGGTGCTCTTCCCAAACACCTCGACTTCAAGCAGGACACCTACCTGCAGGCAGGGCTCTATGAGGAAGGTCTCGCATTCACATCAGAGTGGGAACGAACTGACCCTCTGAACGGGCATGCCTCATTGTATTCCGGTCGCTTTCTCAATCGGATGGGAGACAGGGAAAGTGCCGCAAAGAAGTACGAAAAGGCACTAACGCTTACCCCGGAAGACAGATTGATTCACGTTCAGGTCTTTCAATTTCGTCTCTTTCGCGAGAACAACCCAGAAAGAGCCCGAGAGGTACTGCAGTTCTTTCCGCCAAGGCTCAAAGCCTGGGGGCAGGCATTGATCGCTCTCCACCAGGGTGACGTGGCTCCCCTCCGACGGGTGGGAGCAGAACTGGCCGAAGGCAATAGCACCAGTCGAGTTTCGTCGTCCTTTCTGCGGAGGCTCTTCTTTCTTACAGGTGACTACGAGGAACACTTCAGGTGGTTCGCTATCAGCGTTCAGGACAGGGATGGTCTGGGCTGGATGCTGGACTTCACTAACTATCAGCATCCTGACTACTGGGAGCGTCTGAACGCCTGGGCGCTCGCAAATCCTGGACTCACGCGAGAGCGATTGGCGCTCATCACGGAACATCGGTCCCTGTTTGATCAAGTGACAGAGAAGATGGTTTTGTAGCACGGTAGAATCGCGGCTAAAAGGCACCTCTACAGAGACTTTTCGGGAAATCCTTCCCGTGTTTTGAATTCCCTCATCGTCTCGCTGAAAAGATCCGTTCCGGAGATTTCATCCAACTGGGTCAGCAGGCCGTCCATCGAGGTTCGCTTCATCCTGCAGCAGCTGACGTAGCTCGTGAGCACGCCCAGGAGGTTTAAATCCCGTTCAGCTGCAAGGGTTTCATCTATCCGCCTGAAATACAGGGCACCTCCCCAATACATAGTCGGGTACTGTCTGGCTGCGCGGATGTGGGGAGCGGCTTCAGCAAAAGGCATGTCGTGCCACCGATAGCGGCGTTCCGCCCGATCTACCCTCTCCCGAAAGCGCTGTTCCGCATCAGCATCTGAGAGGACACCTTCTGCTTTCATGACCTCGTACTGCATGAAACTCGCAAACCCTTCAGCAAACCACGAGTACCGGTTCCCAAAGTATGGGATCACGAGGTGGCTGAGTTCGTGTGGCGCGGTCCAGTCTGCCTTGAGCTCTTCCAGGGAATAGGTCGGGTCAACGTACAGCAGGATACCCTGGCGACTACCCCGGCGTGTCTGCCCCCAGGGTACCGGGCCACGACTGCTCGATGCGCGGTGAAGGTGGACGTGAACATCGAAAGGCAGTTTTCCAACCAGGCTCTCGAGCGCCGATGACGTGCCCTCAATCCAGGTGGTCAGCTTCGTGCGTTCCATGTCCGTGAATTCACCTTCCCAGTAAAAACGCAGTTGCGCCTCCAGGGTACAGGGAAGAAAGATCAGAATTGCGGTGCAAAAAAATCGGGTCACACAAAGGAGACCATCATTTCAGCCATCCGTTCAGCAATCATCACAGTTGTAAGGTGTGTGTTGGCGCACGGTACCGACGGCATGACGGACGCATCCACAACGAAGAGATTGTTGGTCCCAAGTACATTACACGATGAGTCGACCACTACACCCATCGCGCATGTGCTGGTGGCATGTTGTGTGTCACCGGCGACCGACAGGCACAAATCATCCAGATCGTGATCTGTGAGACTCGAAAGATCGTTTAAGTCGAGCGCTCCATCCTGTCCACCCTGCCAGCCACCGGTCGAGACAGTCACCTCACGCGCAACGTTGCTAACCGCATCGTGCCGGCCGAGCCCGACAAGCAGCCTGACCCCGTCGCGAAGCCGTTCCCTGTCGCGTTCGTCAGCCAGCATGTTTTCTTCTATCTCGGGATGCTGAGTGGGGTCTGAACTCCTGACACGAACGGTGCCACGCGAGAACGCCTGATTGACCCAGACACCCAACATGCCGACACCTTCCGTATCTTCAGTCTGGCTGCGCCCGAGGCTGTCTCCCATACGATTCATCGCAACCAGCATCATGTCGCCTTCCTGCATCCCCGGTTTTTCTGATGAGTAGCGGACACAACAGTTTGTATGGCGAAAACCCGGGGGTGGCACAGCGTTCGGCTGCAGCTTCAGAACGAGCGACACAAGGGGATGATCCTGGAAATTCTGACCTACTGGCAGGTCAAGGCGAACATCCACACCGATCTCATCGAGCCAGTCCGAAGGGCCAACGCCGGACCGCTGCAAAATGGCCGGCGTATGTACTGCGCCTGCTGACAAGATCACCTGCCTTGCGTAGATCTCTTCAGTTGACGCTTCCGCACCCACTTCGACACCAACCGCGTCTTCTCCGTCGAAGAGCACCCTGTTGACCGTCACGTCTCCGCGGATGGTCAGGTTGTTACGACCCCGGACAGGATCCAGATATGCATCATTTGTTGAAACGCGTACATCCGCCAGATTGTTGATTGCATAGGGCGATACCCCCAGCGCATCGGGTGCATTGTGATCCGGGCACCAGCTGAAACCCTCCGACAGCGCTGTTTCCAGAAGTGCCTGATCCACAGCACCCCACCTGTTAACGGGCGCACGATAGATCGGAATGGGCCCCTGATCGCCATGAAAGACCTCAGTCCCGTATCGCAGATCTGTTTCGAGACGGCAGAAGTAGGGGAGGACGGATGCATAGTCCCAACCTTCACAGCCCGCCGCGGCCCAGGCGTCCATGTCGGCCCTGGTCGCACGGATGGCTATCTGACCGTTGATAGCAGAGCTGCCACCCATGCCCCGACCCCGCCAATACACGTGGGGTTCCTGAACTGCAGTACGCCTTGCGTTCAGGTCGTCATAGCGGAATCCCGCATGCTCAGGGTCCATGACGATCGTTGACGGGTTCGGTACGCGCATGGCTTCCGGGGCTTCACTTCCGAGATAATCCGGACCTGCTTCCAGCAACAGAACCTGGAACTCGCTGTAGGTGCTCAGCCGATTGGCGAGGACTGCACCTGCGGATCCGGCTCCCACAATGATGTAGTCGTAGATCATGTTGTCCGCTGGCGGAGCGCAGGTACAACTTCATTGACAAACCTCTCGAGCGAACGCTCCATCACACTGGAAGTCAGCCCGGGAGGGATACCCCAGGTAACAAGGTCGGTCACACCGTACGTTTCCATGAAGTCACCTAATTCAGCAGCGCAGTGCTCGACATTACCAACAACCCAGTTCTGCGGAATGTGCTCTCCTGCCCCGAAATTCGTTTTGCTTTCCGAAAAAAATCGCCGATAGAGCCCCATCCGGTAGCGTTCGGAATCTCGAACGATCGGCCACTCCTTCTCCACATCGTCCGTGACAAATACCCCCTTGATAATGCCGATCCGCCGGTTGTCGACCGGTTGATTTCGCTCAGCCATTTCGGCATGCCAGACATCCAGCGTCGCAGACCGGTCACCCTGGGGCAGAAAGTGGGCGTTGTAGCGCGCGGCTCGCCTGGCCCCTGCTGACGACATCGCTGCGATCCATAGTGGCGGGCCACCCTCCTGGACAAAACCAGGCGTGATTTTCACGTCTTCAAACTTGTAGCGCTTACCCTGATAGCTGAACGTCTCACCCCGAAACGCAAGCTCGAGCACATCCAGGCCTTCATCCATGAGCGAGACCCGTCTCGATACAGGTAGTCCAAAACCGGCGAACTCATGTGGCGCGTAGCCCATCCCTACACCCAACTCGACACGTCCGTTGCTGATGTTGTCGAGCACCGCCAGGTCCTCAGCAAGGCGGACGGGATTGGCAAAGGGCAGCAGGCAGATATCCGACGAAAACCGGACAGATTTGGTAACCGCGGCAGCGGCGGAGGCTACAGGTATCCAGGCCGGCAGATAACCATCATCGACAAAGTGATGTTCGGTGAACCAGATCAGATCGAGGCCCATGCCATCCAGCCAGCGAATCTGCTCCAGCGCCTGGGCATACAGATCCGGCATTGCAATTCCGGAATCGGGTGGATTTCTGAAGTCGTAGCAGACGCCGAACCGTGGCTGCATGTCTTTCCCCCCAGGTGGTAACGTGTCGCCTGTCACCAACGTTACCACTTTTGTTCTGCATGAGCCGCTACCGTCCGCCCCGCCCGAAGAGTTCACCCTACATCACGCCTGAGGGGTATCAGCGCCTGCAGGACGAATTGACCTATCTATGGAAAGAAAAGCGACCCGAGGTCACCCGCAAAGTCTCAGAAGCTGCCGCCATGGGCGACCGATCCGAGAACGCTGAGTACATCTACGGGAAACGTCAGCTACGGGAAATAGATGGCCGCATTCAGTTCTTGAGCAGACGCATGGACGAGCTGAAAGTCATCGACCGGGAAACACCCAATCAGGATCAGATCTACTTCGGAGCATGGGTGACCCTAGAAGACGATCAGGGAGAAATCCACCAGTACAGGATAGTTGGTGCTGATGAATTCGATGCCGATAAACGCTACATCAGCGTCGATGCCCCTCTCGCCCGTGCGCTCATCGGCAAATCGCAGGACGATGAGGTGAGCGTTGAGCAGCGCACGGACCAGAGCCGCGTATATACCCCTGATGCGGTCGGCACTGTCAGCACCTACATCATTACCGGGATTTCTTACGCCGGACCGACGGAATAATCACGCACCTGCGTATAAGAAGACAACGAGGGTTTTTAACCAATTACCGGAGTCGGATTATGGAACGCAGAAACCTCACTCACACACTCTCACGGTCACTGATTGTGGCCCTGGGGGTCACCACCACCATGGCAGCCTGGTCTGCCCGGCCGGAATTTCCGATATCGCTGGAAGAGGTCGAAACACGGGCACAGGAGCATTTCGACCGGGTCGACGCTGACGGTGACGGCAGCATCAGTCTCGCTGAATTTGAAGCTTCATCAGAGCCCCGGGCCCGGATGGGAAACCGGCGGCACAAGTCAGAACGTCGCGGGCCGGGTCGACCCGGTAAACGCCACATGAGTTCAGAAGACCGCGCAGCGATGCGTGAAGCTGTCGAAGCTGAGGTGTTTGCCATTCTCGATGCTGACGGCGACGGCAATATCAGCACCGAGGAGTTTTCCGCACGCAGCAACCGCGAAACCCACAAGCTGGCACGCAAGCGCGTAATGTTCGCCCGGCTGGATGCAAACGAGGACGGCCTGTTGTCGACAGATGAGATGCCCGGACCCCACAGGCGACTGGCTGAAGCCGATACCGACGGTGACGGCCAGGTCACGCGAGAAGAAATGCGATCTGCGAGACAGGCACGCCGCTCGCAAGGGTGACATACTCTGTTCACTCGATGAACGCTATCAGTTAAGTGGATGAACGCTCGGACGAAATGCTGATGCTGGCAGTGCGGAAAGGTGACGCGGGTGCTTTTGAGCAGCTTGTTCACCGACATATCGATGCGCTATACAACTACGCATTTCGCCTGAGCCGTTCCGGCCCCACAGCGGAGGACCTCGTTCAGGAAGCCTTGCTCGCTGTCTGGCAAAAAGCCCATACATACAAACCGTCCAGGGTTAAAGTCAGTACCTGGCTGCACAAAATTCTGCACAACAAGTTCATCGACTTTGCACGCAAAGACCGGCTGGAGTACAACAACACGCTGGCCGATAAACTCGAAGACCCGTCTTCACCTGAAAGGAGTGCCGGAGCCAGTGAAGCATTCGACCATCTGCTGGATCAGATCGCTCTCCTGCCACCCAACCAGCAGGCTGCACTCTGGCTTTCCCATGCACAGGGTTTCAGTAATCCTGAGATTGCCGTAACCATGGGCCAGAGTGTCCGTGCAGTAGAATCGCTGCTCGCCCGTGCTCGTCGTTCGCTGAAGGACTCGCGTCATGAATGAGAAAAACG
>JANQFF010000011.1 GCA_028277965.1 Pseudomonadales bacterium
CGACTTAAAGCCGCTCCTACAGAGGTAGGGAGTTTGCTCTGTAGGAGCGGCTTTAGCCGCGATTTCTGCTATGAGAATCACTGGGGTGACAATTGCAGAAATTTCAGGGATCAAGCTGGTGTTCCGATAGACCAAAACCCACTATTCTAGCCCGCTTTATTGGAAACGCCGGTCCCGTGTTCGAAAAATACCGTACACAGATCTACCTTTTGATCCTGATGAGTATTGCGATGCCTGTCGCTTTTAACGCGTGGTCGGCGATGCTCAACAACTTTGCGCTGGAGCGTGCGGCGTTTACCGGTGTTGAGATCGGGTGGCTGCAAAGCCTGCGAGAAGTACCCGGGTTCCTCGCATTCACCACGGTTTTTGTTCTGCTGATCCTCAAAGAGCAGACCTTTGCAGTTGTCTCCCTGGCGTTGCTCGGTATTGGTGTTGCGTTGACCGGCTTTTTTCCGAGCATTATTGGCCTGTACTGCACAACGGTGCTGATGTCCGTGGGGTTCCACTATTTTGAAGCGGTTAAACAGAGCCTTGCACTGCAATGGCTGTCCCAGGCTGAAGCTCCCCAGGTGCTCGGGAAACTCATTGCTGTTGGCTCGATTACATCCCTGGTCGTTTATGCGGTCCTGTGGCTGCTGCTGGAGATTGCCGAGCTCGACTACGTCTGGAACTTCCTCATTGCAGGTGGGATCTGTACGGCTATCGCCGTTGTCATGTGGCTGGGATTTCCGCACTTCAAAAGTGAATCCGAGCAGCACAAGGGTCTGGTGCTGCGTAAACGTTACTGGCTTTACTACGGACTCACCTTCTTCTCGGGCGCCCGGCGTCAGATCTTCACGGTATTCGCCGCGTTTCTGATGGTGGAAAAGTTCGGCTACAGCGCCGCCCAGGTCACGCTGCTGTTTCTGATCAACTACGCGTTTAACTGGCTTTTCGCTGAACGTATTGGCGCGATGATCCACCGGTTTGGTGAGCGCCGTGCCCTGACGTTCGAGTACCTCGGCCTGATCTTCGTTTTCATCTCGTACGGCCTTGTTGAGAACGCCTATCTCGCAGCGGGTCTCTACATACTCGACCACATGTTTTTTGCGCTCTACATAGCGATCAGCACCTATTTCCAGAAAATCGCTGATCCACGCGATATGGCAAGTAGCGCAGGAGTGTCGTTCACGATCAACCACATTGCTGCAGTCCTCATCCCGGCAGCACTCGGCTACGTCTGGATCTGGTCCAATTCACTTGTCTTCTACATTGGTGCAGCGTTTGCGCTCTGCTCGCTGCTACTCGCACAGAATGTGCCACTCAAACCCGCACCGGGAAACGAAGCGGTGTACGGTCCAAACGGCTCAGAAACCAGCGAAGCTTCCCGGGTCCAGTCCGGCGCAGGCTGAATCGAGCGCCTCGTACTCCTTCTGATCGAAACTCTCTCCGCGGAAAGACCTTACGTAAATCCCACATTTCATTGAGGGGTCGGGGAAACCGTCATCTGCTGCAAGCTCGCGCTTGATGTAGTTGTGGGTAACCACATTGTCGTCCATGTAAATACCCTGGTCAGCCGGTGAATCGAGGATGATGGAGGTTTTACCGTCCTGCCCCCATCTCAGCCACTCGACCTCGTTGTTATCGCGTCCCTTACCGGGATTACCGTTGTAGGCAAACTCCGTCCAGTAGGACGTCATGCTGTCGGCCAGCGCAAACTGGGCTTCGTCGTTGGGATAGATGTAGCTCAGGCCCAGACCTGTTTCGAAGTCGCCAAACGCGAACGAGATCTCGATTGCGTGAGCTGCACCCAGTGCCACACTCAGGTCATACCCCATCTGCGAAGGTTCTTCATCCCAGTCGAAGCGGTAGGCGTAAACACTGGGGTTGCCGGCGGCGGTCATGTAGTCGGCCAGACTGTCGACGCCGCGCTCTTTCCAGGAAAGCGCGCCGTACTTGACCTGCCGGACGTAACTCGCTTCATCTTTCAGACGCGGCAGGAAACCCAGCCAGAAATCGACATACTCCGGGTTTTGCGACATGAAGATGGCTGGTTCGTCACGGTTGGTGCCCAGGATGACCGGGACCATGTTGTGCTGGTCGGCGTTGGAGAATATCGCTTCGGTGCCGGTATCCGGCAGAACATGGCCGTCTGCAAACATCAAAGGCAGATCCGCCATCCCGAAACCTCCGCCTTCGAGGACGGCAAAGAACTCTGGTGGTGTTTTGTCATAAAGGTATTCGCGTAGACGTGTGGCACTCATATCATTCTGGTAATCGATGGCAGCCGCCCGATCGGGTACCGTGCCGTCTGCGACGAGCAGTTTGGCCACAATCTCAGAGCTGCTGTAGGGGTGCCCGCCTTCTGCCTCGAGAGCCGAAGCGCGCACCATGGATTCCAGGTTGAATCCGCCGCTCTGAACGATGGCGCGATGAAAAAGGCCTTCTGCCTGGGGAGAAGCCATCATCGCGAGCGTGTCGAAGGCACCAGCCGATTCACCGAACACTGTAACGTTACCCGGATTGCCACCGAATTCGGCGATGTTGTCCCGCACCCACTCGAGGGCTCTGACTACATCCAGCGTGCCGTAGTTTCCTGAATCGTCGAGTGGATTGCCGTTCTGAAGGGCCGGATGGCTGAACCAGCCGAAAAGTCCCAGACGATAGTTGATGGTGACAACAACAACGTCCCTCTGTGTCGCGAGAACCGAGCCGTTGTATGAGCCACCGTGGCCGATACTGTTGCCACCACCGTGTATCCAGAACATGACTGGCAATCCGGCTGCATTGGGAG
>JANQFF010000012.1 GCA_028277965.1 Pseudomonadales bacterium
GCGTCTCGAGGTACGCGCCGATGTCGTACTCGAGTTCTGCCAGCAGCTCACCCAATTGTTCAGCTTCGGGTTCGCTCAAGTCATCGCTTACAAAGTACCGGTAGATCTTGCTGGCGATGAATCGCGATGTTGCCGGTTGCTCGAGAATGATATCGATCACAGCGATACCGTCGAACGCGCCCGTGTGTCCCAGAAACGCCTTGGTACCCGGGTCGTGGTCAGCCTCATTTATTGTGAAGTCGAGGTTGCTGACGTTCCATCCGGTAAAAGCCCGCGCGGCTTCACGCACGTCTTCTTCACTGTAGTGCCCAACGCCCATGGTGAACAATTCCATGATCTCCCGCGCGAAATTCTCGTTCGGGGAATCTTTGGTGTTTACACCGGCATCCAGGAACACCAACATCGCCGGGTCCTGGGCTACACCGATGAGGAGATCGCGGAAATTCCCGAGCCCCCTGTCCTGGAAGAGCTCAAGCTGCTGCAGCATTTTCCGGTAGTCGCGAACCTTGTCTTCATTTGTTGCGAAGTGGCCGTGCCAGAAAAGTGCCATCTTTTCGACAAGCGGCTGCGGACTTCGCAGCATACGATCGGCCCACCAGTACGCAACCCGGTCTGTTTCCAGCCGAGACGCCCGTAACCAGTAGAAAAACCTGTTCACCACGGGCTGTAGTGGACGGTTGCCGCCTGGTTTGACGGAGACACCCAGTGCATGGCCCTGCCGTTTCGCCAACTCTGTGGTTGCCGGTCTGCTCGGTGGGAAAGGATCCAATCCTTCGTCAAAGATACCGGAGTGAACAAAGCGTTCGAGATCGGCACGTGACCGCCCACCTTCAACCATCAATCGCACTGCATTAGCAGGCGCAAGAGATGCAAGCGCGGCGACCTGATCTGGCGTACCACCAAATCCCGCACGCGACATGAGGTGCGCCGCCTGACCGACGGACCATTCATCTGTGGAAATGGGTTCCAGATCCAGCTGTGCTACGGCAGGCGTGCAAAGAACGAGCGCCAACGGCAGGACATTGATGCGCAGGGTTTTAACAATAGAAGAGACGCTGGTCAGAACGACCTCCCGGTATCTCCAGGCTCGATGCTTAACCCTACCACTAATCGCACACCGAGCGTAGAATCCGGAAGTTGAGCATCCCTACACCGATATCCAGGAGGAATCAGGTATGTCCACCCTTCTTTCGAGCACCCGTCGACGATTTGTTCAATATGCCACTCTGGCAGGCGTCAGCACCCACGCGTTCCTGCGCTCAGGCGATGCAAAAGCTGCGTTGTTTGATGGCAAAGAAGCTGCCGGGATGTCGGACCCATGGCCGGAAATGCGTTATCGCACATTGGGTCGTACGGGCCATAACTCAAGCCGCCTTGTGTTCGGGTGCGGGGCAACGCTCTCGAGGGAGCCACATGACGATTTGCTCGATGCGGCATACGACGCCGGCGTCAATACTTTCGACGTGGGTTTCAGCGATTACTACAGCGACGCAGAAAAAAATCTCGCGCCATTTCTGAAGCGGCATCGGGATGACGTCTTCCTCATCTCAAAGGCGTATGTCCCCGTCGATCTGGAATGGAACGAGACAATCACACTCAGCCAGGCACGACAGGCTGCAAAAGGCTGGTCCGGATTCCTGGACGGCAGCCTCCGGGAGATGGGTGTAGATCACGTGGACGCCTATTACTACATGGCCGCCAACAACGTATCTGTTGTGGGCAATGAGGAGATTTATAGGGCGTTCGAGGCGGCTCGCGATGCCGGTAAAGTGGATCATCTTGGAATCTCGACCCACCAGAACGCAGCGAATGTTCTGCGCACAGCGATCGACAAAGGCTGGTTCAGCCTCGCAATGATCGCAATTACCCCCGGTGGCTGGTACGACTGGGAAGACAAATCGATCCTCGAAGGCACGCCGCCGATGAAGAATATTCGACCCCTTCTCGACGAAGCTCGTGAAGCCGGGATAGGTCTTGTCGGGATGAAAGCAGGGCGGTTTATCGCAGGCCGCCGGTTCCTCGGATGGGGCAATCCGGAAGCATTCGACGAGTACTACAATCCAGAGTTGCTCAAAGCGAAACTCTCCTCCTTCCAGCGCAGCTACGCGTTTGTGCTCGAACATGGCCTTGATGTGGTCAATGCAGACATGCAGACGCTCATGCATCTGAAAGAGAACTTTGTCGCGGCAGCAACTTCCAACCAGTACTTCGACGTCGCCTGAGGCTAATTGGTTAACAGTGCGGACAGGATAACGTCCTGTCCGCATTGACCTGCCTGTTCAATATGAGTAGAGCGCTTTTCTATCAACCCAGCTGTGGCATATCGGGGGATATGCACATTGCCGCCCTTCTCGACCTTGGTGTCCCGGAAAACCTGGTACGCAACGAACTTGCGCGGCTGCCTTTGGCTCACGAATTCGGACTTACGGCCCAGCCCGGGCAGAAATTGGGTATCAGCGGCACCCAGGTGCGGGTGTCGGCCAGCGAGAGTGTCAGTCACCGCCACCACTCGACGATCGTCGGCTTGATCAAAGAGGCTGGGTATTCCCCGGGTATCGAAGCGCGTGCCCTGTCGATCTTTGCGGCGATTGCGGAAGCAGAAGGCAAAATCCACGACATTCCTCCCGAAAAAGTGCACTTCCACGAAGTTGGTGCGGTCGACTCCATCGTCGACATCGTGGCAGCAGCCATATGTCTTGATCATCTGAACGTCGATACGATCCTTTGCAATCCAATTGAGGTCGGCAGTGGTCATGTCGATTGTGCGCACGGCCGCTTCCCGGTGCCTGCGCCCGCCACCCAGGAGCTCCTGGCCGGAGCACCGTGTACATACGGTGGTGTCGACGGAGAATCGACCACACCCACGGGTGCCGCAATTCTCGCGGTTTCTGTAGACGAATACTCGCCAACTGGGGCTTTCACACCAGAGAGGATCGGGTATGGCATCGGTCATAAAGACTTTGCAATCCCGAACGTGCTCCGGGTCGCTCTTGGAGAGTACCGTCCGGGTTTCAAGTCAGCTCATTTCAAAATAGAGGCAAATATCGACGACATGCCAGCGGAAGCTTTCGGGCCTGTCATGGACAAATTATTCGCTGCCGGGGCTGTCGACGTTTACCTGACACCCATCAT
>JANQFF010000025.1 GCA_028277965.1 Pseudomonadales bacterium
GCAATCGTGTTTTCGAAGATATCGACGGAGGCTGGGGTACCGTGTGCGGTTTGACTCCGACTGGAGAGGCCTATTGCTGGGGCAGCAACGGTGTGGGTCAGGTTGGAGACGGAACCGCAGATGGAGACCCGTGCCCGGGATCGAACGTCTGCCGGCTGACTCCGACCAAGGTGTTAGGAGGCCACTCGTTTTTGGAGATCTCTGGCGGCGACTCGCATGCATGCGGCATGACCGGAGACGGGGAAGTCTATTGCTGGGGCTTGGGGCTCTTTGGGAGGTTGGGACACGGAGGTACCGAGAACAAGCTGGAGCCCACGCTGGTGAGCGACTGGCCTCAGGAGTGATCGGTTCGGTTCATAGCTGACGAATCATACCGCCTGTTCAACGAGCTTCTCCGATCCGCAATGGAAACACGGCGGTCACGCTTCGCATTGCCCATCTTCGATCTCGTTATTGAACCTAACCGTATGAACGGAACTGATTAAACGAGGTACTCATCAAATTGGGATAGCATCAGGGTGACGCGAAACATCGAGCAACTCCGTGGCAGAACCCAGGCGGTTCGGTGCAAGCCACTGAAGAACGCTGATTGACGCTGAGGTTTTGTTGGTTGGGTGAGGGGTAAACACCTTGCAGCTCTGTCTGTTTCCGTGGCGGGTCAGACCCTGATCCGTGAATGACAGCCCAACCTCACATCCTGAAGACTGCCGATCCGAATGACCAGAGTGCGTCGCCAGCTATGAACCCGGCGGCCATGACGGTCAGAGGTGACCTGTCCAGCATTTTTCCACGCGCGACGGCGAAACGAATACAAATCGCGATGAGTACTGCCCAGCCAGCGGCCGCGTTCAGAATCAACAACCCGGTCGCGAAGAGTATGCCTATTTGGCGTTTCGGGCCGCCCAGCAGTTGCACCGCGGCTCCCGGCACTGACCAGAGCAGCAACTTCACCGCCTGCTCCCCATCAATTCCAGCCTCTATCGTGGCTGCATACACCCGCACGACAGGAGGAAACAGATCTCTCTCGAAGTAGAAGCTGTGGAAGAGCGCAACCACGACGAGCGCGGTCAGTAGTCCTAGCACTGCCGCAATTATCTGTTGCTTGCGGCCATCGCGTTCAAAGCTCGGGTCTCGTCCCTTTCCCCGAATTTGCCACCCCGCCTTGAGGTCGAAACCTGCATCTGCAAACGCGGGTCCGCCGGAAACGACGAATCCCACTAACAATCCCGCGGCGGGGAGCGGGAAACCCAAAGAAAGGCTGACAATCAGGAAAATCAGCGCGGTCGCGAACGCAGGGAACCACCCTGCATGCATCGCTGAAAACCCAACTATGAACTCGGCTGCAACGCACGAAACTGCCGCAAACAGAACCCAGCCGGAAAGCTGGCCATACGACATTTCCGTCCAGAGCCCGCCAAC
>JANQFF010000006.1 GCA_028277965.1 Pseudomonadales bacterium
AAAAGCCGGGGATATCGCGGTACTCCCATGCACCGTGGTCCGCCTCTTCCCACCAATCGGGCGCGGGCTCGCCGCGCCACTGGCGGTAAGCATAAACGATTCCGCCGATGTCGGAATCGAAGTTGGGGTCGCCCATTCCATCGGCCAGCATGCTCTCGCCCTCATCACCACCAGTTAGGACACGCAGTGTCCGGGTCTGCATGGTTCCGAGCTTGCGGGCGTCAATGAACAGCGTCTCTCCTTTACGATCGCGCCCTCCATTCTTTAGGTTCTTGCCGGTTTTGTCGCGGGTGAGGAACCAGAGGCAGGCGGGGATGCCGGTGGTCAGGAAGAGCTGGGCTGGCAGCGCAACAATGCAGTCAACGAGATCAGCTTCGATGATGCGCTGGCGGATTTCACCATCCCCGCCGGAGCCAGAGGATAGCGAGCCATTGGCCATGACGAAGCCGGCCACCCCACCTCCGCGGCCGTTGGGCGGCGCAAGATGGTGGATGAAGTGCTGGATCCAGGCGTAATTGGCATTGCCGATCGGAGGCGTGCCATAGCGCCAGCGCACGTCCTCAGCCAGGAGCTTGCCCGACCAATCCGAGATGTTGAAGGGCGGATTGGCGAGAATGTAGTCGGCCTTGAGATCGGGATGCAGGTTACGCAGGAAGCTGTCAGCGGGCTGCGAGCCGAGGTTGGCTTCGATTCCACGGATGGCGAGGTTCATGTGCGCCAGCCGCCAGGTCGTTGGGTTCGACTCCTGGCCGAAGATCGAGATGTCCGTCTTCTGCCCACCGTGGGCCTCGACGAAACGCTCCGACTGTACGAACATGCCCGCCGAGCCGCAGCAGGGGTCGTATACACGACCCTCATAGGGTTCGAGCATCTCGACTAGTAGCCGGACGATGCAGCGCGGAGTAAAGAATTCGCCGCCCAGCTTGCCCTCGGCCTGTGCGAACTTGCCGAGAAAATACTCGTAGACACGACCGAGCGTGTCGCGGGCCTCTGCACGGTCACCCTTAAAGCCGATGTCGGCGATTAGCTCGATCAGCCCCTTCATCTTCTCCGGCGCGATGCCGCGGCGGGCATAGTCGCGCGGCAGCTTGCCCTTGAGATTAGAGTTGTCGCGCTCTACGGCCAGAATGGCGTCGTCGATCAGAGTAGCAATGTCCGCACGTGCGGCCTGGTTCTGGACGTTCTGCCAGCGTGCTTCAGGCGGCAACCAGAAGACCCGCTCGGCGGTGTACTCGTCCCGATTCTCTAACAAAGCCTCGCACTGGTCGCCGGTTATCCCGTCCCCTTCTAGTTCTGCTCTGAGCTCCTCTCTTCTCGCCTCGAAAGAATCTGAAACGTATTTCAAAAAGAGGAGACCAAGGACGACGTGCTTGTACTCAGCCGCGTCAATCTGACCCCGCAACGCATCAGCTGATTTCCAAAGGGTATCTGCGTATTCAAGGTCAGATCTAGCCTCAACGTTATCAGTCATCCAGCTCTCTCTTTCTGATTAAAGGAAGGCTACCGAATACGAGGCAACTAATCACTCGTAAGTTGCTGTTTCAGCGGGCTTTTGTTGGCCGAAGGACAGAGAGCGCCGAAAACCGCTCCGCGAGTGCGTAGCCTAGATGACTTCCCCGGCTCGTAGCTTTTATGGAAGGCGAATCCCTCGATCTTTGATAACAGCGAGATTCTCTCTGAAGTTTTGATCGACTAAACCCAACCTTTTTTCGACCGCATAGTGCATGAAGGTCGAGGTCTGAATATTGATCGGTCGATCCCGTTGCGGCTGAACCGCATTCCCACAACGCAACGATCTTGGGGTTACCTCGAAGAGCTTCAATTTGTTTCTGATTGTAGATTTTACGATAGCTGGCCAAACGTACCTCTCGGCGTGTTCCGATCCTAGAAATCATTGTGACATCGCCTCCCGTGCTTTCACACAGGCTGGTCGCTTGTGGCAGAAACCGGCGAATTCTCGTAACCCGATTCGACAGAATTCTAGGTCCGCTTTCTTCGACTTCCCGACAAGTCAGCTCCACCGCTAACGCGGATATGGAAGGCACCTGATAGTACAGGCAGAAAATTAATGCTTTCAGCTACGGACTATCCGGCGTCGTGCTCGTGGGAAGTACTGAGATGCTGTCGAAATCAACCCTACGCGCAATGCCAACGAACTAACGCTGGTGATGGCCGCCAATACCAGAGTAAGCAATGTGAGCCAGATCGGTAGGCTAAGCTCTGAGAGTATATCGTTCATCATGAGGGGAGTTGCGAGCATTAGCGGAATCAGTTCGCCCGTAAGATAGGACACGGTGTGGGCCATTCTGTGCTGGTGTAACTTCCAGGTTCACAAGTGACCTCTGTTTGCTCCACCTTTTGGACCACTGTCTGGTAGTGAATCCAGCCTCATCCATTGATCCAAGTGCTAGCATCAGAAGCTGCCAACGATGCCACCTCGCCAGGGTGATACTGTTCAATCCCGTCTTGGGTGTTTCCACGATTGAGAATCCACTACTCGCAATTTAGTTCACTTAGTGTCCAAGCCAAGTTAGTTCGATGGCAGGCATCAAGCGGGTGGAGATCCGAATCTAACGCTCCGTCACCCGGTTTGCCAAAGTCACTTGTATTCGAACTAACAAAAACAGCCTTTCCCGAATAACCTTGGTCCCGACTCTGGCGGCATAGGTCGAGAAAAACTTCAAAAATCTCACAATCCTTTGCTTCGTTCTTTCCACGACTTGCGGGCGGAAGATTACCCTTAATACGTCTCAGCGCTCCCCCTGCATGAGCATCTTCAGCTTCCACCACGGAACATCCGCTCAGAAATCTAAACGCCAATTCGCCCAATTCTTCTTCTAGTCTGAGTGAAGCTTCACTTTGGCGATGCGAAGGGGTCGATCCACTCAATTCTGAAATGGTTGATACAATTCTTGCCCTTCCACGCTCAATTGAATCGATCCAGTCGCTGAGCTGACATGTTGCCCCAGAGATGTTTTTGTGGAATTCACTAACCACGGTATCGCACGTGGCTAGAATTATTACTGGCGGCGTTTTGTTTGAAAGTTCAAGAAGCGTAGTAACCTCAAGAACCCCCGTACCGTGACCTAACTTCAGCATTGGACTCCGCAACACGTCCAAGATTACACAGGTGTCAACAAATACCAACGGAGTTCTACGGTTGTGCAACTGTGCTGCCATTTCACCGACGGTAAAGGCCATCTAATTCTACTTTCTTTGATGTTGCAGTAGCTCAATGCCTAAAGAATATTCTGCCCCTAAATCATGTGCGAATTCTTCTGACCAACCTAGCTCCATCAGAGATGTGACTATGAGTTTAGTAGTCAAATCGGGATATTGCGAAGCGGCAATGATGAAGTTAAACCACCTTTGCCTGTCTAGCGGGTGAGCGGAGCCAGTAGACTTGTTTGCGTTGTTTGAAAATGCCCGGAGAAGCTTGTCAACCTCACTTCCCGCAATTCCAGCGACCGTAGTGTCCTCTTCCGAGACAACAACCGAGAATTTGGGATTAGCTTCGTCTAGCAGCCTGTGAAAGTCGAGAAGGATGGCGTTGTATTGATCAATAGTGAGCTGCTGAACTTCTGTTGGAACAATGTTTGAAACCCACCATGTTTGCGCTCCTTTTTCAAAAAGCCAGAGTCGGGCTGACGGTAAAACCTCATCACCGGTCCGTACAAAGCAATAAGGTTTCTCACTCGCGAGATTATTTGTGCGTTCAGCCTCCTCGTCACGACGCCAGTACGTATTCTCAGAGTCTCGTAGTCCAGTAGCGAACTCATCTACGCCCTCTCGATTTGAGTGTATTTCTAGGTCACGAAAAACTTTCATCTCAACCCCCTAGGGTTCCGTCTCGACTCATGCCAGTTTTTACAACGATCATTAGGTAGCAATCCGATTTTTGCACTCGATAACCCCCTCCGCACTCCATTTCAATGTGCCTTCTCCGTACTCCCACCTATACAATTTAGGTCGTAATGCAAGCTTGGTAATGTGACTTTCCCCTCCAATATCGAAAAAACTGAGTTCTAACGTGAGGGCTGGAAGTTCGAAAGTCACTTTTTCCTCTCGTATCGCAAACTCCCAGTACGTCGAACAAAGAGCCCAGTAATCCCCTGGCACATGCAGCTTTACGGCAGGGTTTCCCAGAGAGCTTGGCAAGACGTAGTCAAGAGTGGAGCTCACGTTCGGCGAATACATTGCAAAGTGAGTAGAGGATCTCCTTTCTTCCAAGCCATGATCGCGATTTGTGAAAATGGGCGGTCCTTGGTGACGTTGCACAGCTTCGTTTACTTGCTCTACCAACTCTTGAAGTGGGTAGGACCACTTAATCTTAACATCGATGGCTGCGCCAACCCCGACGTTAACCAAGGTCAATGTTGGCCCTGTTGGATATGGCTGTTCGCTCTCTCCCTCACCTCGCAGGGTGTTCATCTTGCCGTCGCCCAAAATCGAGAATATCGTGCGGGAAGGCGCAATTTCGGGAAGGAAAGCCGATCGCCTTTGCTTCGACACCTCCCACACAAGCGCAAGGGCGGCCATCGAGGAACAGAAAGCCGCGATTGCAGTAATCAGTGCCAAACCCGAAGTAAAATCCATATTGATGACTCGCTAAGGCACTCCTTGATTACATCATAACGATGCGAGAGGCGAAATCGCTGCCAACTTCTCTGACAACACACACTCTGCATACACAGGATGACCGCCCCTGCGTGTAGATCATAAAGTGCTTACTTGGCAATCACGCGTGGACCCGCGTTCGCGACTGTCCTTGCTCGCTTCTTTCCTAGGAGTCTACTTGTCACTACAGATTTCAGAGTCGCAGGTAGCTTCTGACCGCCAGAAGCGCGCAGCGGCGCTATTGTCCAAAATGGAATCTTTCGCCCAACAACGCGCTTACGGCTATCAGAAAAGTTGTTGGAAGGCGCGCCAAACGCAAGTGACCCCAGTTTTCGTTTCGAGAGCCCAGCTCTCGCGCCAGCTTTATCGCTACAGCCACTGTCCGCGATGCTTGAGTCGACAACGAATCAATTGACCTTTGATCCGGAGTTTGTTGTGGGGGCTCAGTTTTGGGCAGATTACCCAGAGCGTAAAGTTCCTGACAGAACGACATGGAGCGTCTCGGATGTGGAGAGCATGCAAGAACGTCTTGTGGCTCTGCTTCTTCTCCTGTCGGCCGAACGCTTGCGACTGGAAGGCCAATTTCCAGAAGATGCGTGTCGTACGTGGTACCGCTGCAATGTTGACTTCACTTGAGCGCCCTCCCAGGAAACCTCTATTTTCTACGAAGAATGTGATCAGGAAATTGCAACCGTGATACATTCCGTTCCTGAGCTATTCATGAAACTTGAGCAAGAACTGAAAGAACGCTTCGACTAAAGAAACTAACGATTTTCAATTAGCAAGTCTCGCGTCCGGTTTCTTCGAATCCCGACGATTCCGCTCCACCGCTGAAAAGCGGACATAAATTGGCTGTAATCTTGGGACTTAGAAACGGTAGTTTGGGCCACAAAGCGACCTGCTGATATCAACTCAGTGGGGGATCATAATTAGAATGAGTTCACAAAGGAGCAACGTGCTGGCTCACTGACCAATATTCTACTAGGACGATCATTGCCGACAGTCTAGTGATCCTGCTGCTGGCATATAGTCGATTCGAACTTGGTTTTTCCTGGACTTATTGTGGACTTACAGAAAGCCCTGAAACACTGGAATGCACCCAGATTCTCTATAACCCTTTGATTTGATTGGTAGCTAGGGGGAGACTTGAACTCCCGACCTCAGGATTATGAATCCTGCGCTCTAACCAGCTGAGCTACCTAGCCATATAAAGGAAACGCGCCCGAAAGCGGACGCGAATTTTGCGCAGGAGCGGCAGGTGTGTCAACGGTTTCAGAATCGCGGCTGAAGCCGCTCCTACAGAGCTGGATGGAACGTTAGCTCAAGCCCCGCTTCTCCAGCTCTTTCGGCATCCGTTCAGCATCCGCCTCGAGCAGCGGCCCGCGCTCTTCGTCGCTCAAGGTGCCCATCGTGTCTTTGGCCATTTTGTCGCTGTCGAGCATGATCCATTTCTCGGGGACAATTTCGATGACAATCCGGAGCGGCGAGTTCAGACGCTGAACAAACCCTTCTGCGGCGGCCTTTTCTTCCTCCGTCATTTCACCTTCTTTACCGGCGCGGGTGTAGGGGCCGTACGCGAGGGCTGGATAGAACCAGCTCTTGGTCTCTTCATCGTCGTGAATGATGGCGCGGCCTTTGAACGTGATGGCGCCATTGGGACCATTGGGTGCAGCCACACCGCTCACCACGACGGAACAACGAGGATCTCTCTTGATCGCGGACACACGATGGCGATGGGCACCACAGGTGATCCAGCCACGCCCGTCTTTCCAGACAAAGGCATGGACAACACCAACCGGCCAGCCGTCTTTGGTCGACCAGTTGAATACACACTCTCCCGCCTTGCTCAATAGTTCTTCGCGTTCGTCATCCGTAAACGGATAGATCGATACAACTTCGTGTTCTTCGCTGGACATGACTCCCCCTGCATTTCAAACGAGCTGGTAATACTATCACCCAAGTAGGTATATCCCCCACTACAGGGCCCTTTTAGCGTCAAGTTCCATGCGCAGATGACTAACGACACAGAGCTCAAACGCAGCCTCTCACTGACCCAGCTCATTCTGTACGGACTTGGGACAACGGTTGGCGCCGGTATCTATGCACTGCTGGGCGAGATCGCGGCCGTTGCCGGCTATCTCGCACCCTGGGCTTTTCTGGGTGCGGGGGTGCTTGCGGTGTTTACAGCGGTGTCCTTCGCAACCCTGTCGAGCAGATACCCAAGAGCCGCAGGTGTTGCTCTGTATATACAGCAGGGATTTCACTCCGTTCACGCGGCCACGATCGCGGGCCTCCTCGGAGTTCTTGCCGGGGTGGTTTCGAGCGCCGCCCTTCTGAACGGTTTTGTCGGTTATGCCCAGGAGTTCATACCCGCAAGCGGCACCCTCATCATTGTCACTTCCGCCGTTGTGCTTTGCCTGGTCGCCTGCTGGGGTATCTCCCAGTCCGTTTGGCTGGCAGGCACGATCACTGTTCTTGAAGTGGGCGGACTCCTGTGGATCACGGTCCTTGCCGGGGATGCGGCGCTGGGAACAAACGTCGACTGGTCACGATTCACGCCTGAACTGACCTGGTCCGGCTTCGGGCTTATCCTGAGTGGTTCGGTGCTCGCTTTTTACGCGTACATCGGCTTTGAGGACATGATCGAGGTTGCGGAAGAGGTCAAAAACGTCCGTCGCAACCTTCCCATCGCTATCCTGGTAACACTCGGCGTGTCCACTTTGCTGTACCTCACACTTGTCGTAGCCGCCCTCGTCGCTACCAGCCCGGAGTTTCTCGCCGCAACTGATGCGCCGTTGGCTGATTTGTTCAGGGAGATTGTCGGATCAGAGCCTCGTGTCATCGCCGCCATCGGACTTCTGGCAATCATCAATGGTGCCCTGATCCAGATCATCATGGCTTCACGGATTCTGTACGGTCTGGCCTCAAGGGGGCAACTTCCCGACTTTCTCTCATACGTGAACGCGCGCACCCAGACCCCCATTGTAGCGACACTGGCCGCGGCGAGTGTCGTCCTCGTTCTGGCATTGAGCGGGGAACTTGCGTTTCTGGCGGAACTGACCTCTCTGATCATTCTGCTCTTGTTTGCCGGGGTTAACCTGTCTCTCTACCGCCTGGAAACAGCAGCTGGGAGCCGGGGAATTCTGAGATGGCTGGCGCTGGTTGGTGGGGTCATATCTGTGGGCATGGTGGTTCGCACGTTGTCCACGTGGTTTTGAAATCGCGGCTAAAGCCGCTCCTACAGAGAGTACGCACTCACGTGGTGGGTTTCCCTTAGTTCCCCAGCCGGGTAATTCCAACACCATATCGATCAACTGACAGCAGAGCATCATCGTGGACAAGCTCGAAAAAGTCCTGGTCGTCAACGACCAGATGGATGGATTACCGGAAGCCCTGGGAAAGGCAGCTCTTCTGGAGCACTACAGCGGTTGTTCGGTGGAAGTGGCGGAAACCCTCTGGGACAGTGTCGAGGAAGAACCCCTGCCTCAACCTGACAAAGCCAACCTCATCGCCGCTTTCGTCGCGGCTGAACGCAAAGGCCTGATGGACCTCCTCGAACCTTACGAAGAACTGATCGCTGATTCCGAAGCCCGCGTTCTGTGGGCGAAACAGGCTGATGACGCCATCTTGAGAGAGATACGGGCGCAGGGCATCGATCTCCTGGTGAAACCGGCTCGTAAGAGCAGCCTGCAGGATCAGCTTCATGCGCCGCTCGACTGGCGACTGATCCGTGAAGCACCATGTGCGGTACTGATGTCCAAGACACCCGAGTGGCATACCGGTGGCAACGTGCTGGCGGCAGTGGATGCCACACACCCCGATCACGCCGATCTGAATACCGAGATCATTAAAACCTCGCAGATCCTCGCACGCCTGCTCAACGCCAAACTGCACGTGATGTCCGTCTACCCGGACCTCGTTCACAGTTCGGGAGAACTGCAGGTGGCGCTTGATCAGAGTCGTCTACGCGCACAGATGCGTGAAGCAAGGGAAGACGCATTGCGGGCGCTGATCGAAAACGTTGCAGACGTCGATTGTGAAATCCATGCACTGGCCGGCAAGCCCGCCAGAGTGATCGCAACACTCGCCGAAGATCTGGACGCAACGGTGACTGTCCTCGGGACGCACGCACGAGCGGGTCTCAAGAAGCTCGTACTCGGCAACACAGTGGAAAGCACGCTGCCACACATCCCTGGTGACGTCGTCACCCTCAGGCTCGCCTGAAGATGATATATGGCTGAGCAATCTCCCCGAAGTGCATGGCACCTCGGACAGCTTTTCGGGATCGATATCTATCTCCATATATCGGTGCTGGTCATATTTGTGCTGGTTGTCAGCAGTCTGTCGCGCCTGCTCCTTGAATGGCATCCGGATTGGAACGCAATCTCATCCTGGGGCTATGCGTTTGTGGCGGGGCTTCTCTTTTTCATCTCGCTTCTCCTGCATGAACTGTCACACAGCGTTACGGCTCGACACCTGAACGTCACCGTGGAACGCATCACGCTCTTTCTCTTTGGCGGCGTGGCGGAAATGCAGGGTGAGCCCGGCAGTCCGCGAGACGAATTTCTGATTGCCGGAGCCGGTCCACTCGCAAGCATTGTGCTCGCGATCGTTTTCGGTTTTGTTGCGGTGCTGCTTATCCCTCCGGAGGTGATCGTCAACGAGACTGTGGACTTCTCCGCACTGTCGGGCATGGCAACGGTGTTTCTCTGGCTGTCAGTCGTGAACTTCGTCGTTGCTGTATTCAATCTACTTCCAGGATTCCCGATGGACGGTGGACGGCTGTTTCGTGCGGCTCTCTGGTGGCACTCCGGGGATTACGCTCATGCGACCCGAAAAGCCGCCGGGGTTGGGGGATTTCTTGGCTGGATTCTAATTGGCCTCGGATTTCTCCAACTCCTGTCCGGCCAGTTGGTGAACGGTATCTGGACAATGCTCATCGGCTGGTTCATCGGTCGCCTCGCCAGAGCGAGCGTGACACAGCTCATCGTGCAGCAGACGCTGAGCGGCTTCGACGTGGAATCATTGATGAGGACACACTTCGAGCGGGTGCCTGCCAGCACCACGCTGCAGGACTTCATTGAGCAATATGCCCTGCGCAGCAACCAGCAGGTCTGGCCTGTCAGCACGGCAGGTACCGATCAGGGGCTCATATCGCTGAATACACTTGACCTGGAGCGACATCGGGAAAACGGGGACCTCGACCGCGATGTCAGCGAATTCATGCAACGCCTTCCCGATGCTTCCAGCCTGTCTCCCGACACAACGGCCAGGGATGCTCTGACTGCACTTGCCGAGCTGACCGTACCGGTACCGGTGATCGAGTCCGGCCGGGTTGTCGGTATCGTCAGCCACGCTGACATCCTGCGCTGGCTCAACGTACACGACGCGCTGGACCGCTAGCGTCCTTTTCCCACCTAGATCCCCACTTAGCTCCCTACGCGAATCTACGAATGTGTTCCGTGCTGGTTACAGACCTAAAGTGAGTGAGAACGGAATCGCGGCTAAAGTAAGACGCTCCGCGTCTTTGCCCTACAGAGATGAGATGATATGTCCAAGCACATTCCCAAAATTGTTCTGATCTTTTTCCTGTTTGTTCTGCTGATCACGCTGTCGGCGATGCTTGCTGGTTGCAACCCCCAGGCCCGTGGTTTTGCGCTCCCGGAAGGTGACGCAGAGACGGGCCGCGATACGTTTGTCCATCTGCAGTGCCAGCACTGTCACAGCGTGAAAAACGACCTCGATAAGCTGGCAGACGGACATCCTGAAATCGGCTTCGAGCTCGGTGGGACGGTTACCCGTGTCAAAACCTACGGTGACCTCGTGACATCCATCATCAATCCGTCACACAAGATTTCACGCGGGTTACGTCCGGAGCATGTCACCGAATTCGGCGACTCCCGTATGCGGACCTACAACCAGGTGATGACCGTACAGGAACTGGTGGATATCACCGCTTACCTGCAGACTACGTATGAGGTCGTCACACCCCAATACAGCTACTACTATCACGGCCCCTGATTGATGATGAAGAACGTCGTATTCCTACTGCTGGCGTTTGTCACCAGTAACAGTTTCGCGGAAACGGAACTCGAGCGCGGTGAGTACCTCACCACGATATTGGGCTGCGGCGGATGCCATTCAGAAGGCGCTCTGATGGGTGAACCCACAGGACCCTGGCTGGCCGGCTCCCGGACCGGCGTTGCCTTCTCCGAAGACGCCGAGGGAAATCCAACAGGGATCGTTTTTCCGTCGAACCTGACGTCTGACAGGAAAACGGGTATCGGTGACTGGTCTGTTGAGGACATTCAGAAGTTTCTGCTCACAGGGGTCGGCCATGACGGCCTGGAGGCAATTCCGGTCATGCCATGGCCCAATTACCGCCTGCTGAAACCCGAGGACATCCGGGCAATTGCGGTCTATCTTAAGAGCGTACCCCCTGTTGAACGACAGATTCCCGGTCGCATATTCCCGGGGGATACCATCGACCAGCCTTACGTTCGGATCGGTGTGTACCTCTTCCAACCTGACCCGCAGCCAGAGAGCGATAAACCCTGATCTTCCTGCGGGGTTCCCACTATTTTACGCGCAGAGCACTTTCCGCTTAACTTATCCCAACCAAACCACCGAGGACGAACATCATGGCTTCATACAATACAGTTGTAGCCGCAGTAGATCTGACAGACGAGGCATCCATGGTGCTGAGCGCTGCCCGCGAGATCGCAGTTGAGCAGAACGCAACGTTGACCGTCATCACAGCCATCCGGCCCTTCACCCACGCGTACGGTGGCATCGAAACAGCTGCCATGTCACAGGCGATGGCCAACTTCGAACCGGAAGCTGAGGCCAGCGCACGCAAGACAATCGGCGATCTCTGCAGCTCGCTCGATATCGATCCTGCAGCCATTGCCGTTGCGTTCGGCAAACCCGGCGATGTCATCAAAGCCAAGGCGGAAGAGCTGGGTGCTGACCTCATCGTTGTCGGGTCCCACGGGAAACACGGTCTGGGGCTGCTCCTCGGATCGACCGCAAACGGCGTGTTGCACGGGGCGCCCTGTGATGTGCTGACGATCCGGATTATGGAGTAAAGAATCGCGGCTGAAGCCGCTCCCACAGTGCATATCTCGCTATCTCCATGTGGGAGCGGCTTCAGCCGCGATTAAACAGCTTCAAGCTGTTGGATCCGTTCCCGCGTACGCCCTCGCGACAACGCCGCCAGCGCCGTTAAGAGCGCAATATTCGAGTTGAAGAGCGTCCGGTTTACGTTCAGCACTGCCGAGACCAGATTCGATGGCAGTACATCAGCCTGGATGTCCGTGTGGATGTGCTCGTGAAGACGGTCATGTTCCGACCGTGTCGTTTCAGCTAGCGCCTCAACCTGTGTGACATCAAGATCGCTGTAAGCTTCAGCGATATCACGGATTCCATCGTAAAACTCGGCTTCGACGTCGAAGATCTGACCGTAAAGGTGGGGATGGTAGTCCGCCAGTTCCTGCAGATCGTGCAGGCTGTCTTTACACAGCTTTGAGGACAGGAGCAGGTTGCGCGCTGTCTGCAGCGCGGATTCCAGCTGGTCGCGCTGCTCGGACGCGTAACTGGCGACGTCCAGGTCCAGGGCAAACTGCAACAGCTCACCTTCGTGCTTTTTCGCATCAGGATAGGCAGCCAGAAACTCCCGGGCCCGGTCTTCAGTCTCACCTTTGTACTGCCCGGCAAAGACAGTCGCGTTCAGATCGACAATTCTGCCCGTCAGGTGTTCCAGTTCATCCAGCAACGCCGGCAGGGCTGTTTCCGGCAACATCCCCGTCTCTTTGTCGAGGTGCGCGCTGGCTCGTCCGCTATCTGTCTCGAAACGACCTTCGAGAAAGCCTGCCAGCTTCCCGACCATCGGCGTCCATATAAAGACGCCAAGAACGTTGAACAACGAGTGGAACGCCACGAGAGACAGGAGCGGGTCTCCAAGCACCTGGACAACCGCCACAAGAGGCAACAGCAACACGAAGGCAATGGCATCGGTTACCGCGTTGAAGATGACATGACCCAGCGCAACGCGCTTCTTGCTGGCGGACCCGCGAATGGCTCCGAACATGACCGTTGTCGTGGTGCCCAGGTCCGCACCTATCATGATTGCGGCGGCAGCCTCCAGCGTCAGGAGGCCTGAATTCAGCGCGCTCAACGTCACCACCATCGCTGCTGAGCTCGATTGCACGATGGCCGAGAAAACCGCTCCGAAGACGAGAAACTCCAACGCATTAAACTGTGCAAAGAAGGCTGGATCGATAAGACTTTCCGCTTCGCTCACTGACGATTTCATAAACTGCAGCGCAAGCAGGAGAAGTCCAATCCCAAGAAAGAGGCGCCCGTAATTCGCCGCTCGTTTTTCGCCCAGTACAACCCAGAAAAGCCCACCCAGCGCGATCAACGGCATGGCCAGGGTTTCGAGATCCAGCTTGAAACCGATCGTCGCCACAATCCAGCCGGTTGCTGTTGTGCCGAGGTTTGCGCCAAAAATGACGAGCAACGCATTCTTTAGCTTCATGATCCGAGCCCCGACAAAGGCAAGGACGAGAAGCCCAACCAGGGAACTCGACTGAAGCAGAGCCGTCGCAAACGTCCCCGACAGAACACCACGTAGTGGGTGGTGGGTATTCCGGGCGAGGAACGACTTTACGCTTGCGCCCGCGACACCGCGTATGGATTCCTCGATGACCGACATGGCCAGGAGAAACAACGCGAGTCCCGCAAGCGGTTTCCAGATCTCGAATTCCATTCCCAGAAAATGTATGAAGAGGTCTGCCCGGAGCCTATCGCGGATTCCACAACGCCACTAGTGGGATATACGCATGGCTTTAAACCGACCCCAAAATAAGCTGTATTGACGCAAGCTGAAGACCCATATCGTGAGTAACAGATCCATCAACAACATTGTCGTCGCGATCCAGAGTTTCGAGGATGCGAAGGCAATCCTCGGAAAGGCTGCCTTGCTCTCGGACGCGGACACCCGGGTTCACGTCGTCAGGGTTGTCTACGAAAGTCTGGCAGACCTCAGCAGCAAACACGTCGATGGTTCGACTGAACTGAAACGCTTCGTTCTGGAGGCTGAAGAACCACAACTCGTCGAAGCAATCGATGCGAGCGGGGCAGATATACCAAACATCGAATCTGCGACACTCTGGAATTCCCACGTGTGGGAAGGCATCAACCACACGGCTGAGAACACATCCGCCGATCTCATTCTCAAACACGTGGACGACAAAGACTCCATCTTTCGCCTCCAGACACCAGACGACTGGAATCTGTTGCGACACAGCACAGTTCCAGTGATGCTTACAAAGGGCCAACCCTGGCCCGGGAAGCCGAAGGTGCTCGCAGCCCTTGACGTCTACGATCAACGTCACGAGGAAATGAACCAGCGTGTATTGGAAAACGCTCAGTGGCTCTGCGACAAAACAAACGCTGAGCTCCATATTGCAAGCGTCTTTCCGATGCTGGCCAACTGGATGGACAACGTGACCACAACCGGGAGTTACGAACGGCTCCGCAATGAAATTGAAAAAGAGATTACGGACAACGTCACTAGCGCATGCCAGGCCCAGGGAATTGGAACCTACCAGGTCCATGCGCTGGAAGGCCTGGCCGATCTCGAGATAAACAAACTCGTCTCGAGTGTGGGTGCTGATGTTCTCGTCCTCGGCACCAAAGCCCGTAGCGGGGTCGGCGCGCTTGTGCTCGGAAACACCGCTGAGAAGATCCTGCACAAGGCAACAGCTGATGTCCTGACGGTGCCGTGAGCCGATACTGATGGGCCGTTACAACACAGCCGCAGTCGCCCTCGATTTCATGCATGATGATGACGCGATGATCTCACACGCGCTACGCTTAGTACCTGGGGATCAGGTGCATCTGGTTCATGTTGTGCGCATGAGTGGCTGCCCGGAACCGGACGAATTCGAAGCGTCTTGTATGGAACAGGAGTACTTCCGCTGCCAGTCTCAACTCGAGGAAATGGGCAATGCCTCCGGCATCCCGAAAGAGAGACAAGCACTGCTCGTTGGCCCGGTGACCGAGCGGATCAGCAAGTACGTCAATACCCACGGGATCGACCTGCTCATCATCGGCAACCTGACACCTTTGAACGCAACGAATTATCCCGTCGACGTTCTGAGCGGAGCATTACACAGCGCCAACTGCGATCTACTGGTCGTTCATCCTTCCTGATACGGAAGCCGCATGACTGAGCTCAGTCCCGATCAGCTGACCAAGGTTGCCGACATTGCGTCTCTGGGGATTCAGTCCACCGCAGATGTTTCTCCCGTCGACAACCCCATTGATCAGCTGAGGGCACTCGAAGCCATCAGTTTCAGCGTGGGCATGACCTACGGCGGGTACAACCTGTATGCCCTCGGCTCTCCCAAAACCGACAAACGCAATATCATCCTGGACTCCCTTGGTGCGGAGGGAGCATCGAGAGAGGCACCTTCTGACATCTGCTATCTCGAGAACTTCAACGATCCCGGCCGGCCTGTCCTGGTGGATTTTCCGAGCGGCGAAGGCAGACAATTCAAAACCCGCATGCAGGAATTTGTGGCGAATGCCCGGGAGATGATTCCAGCGGCATTCCAGTCCGAAGAATTCCAGCAGGCAAGTCAGGCATTGACGCTGACATTCCAGCAGTCCCAGACGAAAGATGCCACAGAGCTCGAAGCTGAAGCCCGGGAAATGGGTCTGGCCATGCTGCCGACGCCAAACGGTTTTGTTTTCGCCCCTGTGGCTGACGGCAAGGTGATGGAACAGGACGAATTCCTTTCACTTTCCGATGCTGACCGCCAGCGGTACCAACAAGCCATCTCCGTCATGACCGAGCGTCTTGTCGAACGCCTGCGCGACTACCCTGCGTACGAACAACAGTTACTGGAAGATCAGCGCGCTCTGCGCCATCGGACAGCCGAGCACGTCGTCAAGCGGCTCCTGTCCCGCCCGCGGATGTTCTATGAGAAGAACGACGAAATCATGGCTTATCTCGACGGTTGCGAGGAAGCGATGCTGGGTGGCATCGACAAGATTCTGGGCAGCTCCAGGCCACAAGCCACCAATATGTTTTTCCCGGCGCCAAATCCCGACGTTTTTTTCGATCAGTTCCAGGTCAACCTCATCGTCGACTCGAGCAGGGCTACCGGCGCGCCTGTCATCTACGAAAGTAACCCGAGTCTGGAAAATCTCGTCGGTAAACTCGAACACAGGATCGAGTTCGGCAATCCAGTGACCGATTTCAGCCAGATCAGGCCGGGTGCCCTGCACCGCGCGAATGGCGGCTTCCTGGTACTGGACGCTGAACGCCTGATACAGAAGCCATTTGCCTGGGAGGCTCTGAAACGGGCGCTCAGTGATCGCCAGGTGCGTATCGAATCCGTGAGTCAGCTCATGAACCTGACCTATTCCGTGTCCCTGGACCCGGAACCAATGCCCCTCGATGTCAAACTCATTCTCCTGGGGTCACGTCCGCTCTACCACCTCTTACGTCATCACGACCCGGACTTCGACGACCTGTTCAAGGTGGTCGCTGATTTCTCGGATCACGTCGATTGGGAAGACGAAAATCTGCAGGCTTACGCAGCGCTTCTCGCAAACATCGTTGAGGAGGAAGAGCTCCTCCACCTCGACGCCGGGGCGATCGACAAGGTCCTGGAGTTCTGCGCAAGGGAGGTCGAGGACCGCGAACGATTG
>JANQFF010000116.1 GCA_028277965.1 Pseudomonadales bacterium
GAAGAACGCCTGCCCAATCGCCGCCAGAAGCATCGATGGTCCGACTTTGGAGAAATCGGGTGTGAACAGGTACTCGATGGTTTCACCCATACCTCCGGCGAATACGTTGAATATCGCAAGACCGAGTAACAGGAGAAACAACAGCGGCATCAGGATCTTCACGGCACGCTCGATGCCGCCTTGCACACCCGCATAGATGATGCCGCACGCGATACCCACCGCACCGACCGTCCAGGCAAACATGACCGGGTTGTTCGCAAGCAGTGAATCGAATGTCATTCCTGATGCACTGGCGGTCATCTCTTCGAATCCACCGTTCAATGCAATCAGGAGGTAGTGCAAAACCCACCCGGCAACCACGCTGTAGGCGATCAGGATTGTGAATGCCGTCACCAGATTGAGATAACCCACCCATGACCAGGCGCTACTCAGGTTTTCTCCGCGGGCAACTTCGTTCATTGCGCTCGGGGGTGTCTGACCACCCTTGCGGCCGATGAGGACTTCCGCCATGAGTATGGGCACACCGATGACAAATGCACAGATGAGGTAGACCACCACAAAGGCACCACCACCGTTCTCCCCGGTCACATAGGGAAACCGCCAGATATTGCCCAGACCCACGGCAAAACCGATGGCCGCCATGAGGAAGCCGAATCGCGAACTCCATTGCTGGGTACCGGCGGCCACGTTTACCGGCCGTTAAATTCCGGGGCGCGCTTCTCCACAAATGCTTTTGCAGCACCCTTATGATCGTCGGTCATGAAACATCGGATCATGTGCAGCGCTTCGCGGTCGAACGTATCGCTCAAACTGCCTCCATAGGCTGCATTCAGGTTTTTCTTCATGTAGCCGACCGCCACTGTAGGCAGGCTTGCAAGCTCACGCGCAAGGTCTGCGACAGCCTGCTCATACTCATCCGCCGTAGCTACCCGATTCACGAGACCAATTTCTCCTGCCTCCGTACCGGAAAGCACAGGCGCCGAAAAATAAAGCTCTCGCGCTTTAGCCTGGCCGACGATATAGGGGAGGAAAAAAGAGCCACCGTAGTCACCGGAAAGACCCACCTTGGAGAAAGCCGTCGTGAGCTTGGCGGTATCTACAGCGATGCGCATATCACAGGCGAGAGCCAGGGAAAGACCCGCTCCAGCTGCCGGTCCCGGAATCGCTGCCAGCGTGGGTTTCGGCATCTCGTGCAGAAGTCTGGAAAGCTCCATACCGGCCCGCAACCCATGCGCACGACCTTCCAGATCGAACCCGCCGCTGCTGCCGCCGGATTTGCTGCCGGCCTCAGACGCAAATCCTTTTACGTCACCACCGGCGCAGAAAGCACCACCGGCGCCCGTGAGAACGACACACCTCACATCACGATCCGCCGCGAGCCTGGGCAGCGCTTCATGCATGGCCGTCATCATGTCACCACCCATGGCGTTGCGGGCTTCAGGACGGTTCATCGTCAGCGTGGCAACGCCCTCATCGAAACTCTCGAGGAGTTGTTCAGACATATCTGTATTCCTTAATTCAAGACCGGCTTACCCTATCCCGGGTCACCAGGTAGAACAACCAGCCCCCCAGAATCAAAACTGCGCTCATCAAAGCCTCCTGCGGTCTCAGCCAGACCACGTAGGCCGAGGTCCACAGGGTAAATCCTGCAAAGACCACAACCGGCAGCGGGTAGAAGGGCATCCGGAAACTAGTAACATTGGGGTCGAGCAACCCGTGTTCGGCCAATGTTACTGGTTTTCTCCTGCGTCTCAGGACCACAACACCACAGACCGCCAGGAGCGTGTTCAGGGCAAGCGTGAATCCCGCAAAGACAAGTATCGCTTCAAACGTCGACGTCAGAACCAGGGCGACCGTGACGCTGACCTGAAAGATGATTGCCCGGTATGGGATACCGTGCCGGTTTTCTTTGGCTAGAAACCCGAGGGGCTGACAGTCCTGCCCAATTGCCTGGAGCGCACGCGGCCCTGCCAGGACCATGGCGCTGATCGTGGATACAAGCAGCACTGACAGCATCAACCCGACGATATTCGAGCCCACTTCGCCAAACGCAAAGTCAGCGACGATGTATCCGACTTCCAGCTGACCCGCTATCGCCTCCATTGGAGCGACATACAGGAACACCACATGCAGCAGGACGTAGATGACAGTCACGCTCCCGGTTCCAACCAGCAGGATCCGTGGCAGATTTCGGGCCGCATCGTCGACCTCATCGCTGAGGTAAGTGGCAGCGTTCCACCCTGTGTATGCGTAATTCACAAAAATGAGGGCTATAGCGAATCCGCCAGAGAGCGCGAGATCGAGATCTCCGCTTGCAGGCAGCCACCTGATATTCTGTGGCACCTCCACCCAGGCAACGGCCATGACCATAAACGCGATTATGCAAAGCACCTTGATGGCCGTGACACCGAACTGAAAACCACCGCTACTTCGCCTCGTTCCCAGATGCATGGCACTAACCGCAATCACGAGTCCAGCGGCGAGCAGGGGAACTGACAAACCGGGGAACACACTGGCGAGATAAGTGGCTGACGTAATGGCAGCCAGGGCGGTCGGCGCCGCAAACCCGATTGTGCTCGAGATCCAGCCGGAGATGAACCCGGCCGCGGGGTGATAAATCCGGCCGAGGAAATTGTACTCCCCGCCGGACCTTGGCAACGCGGATCCAAGTTCCGCGTATGCGAGCGCGCCACACAACGCGAGCACTCCGCCGACAATCCAGAGCAGGAGAATGACCGGGGCTGAGCGGATGTCTACCAACTGGAAACCCAGGCTCGTGAAAACGCCTGTGCCAATCATGTTCGCAATGACGATGCTGGTTGCGGTACCCCTGCCGAACTTCTGTTGTCGAGCCGGACTGGTCATGAGCCCGCCGCGCCAGTATAAGGACAGCTATGACTCATACCATTCGACCAGCATCACAGCAAGACAGGGGTGCCATCCTCAACCTCCTTCCCCAGCTTGCAGACTTTGATGTCCCGCCCCGGCGCAATCCGCGACACCTGTGGGAAGGTGATGCCAGGCTTGCACAAGAGATCCTGGACGAGCCCAATGACAGGTCTTTCTGCCACGTCAGCGTCACACCCGACGATGTCGTAACCGGTGTCATCATCGTTTCCATGCGCGCCGAACTTCTGAGTGGAGAACCGAGCGCACACCTGGAGGGTATTGTCGTAGACCCGCAGCTGCGCGGGCAGGGTCTCGGCCGCATCTTACTCGACCATGCCGAGCAGGAAGCGAAGATGAGAGGCGCCTTGTCGCTGACATTGCATGTATTTGCCAACAATCACCGTGCCAGGAGCCTGTACGCTGCCAGCGACTATGACAGTGAACTCATACGCGCAATCAAGTGGCTGGACTGATCTTGCGGGTCAGCCCACGTGTTTTCCAGTCGGCCCGGTCCGATTCACAATCACCCGCAGCATAGTGCACGGATATTGCACGCCGGAACTGATCACTCTCATTCGTACCTGACCCGTGAATGAGTAGCGGATGGAAGAGCAGCGTGTCGCCCGGCATCATTTCAACGTGCACCCGCGACTCGACGTCAACGTCATCAATCCCATAAAACCCATGATTGACAAATTCCCAGTCGGGATTCTCATGCTCGAGCAGTTCACCCTTGTGGGTGCCCGGCAAGACCGCCAGGCATCCACTCTCCCGGGTAGCCGGAAGGATGGCTGTCCAGACGCCGGTTATCCCATCGGCCGGGCGTACTCTGAAATAGCGCAGGTCCTGATGCATCGGATGACGGCCATCCACCCCCGGTGGTTTGTTGAAAACGTTCGAGGACAGGCTGTAAAACTCTTCTCCAAGAATCGACTGGAGCGCATCGACCAGCGCCGGTTCCGAAGCGAACGCAAACAGGACGGGATCGTTTTCGAGACACAGGAGCTTGTTGACCCCATGAACCGTGCTGGGTGGTTCAATCGCGCCTTTAACGACCATCACATCCTGCATGACCTTCATGTGTTCCGGCAGGTCCTCACGGCCTTCGACAAATTCAAGGAAACGCTCGTTGTATCGTTCTAAAGACTCCGGCGGAATGAGACCGCGCAGCAGCACGTACCCTTCATCGGCGTAGTGCTGAATCTGTTCCTCGCTCAATGGCATACGATGCTGGCCCGCTGCGTTAGCTGCTAAACTCCCATTATCCATAACAAAATCAATAGGTGAACAATGGCTGACTTTCCCTTACCCAACGTATCCAACAACCTGGACGGTCAGGTGGCCCTGGTAACGGGATGCACATCGGGTCTCGGCAAGCGGTTTGCCGAGGTTCTGGCAGCCGCAGGTGCCAAAGTAGCCGTTACAGGTCGCCGTGTTGAGCGCCTGGAGGAACTGGCTGAAGACATCCGGTCACGCGGTGGCGTTGCCGAGCCAATACGCCTCGACATGACAGACACCGATTCGATCATGGAGTGCGTTCAGAAGGTCGAAGATACCCTCGGCACCATCACAATTCTCGTAAACAACGCCGGTATCCCGGACGCTCAGCGGGCGCACAAGATGTCACTGGAGCTCATCGATGATGTATTCGACACCAATCTTCGGGGTCCGTACATTCTGTCCTGCGAAATTGCCCGCCGCCTCATCGATGCGGAACTACCCGGCCGCATGGTGAACATATCCTCGGTTGGCGCTTTCCGGTACGACGGCAACGGAGCGGCGCTCTATTCCATCACAAAGGCGGGCATCATCCGCATGACAGAAGCGCTCGCTGTTGAATGGGCGCGCTTCAATATCAACGTGAACGCCATCGCTCCTGGAGCGTTTTCATCGGAAATGATGGACGGAATGGTCTCGAGAATTGGGGATTTCTACAAACACTTCCCCCGTGGGCGCATCTGCGACCCGGCCGAAATGGACAGTACCCTGCTCTACTTCGTCTCCCCGGCAAGCAACGCAGTGACGGGCACCTTCATCAAGATCGACGACGGCCAGGGCCCGCGCTGAGAACAAAGTGGTGACATTGGTGCCAGGCACTTCGTCACCACTTTTTGACGTTCTAAAGTGGTGACGAAGTGCCTGGCACCAATGTCACCACTTTTTTCTATTGCAAAGACTCCGTAAGTGCCTGATAAGTAGCCACTTTCAGGTCAGATCTGAAGGGGTACGGTGAACCCATCAGCTGGATCATCCCAATGGCCACCAGCTCTTCGACAGGATCGATCCAGAAGACCGTTCCGGCTGCCCCACCCCAGTTGTACTCACCCGCGCTGCCCATCACACCACCTGCCGCCGGGTCGGTAACAATGCCGAACCCGAGGCCGAAGCCAAATCCGTTGAGGCGTGCGCCGAGTATCGGCTGCTCACCGTTACCACCGCTGACAATACTTGCTGGCAGGTGATTGGACGCCATGTAGTTGACGGTTTTTGGCCCGAGAATCCGTGCATCACCCAATAACCCGCCGTTGCGCATGGCCTCAGCGAATCGCATGTAATCCATGGTCGAGGACACAAGACCGCCACCTCCGGAGAAGAGGGTTGTGCCACGATAGCGGAGCGCAGCCTGCTGCGTGTCTTCCGGGAATTGCGTCAGGGCGCGGGTTTTGGGGTCGAGGTAATGGTTCGGCAGAAATCGGCCCACCTTGTCGTCCGGTACGTTGAAGAACGTATCTTCCATGCCCAGGGGTTGGAAAATGCGCTCATCGAGGTACTCATCAAACGGCTGACCGCTGATGCGCTCAACCACAAGCCCCGTGACATCGACAGCTATCGAGTAGTGCCACTGATCACCCGGCTGAAACTTCAGGGGAAGTTCCCCGACCATGTCCGCAAACTCTTCGAGGTCTTTCGCCGCAAAAAGCTGGGCCTCACGGTAGTACTTGTCGACTGGGTCTCCATCTGGATTGAATCCGTATGAGAAACCAGCGGTGTGGGTCAGGAGCTGCTGCATCGTCATTTCCCGCGTGGCTGGCACCAGGCTGCCGTCCGCATTCAACACCTGAACGCCTTTCAGTTCAGGGACAAACTTCGATACGGGATCACTGAGATGGAACTTGCCCTGCTCATACAGCTGCATCGCGGCCACAGCCGTGATGGGTTTGGTCATGGAAAAAATGCGGAAAAGCGCATCCTTTTCCAGTGGGCGCTCGTCATCCGCGCCGCGATTCCCCACAGCCTCGAAGTGAACAATGCGTCCACGGCGAGCGACCATTGTGATCACACCCGCAAACTTGCCTTCGTCCACATAAGACTGTGTGATGTCAACGATACGACCCAGGCGCTCGGGATCGAACCCTTCTCGGGCGGGTGATACCACAGGCAGATCACGCGCAGACGCTATCTGTATGAACGCCAGATACAGTAACCCGGTTATCAGTCTTTTCATTCTTCTCTCCATCAGTTGTTCGCCATCAGTTGTTTCGCCATCAGCTATTCGCTCCGGTAGTTACCGGCGCGTTTTTCAAAAAAAGCATCCACAGCCTCCTTGTGATCCGGCTCAGCGTGGCAGACTGCCTGAAACGCCGCAGACTTGTCGAGCAACTCGTCGAGGCTCGAATTCTGACTGGCCCGCATGAGTTGTTTGGTCAGGCGGACTGCATGTGGTGGGTTGGCGGCAATACTCTGGGCGAGTTCGACTGAACGCGTCATCAACTCCTCAGGCTCCACAAGCTCTGATATGAGACCAATCCGCAGCGCCTCCTCAGCCTGAACAGGATCTCCCGCAAACGCCATCTTGCAGGCATTGGAGTAACCGACTACACGCGGCAGAAACCATGCACCCCCGTCACCAGGAATAATGCCGAGCTTCACGAAGCTCTCAGCAAACATCGCCCGTGCGCTGCCAATCCGGATATCACACATCGTAGCGAGGTCACATCCCGCTCCAACCGCCGGCCCATTAACCGCTGCAATGATGGGCACGTTCAGACTGTATATTGCCCGGGGTATACGCTGGATGCCCTTTCGATAGGCATCAGCCTGATCAAACGGGTCACCAGCGAAGAGCCCTTTGCGGTCTCGCATGTCTTTGACATTCCCTCCTGCACAGAAGGCGGAGCCTTCCCCGGTGAGGACAACCGCCCGGACCCCGACATCGTCGTTAACAGATGCACACACGGATTCAAAGTCGGCAAACTGTTCTTCGCCTGTCAAGGCGTTGCGGGTATCCGGACTCGACATCGTCAGCACGAGGACGTGCCCTTCACGCTCCTGGCGTAAAAAGCTCATGAATTCTCCTTATGGATTTGAGATATGTGCCTAATGGTTGGTTATCACCGCCGAAAGCGCAACATCTGACCCGATCCACAGCCCGTGTGCCTGCCCTGCTCGTACGCAATGGAACCATTGACCACAACGTACTGAATCCCGGTCGGCTCGAGCTTCGGATCGTCATACGTTGCCTCATCGCGTACGACACCCGGATCGAAGAGCACAAGATCGGCGAAACAGCCTTCCTTCAGAACTCCCCGGTCTGTCATCCCGAACGTCCTGGCACTCACGGAGGTCATCCGTCGTACCGCCTCCGGGAGACTCAAAACACCCTCTTCCCTGACGTATTTGCCGAGAACCCGGGGAAATGTCCCGAAGAGCCGCGGATGAGGTTTACCATTCAGGTCCGGAATCCCGTCAGACCCAACCATCATATCGGGGAAGCGCAGGTTCGTTGTGATATCCGCTTCATCGATGATGAACTGGATACAGATTGTCCGGTCACCTTTTGGGGCGGTCAGGACGTGTACCACAGCCTCTTCCAGCGTCATGTCTTTTTCGGCTGCAATATCCTTCAGCATTCGACCTTCGTAGTCACGGAATGCCGGACACGATGCAATACGGATGACTTCAGCAAGCTCGGGGCTCGGTCGATCCAGATTAAAATACTCGATCATCCGGCCACTGCCCGCAGTATAAGGATAGACATCCAGCGTTACCCGCTGGCCGGCTTCCAGCGCCTCGTTCACTTTCGCGAGCGAATCTTTCACTTTGCCCCAGTTGGGTTTGCCCGCGGCCTTGTGATGGCTGATATGCAGATGTGTGCCGCTTTCGCGCCCGATCTCCAGCGCTTCGTCGACAGCGCCAAGGAGGCCGTCACCCTCGTTGCGCATGTGGGTTGTATAGAGCGCGTCATGGACCGCAGCTTCCGAGGCAAGCTCGATGACCTCGTCCGTTTCGCTGTACCTGCCCGGGCGGTATATGAGACCGCTTGAGAATCCGCACGCTCCCTGTTCCAGGGCCCGGGCCACATGTCCCCGCATTTCGAGGAGCTCGACTGCGGTGGGCGCACGTCGCTCGTTACCCATGACAATCGAGCGGACCGTGTTGTGACCGACCAGCATCATGTTGTTGATGGCAGGACCGTGTTGCATAACCGCGTCGAAGTAGCCAGCGAGATCTGTGAATTCACCCTCGAGACCCGCAAGTATCCCGCCGCTCGCCGCAACAGAATCTCTTGCAGGATCGGCAGGTATAGCACTGAAACCGCAGTTACCGCTGACAACCGTTGTGACACCCTGGGCCAACTTGAACTCCATCCCCGGATGACGGAAGAAGGCGCCATCGTCGTGTGCATGGGTATCGATGAAACCAGGCGACAACATCGCCCCCTGTCCGTCTATTTCGTGTTTCCCGTCACCAACATCTCCAATCGCACTGATACGATCCGCATCAACAGCCAGATCTCCCGCGACAGGCTCACTGCCTGTCCCATCCATCAGCTGAACATTTCTGAAAACCAGGTCATGCATCTCTTAATCTCGTAGTTAGATCCCGTAGTTCTGCGGTCCGGTCCGTATCCACTCGCCAATCTGCTCACCTATCATGAAACAGGTGAGATTGGTATTCGCACGCGGCACATGCGGCATGATCGAGGCGTCCGCAACCACAAGGCCCTCCGTACCGTGGCAACGGCCACCCGCATCGACCACGGCCATCGCGTCCTCTGCTGGCCCCATTTTGACGGTCCCGCAAGGGTGATAACCGGAGCCCGAGAATTTGCGGGCCAGGTTCACAAAGTCCTCCCGGCTGCCGCCGCGCTGCGGATCCGGGAAGCGTATCGCTTCGACCATATCAGCAACGGCCCCCTCGCGGGCAAACCTCAGCGTATATTCCAGACATGTGGCCAGGCGTTCGGCATCCCGCTCGTCCTCACAGAACCGGTTCTCGATCCGTGGCATCACATCAGGGTCCGCTGAATCGAGTGTCAGCCAACCGCGGCCGTACTGGTATTCAAGTACAGGGGCGATGACAAACTGGGGCGGACCGTTTTTGCGCCCTGCAAAGCTGATCTGCTCAATCTGCAGGTCATTGCGCTTGTCAGACCCCGGCGCGGTATACCTGAGAATTGTTTGAATGATCGGTGCATCAAAATCGATGAGTGAGCCATCTTTGACGTCACACAACACCGACAGCGCCGGATGGTCTGACAGGTTCTTCCCAACTCCTGGCAGATCACGAACGAGATCCACACCCAGTGCCTCGACTTCTTTCCTGGCACCGATACCACTCCTCAACAATACGCACGGACTCATGAGCGCACCGGCACACACAACGGTCAGTTTCGACCGGATCTCTGCCATCTCCCCTGACGCGCTTCTGACCGTTACCCCCGTGCAGCGATCCCGTTCGAACAACAGTCGAACGGCAAGACGTTCCGGCAGAATATCCAGGTTCGGCCGGATACGCGCAGGCGCGATATAACCGACAGCGCCCGATATCCGCAGCCTTCCCAGCTTGTTCATCGGGTGTGGTCCCGCGCCCCAGTCCTGCGGGTCATTGGCATCGGCACAGGCGGGATAGCCAAACTCTTCAGCGGCGGCGAGGAATGCCTGGTGCTGGGGAAGCAATTCGTCATGGGGGTAACGTCGGATGGTGATGGGGCCGCTGTCCCCGTGGTACGGCTCGTCAGGAAAGTCGATATCCCTCTCGAGACGATTGAAAGCCGGGAGCACTTCCTTCCAGGACCAACCCGGATTTCCCGCATCCGCCCACTCGTCATAATCTTCAGGCACACCTCTTAAAGCGATGGTCGTATTGACCGCACTCGATCCACCCACCACTTTGCCCCGGGGCAAACGATCTTCCCGTACCGATGTCGGTTCGTAACGCAATCCCCAGTCATGATCGGTGTAAGAGTTATTGTGGCTGTTGACCAGATCGTATGGTGTGTCCTCAATTGCCGGGTAATCCGGGCCCGCCTCAACCAGACCCACCCTGATGTTGGGGTCTTCACTCACTCGGGCTGCAACGGCACACCCGCTGCTGCCTGCGCCAATCACGAGCACATCGTAGTTGCTGTCGATACCAGTCCCTCCCGCCTCCGACGTAAATGGCATAATAGGTGGCTTACGGAGATTAGGGAGAAGAAATTGATTTCACAACTGTGTGAACGATTCGGCATCGAATTCCCGCTGTTTGCATTCAGCCACTGTCGTGACGTCATTGCCGAGGTAAGCAAAGCGGGCGGTTTCGGTGTTCTGGGAGCTGCCGGTCACACACCCGAAAGCCTGGAAATAGAGCTCAGCTGGATCGATGATCACGTTGACGGCAAGCCCTACGGTGTCGACATCATTGTCCCCAACAGCATGGATTCCAAAGACTCGTCCAACCTGTCACCAGAGGACATCGAGGCTCGTATTCCCCCTGAACACAAGGCTTACGTTGAATCGATTCTGGCCCAAAATGGTATCGACACAAAGGATCTCTGGGCCAGACCGAGGGGCGGCTTTGGCGACAACATGCGCGAAAGTGGCGCTGCACCGGTTCTGGACGTTGCTTTCTCCCATCCGATCAAGCTGATAGTGAATGCGTTGGGGGTACCACCCAAATTCATGATGGACCGTGCACGCGAAGAGGGTGTTGCGGTTGGTGCTCTGACAGGCGCGCGTGAACATGCCATCAAACACTGCGAATCGGGTGTCGACGTTCTCATTGTAGCGGGCACCGAAGCGGGCGGGCACTGTGGCGAAGTTTCAACCCTGGTCCTCGTGCCAGAGGTTCTGGAGGCCATTCAGGATTTTCCGGATGTCAGTGTGGTTGCAGCGGGAGGCATCGTCACTGGCAAACAAATGGCTGCCTGCATGGCAATGGGTGCCGAAGGGGCCTGGACCGGATCTGTCTGGCTGACGACCATCGAAGCCGAAACCAACCCGGCCGTGAAAGAGAAGATGTTGGCTGCAAATTCCCGTCAGACAGTAAGATCCAGGAGTCGCACTGGGAAATACACGCGGCAACTGAGGTCACAATGGACGGACGCATGGCAGGCTGACGATGCTCCAGCGCCGCTACCCATGCCACTACAAAGTCTCGTGAGCGAACCGGCATTGAGGAAAATCGACAAGCTTGCAGAAGCTGGTGATCCCGCGGCAAAAAATCTCGCGACATACTGGGTTGGCCAGGGGGTTGGCCTGATGAACAACTCCGTAAGCGCGAGAACTGTCGTCTACGACTTCATGGAAGACTACGCAGCGGCGGCTGAACGTTTGTCGGCATCCATTTCGTGACAGACACAGAAGCCCAGATTGAGGCACGTCTTTCGGCGGCACGTGAACTCCTGCCTGAACTTCGCTCTCAGTCAGAACGGACGGAAACACAAGGCCAGGTCCCGGATTCGATCATCTCACTGCTCCGAGACCACAGTCTCCTCAACCTGGTTTCTCCGAATTGCTATGGCGGCGAGGCACTCCCTTTTTCGAGCGTTCTTGCCATCACGGGAGAGCTCGCCAAAGGCTGTATGTCAACCGCGTGGGTTGCAACCGTCGGTAATGTCCACAACTGGGTGGCAGCAAACTTCCACACGCAGGCCCAGGATGAGTATTTCGCTGATCCTGCAGTGTTTTCAGCCGCATCGTTCGCACCCACCGGGACAGCCAGGGTCGCCGAAGGCGGGTTCATCGCAACCGGTCGTTGGGGATTCCTGTCCGGGGTCGATCACGCCGACTGGGTGTTTGTCGCAGCGCTTGTGGCTGAAGGCACGGATGAAGTACCAGCCGGTCCATGGTTTCTCATGCTTCCAATCTCCGAGGTATCCGTAGAGCAGGATTCCTGGGATGTAACCGGTCTGAGTGGAACCGGCAGCAAGGACATCGTAGTTGCAGACGCTTTTGTCCCGGCTTACCGCGCCGTTCACCTGGGTATGCTGCGAACCAATCAGGGCCCGGGCTTACGCGATCATGACGCGCCGGTTTACTCGACACCCTTTCACCCAGCACTGATTGCAGTTTTATGTGTCCCTATACTCGGAGCCGCCAGGCGAGCGCTGGATATCTTTACCGACTACACCGCTAATCGTGTGGTCAAAATGACCGGCGGAAGGCAGGCTGAACAGGCGCCGACCCAGATTACGCTGGCAGAAGTTGCAGCGACCGTACACAGCGCCGGTCTCATGCTCGAAAATGCCTTCCACGAACTGGACCGCAGACGTGCCTGGCAACCGGCTGACGAAATGGCAATCGTCCGCGATACGGCATTTGCCTGTAATCAGCTCGTGGATGCTGTGACTATCATGATGCGCAACGCGGGTGGTGGTGCGCTCCAGCACAGCCACGAATTACAGCGCATCTGGCGTGACGTGACCGCTGCCGGGAACCATGCGGCACTCAACTGGGCTTCCCAGGCGCAACTCTGGGGTGCAAGTGCCCTGAAAGAGCATCCTGGCTCAGGCTGATCGCAAATATCTGCTACAGTCGGGCAGCTTTCTTTAGAAAAGACACTTGCACACACTGTCATGCAACTGACCATCGACAGACTACCCGTCACCGATATCAGCCGGTTTTTCGCTGAGTGTTACGAGCGGGAAAAACCGGTTCTCCTGACCGGTGTTGAACTGACGGATACGGAGCGCTGTAGAGATTATGCGCGGTTGCTGGCAAATCATGCGGACGCTCAACGTGTCAGTGGACACGTGGCGTTACCTCTCGAACTTACCGGGATGCCCTACCCGGCCATACCTCTTGTCGACAGCGTTATGTCAAGGAACGGAATTGCGCTGAAGCCAAGTCCGGTCAAGGTCTGGATGCAGCCACGTGGTCACACGACCCTGCTTCACTATGATGGGAACAGCCTCAGTGGTCTGAACCTGCAGTTGCACGGACGTAAACGCTGGCTGCTGGTTTCGCCACACACACCGCCCCCGCTCAAACCCCTGAGTTATCTCTCGCTGACCAACGAAACCTTCACCCCGCACAAGGACAGGCACGACTACTACACATTTGAGACGGAGCCGGGAGATTTGCTGTATTTGCCCAGATACTGGGCACATCGGGTCCGCGCTCTGGAAAGTGACAGCGCCAATCTCAATTGGGTCTGGACCTCACTGCAGCCTAATCTGCAGAGCCGCGTTGGGCGGCGCGAGTGTGCGCTTCTGAAGTTGAAGACAATGATCCCACCGCTGTCACGGATGGCTCATCCCCGTATCTCGCCGCTGCACTACGGTGACGGGGGGCCCACGCTTCTCAGAAACTACACAGATGCCGTCGACCCGCTCATGCTTCTCGAAACTGCGATACGGGAAGTGATAAGCGCTACCAGAATACCGTTCTATCAGCGCTCGGTAGCACGCCAGCACCGCCAACTGGTCGCCAACAACTTCAGACGCGAGGATCAGCCAGCAGAGACATCCTGAGCCTGGGCAGCCTGCATCCTCTGCAGCTCTTCCCAACCCAGGTAGTTCGTGAACTTGTCATCGTCGAAAAACAGAACCGGCCCGTTACAGATGAACAGATACTCCGTATCTTCCAGAGCCGTGGTCGCGCCGTGCAACATACCATTCGGTTCGTAGACGTAGTCACCCGCGTTGAGCACACCGTCGCGAACCTGTAGTTTGCCTTTCAGGATGAAGGTGTGGCTGCCGCTCAGGTGTTTATGTGGTCCAGCCACGTATCCCTCGAGCCATTTGAGCAGTACAGCCCATGATCCGCTCTCACTGCCGGTGTACAGGATTTTCATGAACGCTTTTTCGTCCGTCTGTATCCAGTCCATCTTCGACGCCTCGACGAGTGTATCCATCAGTTCACTGTTCACGGGCGAAATGTCCTGTTGTAAAGCCATGTCTTCACCTCCTCACGCGCTAGATCGTTGAATCAAAATCCGTTTTCAGATGGTAGGCTCTTCGAATCGCCAAGGCAAAACCCCCGATGTCTGACATACCGCTCGAAGATCTGACGTTTCTCGTGCTCTGCGGCGGCGCCGGGCGCCGTATGGCCGGGAAAGACAAGCCCCTCGAAACTTTTCGTGGCAGACCCCTCGTCGATCATGTGTTGGATACCGTCCCACCGCGAGTTAACCGACTCCTCAGCGCCAACCGCAATATCGAGACATATGCAACACGAGGGCGGGTGGTACAGGATCTGCCCGATTATTCAGGTCCACTTGCGGGTGTTCTGGCCGGCCTGGAAGCCTGCAGTACACGCTGGATTCTGATCAGCCCCGGCGACACTCCCGTGCTGCCGCACGCGTGGTGGGAAGAGATGACGAAAGGAAATATGGACGTGAGGGTCGCCAGGGATCCTCAGCGGCAGCAGCATCTTCATCTGCTCCTGAACACCCGTATTGTCGGCAATCTTCGTCAATACCTCGAGCGCGGTGGCTACAGCGCACATGGCTGGCTTGATGAAACCGAACACGAGGTCATCACTTTCAAAGAACAGTTTGTCAACATCAACACACTCGAGGAGCTGAACGAGACGGAATAAGCTGACTTATCCGGGAGGTGCTTACCCGCTCACATACTTTTCCCACCAGTGGTGGAAGTTCCGGATGCGGATTTCGTGCCGGGATATCCAGAATCCTTTCGTGCCCCTCGAGTGCAGCCCCTGCTGCACACCTGCAAGACATGAAGCGTCCTGATCCAGGAGCAATCCGGACGACTTCTCACCATACCGGTAGAAATCATGTTCCGGGCGTCCTTCTACCTGACCTTCCCCGAGCTCGACAAAGAGGTCAACAGCCCCTGCTTTCGCTTCTGCCGACACCTCACCTTCCGGCACACGGTTGAAGATCATCCGGTCAAAGTACATCTTGTTCGGATCCGTTGGATGCGGCCTGTGGCGAAACATCCACATCTGTTCTCCAAAAAGGTTGAAGGTGACGTTGGGAAAGATGTTGTAGTGGTAGTCCGCTGTCAGCTGGTCGTCGGTCAGCTTCGAGAAATCGAGACCATTATCGTTTGTCATTGAGCGTTTGTGGCTTGCCACTGCGGATCTCAGGGTTGTCACATCGCCGGTAAAGTCCTCAACCGGGAACCCTTCAGACTTCAGGTAGTCCACCATGATCTCGTTCAGAGCCTTGTCAGGGCCGATCTTCCTCGGGCTCGGGATATACATTGGTGCGATGAAGCGGGAGTGCGGACCGTACACATCCATCTGGACGTTGACATCATCCGCTATGAATTCCGACTCCGGATGGACACCGCGGACGTGATAGGTTTCCGAGAATATATCGACCGAGGTTTTCCAGTTGCAGTTCCACTCAATCGTTTCGTCCGCTACCAGAACGTGTTTTTCGAACTCGTAAGGCGCCAGGTGATCGGGTATTACGCCGAGATATTCCTCGAGGCTTTCGATATCGGGGTCCATGGACACCCACACGAAGCCACCCCACACCTGACACCGAAGTTGGGGTAACGCAAGTTCTTCAGCGGGCGTTCCCTGGGGAAAATCGTGAGCTTCCGGGACATGATGCAGCGACCCGTCGAGACGCCATTCCCAGCCGTGAAAAGCGCACGCCAGCCGTTCACTGAATCCGCAACCCTGCCCTCTCAGGCGATTCCCCCGGTGCTGGCAGACGTTATAGAAGGCATACAACTGACCGTCATCAGCGTGGGTGACCAGAATGGACTCGCGCATGATCTCAAAAACGAAGTAGTCGCCTGGTTTCTCGACATCACAACACGCACCGGCAAGGAGCCAGGTCTTCGACCAGATCTTCTCGTCTTCAAGTGCCATGTACGCAGGATCGGTATACCGATCCACCGGGATTCGTGCAGTTCCCAGGTCCGGTACAGGTGCTTTGTCCGTGGGTGTATACGCAAGTCGATTCATCGCGGGTACCTGATCAGCATGCATTTACGCTATGATGCCTGAACTGACGAGGAGACCCACCCCAAATGAAGCTGCTACACCGATAGTATTTCCTGATCAGCGATCCTGAATACCAGCGATCGTGCGCTATCGACAGCTTTGCCTCGCTCACTCCGGTTCGCTTTCGGGAATATCCACGACTTTTCGTACCCGAAGGAGGAACCTGTCAATGAAGCACTAGGAAACACCTGATCGTTTAATTCAATTTCAGGAGGTTTCTGATGACCCGTAAAAAGACAAAGCCCCGAAGACGGCCCGGACCAGAACATCCGCAGGCCCGGTCTCAACGGGACAGGTACGTTCCCAACATGCGTTCGAAACAGAACACACGGTGGGAACGGCGCCGCTAGCCTTACTTCCCGGGGTCCGTGCGACCCCGGGTCACTCCAGCAGGTGTTCGTACCGCGCGTCGGTCAGCGCCCGCAGAAAAGCCGTTAGCGCCGCGAGATGGCTTTCGCTGAGGGGTTGACCGGAACGAAGGAGATTATCACTGATGTTCCCGGACACTTCCGGGTCTCCCCAGGGTTCGTTTGTCTCTGGATTGATGGGTGTCTGCATTGTGAACTTGTTATAGAAGATAAGGACAGTCCGCAGGTCCCTGAACACCCCGTTGTGCATGTACGGCCCCGTGACGGCAATGTTTCGCAACGTGGGCACCTTGAATTTACCAAGATCCCTGTCTGGATGAGCCGCGGGGTTCGCCGCGAGTCCAGGGTCCACGTCTCCGTCCAGTCCCGGATTGCGAGGCACGCCTATGTTGTGAAACGTGTAGTCTGTAAACACCTCATCTGCCGTTTCTTTGAGGAGATGGCAGTTCGAACAATTGACGACACTCGAAAAGAAGAGCAGGCGCCCCCGGTCTTCCAGTGTTGTCAGCGTTGCTTCACCTTTCAGCCACCGATCGAATTTCGAGTCATAACTCATGAAAGCCTGACTGCGTTCAAAGTCAGCAATACTGAGGCCCACCGCGCGGGTCAACTCACCAGGTTTTTCCAGAACATCTTCTCCGAAAATCGCCTGCAACGCTGAAACGTATTGATCGTTTTCCCGGATTCTGTCACGGAGCATTGCTTCATCGACAAGCCCCATTTCCAGAGCATTGAATATCGGTTCGACTGCCTGGTCTGCAAGCCCCGGTGCACGCCCGTCGTAGAAGAAACCGCCCCGCAGACTGCCGTCCCTTCCCGTGCTCAATTCCGGCGTGAGAGCAACATAGGTCAGCGTAGGTGTGTTACGTGTCCCCGTGGATGTCCCATCGTGTCCGGCCGATACGGCACCACCTGCCGTATCCGTTCGCCCATCGGTGAACGCGCGGTCCGGTGAATGACACGTTGCGCAGGATTGTGTACGCGTGAGCGACAAATTGACGTCGTGAAAAAGCGCTGCACCGAGCTGGGCCGGCTCGTCAAAAGCCCCCCAGGCCCCGAGCGTCAGCCCATGAGAAAGGGAGAGCGCGAGCGCAGATATCCAGAACCGAGCCACTGACGCCTGACCGCAGCCTCTATGGTCTGGCCAGAACCACTTCAACCTCGACAAGCATGCCAGGCGCCGCCAGACCCGCCACCTGCACGGCCGACCGGGCTGGCAGGTTCGGTTGCGCTTCCGTACCGAAATGACGCGTGTATGAACGCATGAAACCGGCAAAGTCCATCCGGCCATCCATTTCGGGATCACCGACCAGAAACACTGTCATCTTGACCACATCACCGAAACCGAGACCGATGTTCTGCATGGATGCTTCCATCCTGGCGAAGACAGAATCAGCCTGAGCCTCGGTGTCTCCCCAGAAAGCCCGGCTACCCCTTTCAGCGTCCGGATCTGCAGGCCCCGGAATTGTCCCGCTGTGGTACACCAGCACGGTCCCCGCTGAAACTTCTACGGCCTGGGCTATCGGGAAAGTCGAGTTATTGGGCAACGGGTGCCGAACCACTTCTGCTGACACAACAGAAGTAGCCGCCAGCAGCGTCAGTACACAGGCGATATTCTTCATTTCAATGATCTCCTCTTTTTAGTGTATTTACGTGAGCGACAACATCTTCAATGGCAGACCGGTCTGTCAGTATCGACGTCGACAGGCGCATCTGTGAGCCGTAGAGATCCTCCGGTGAATTGCCACGGATCCCTCGCTGAAAGTTTTCGAGCTGACGCACAAGATACCAGTCACTCTGCCCCGCAAGGCGGGGTGCGTTGAACGTCGGATTACCTTCGCCATCCGCACCATGGCAGATACTACAGCTGATGTAGAGGGACGCACCTCTCGATGCGTTGCCACGGATAGTGACTGGCGCATTGAAAACGGGGATGTCTGCCAGGTATTGCTCGAGGACAGCCATATCATCATCCCCGAAGTCAGCCGCAAGAGGGGCCATTTCACGTCCGACATGGTCTTTGCTGCCGTGTGGGGCTCGTAGTCCCTGCTTATAGTTCTGCATTTGACGCTTTAAGTACCACGCGCTCAATACGGAGAGATTAGGCGCATCAACAGATTGGTTTCCGGCGAGTTCAATACCATGACAGACAACACAGGTCTGGAGCTCTTCGGGTGCGGTAACAGGTTCACTATAACCATGCACCGCCAGGAAGCTGCTCAAAACTACAAAGAGCCGCCTAAGCATGAACCGCGTCACCCCCGAGTTCCGCTTGAACCCGTTTTCCCAGGTCAGCAAGCGCGAAGTGGGCTGAACCAAGTGCTCCTTCCTGCCAACCGGGGTGATAGCTGATCTGGTCGCCCATCAGATAATGTCTCCCTTCAGGCTGTTGCAGGCGGTTGAACCATCTTTCCCGCGTATCCCGCCTCCAGACTGCGGTACACCCAAGGAGATGATTCATGCGGTGCCATACAACACTGACGCCGGACTGTACGTGGGATGCGTAGGCCGGATGTATCTTTTCACCCTGCGCGATCGCCCGCGCCAGTCTTTCTTCCGGTGTCAGCCGCCCAAACTCCAGGCAGGTGCCCGCGTTGAATACATACGCCCCAAGCATGACGCCCTTATTGTCGTGAATGCCATGGGAGGGATACCAGATCTGTTCTATCGGCTGGTCAGTCCAACTGATCCCACCGTAGATATCCTGCTTTTCCCAGAAGCGTTCCGCCATCTGTATACCGATCTTCATCAGCTTTCCCCGCCCGACTGATTCCATCCCTTTAAGGTAGTCGGCCGGAAAGTTGTTGCGAATGCCGGGCAGCAGGTGTTTCGGGATACTGTTCAGGCAGAAATCGGCGCTGATCGTCTGGCTTGCACCTCCTTTCGCGTAAATCACATCCACCCCACCCTCGCGAAGCATGATGGATTGGACGGGGGCACCAACGATGATGGGGCTCTCGATATGCCGTACAAACCCCCGCACGAGCTGATCGTTTCCACCTACCGCCTGCATCATGGGTGCAGCCTGGTCTTCAGCTGCCGTCCAGTGCATGCCACGCGTCCAGAATTCATGTTTGAGGATTTCCCGGAAGTCATACGGCGCCTTGTAGACCGCCGGTTTCACCATGCCACCCTCCGCGTAGCCGGCTCGACCTGATTTGCGATACACGTCGTTTTCATCGAGGTCACCATAGCGACGCAGGAACAGGAAAAACCGTTCCGCGTCTGCCTCTGTGAACTCTGCATCGAAGTCACCCGGGGATATGGCTTTAGCCATGAGTTCCGTCATGAACCCACGAGCATCCGTTACAAATTCCCGCAAACGGACAGGCCTCCCTTCAAAAGCAACACTGTCGTGTACCCACGCATGACGGTTTTCGTTGACGAATACTTCGAGTGGGACACCAAGCACCTTGCAATAGTGCAGAACCAGCCGGTGATGTCCCGGTATGCGCGCAGGGCCCGCATTGAAGTACAGATTCGGGTGATCGTCGAAGTCACAGACCTGCTGGTAACCTGCCTCGTCCACAACATCGCCCCGACGGATCGTCAGGTTGCGCCCACCTATCCGGTTCGATGCTTCGATGACGGTACACGCAAAACCCGCACGCTCGAGTTCATAAGCACAGGCAAGCCCGGATATGCCTGCCCCGAGAATGACGACGGAACGCCGTGCCCCATCCAGATTCGGCAACGCAGCCCGGTCAGCCACCGCATCGGACGCCGGCAGGAGTCCCAGCGCTATGCTGGCCTGGTAAACCGCGCTCGATCCCCCGGCTGCTCCAACCCAGTTGAGGAAAGTACGTCGAGAAAATGTGCCTGTTTCACCGGCCATTGGATTTCAGCGACTGATACGTATTGAGCTCAGCCGGGTGGTATCCGCCGTCAGCGGGTCATCCCCCGCCGGGTAGCGGTTCAGAGAGAGGATATACGCAAGGACATCGCTGTACTCATCGTCGTAAAGCATGCCCGGATTGGCTTCAGGCATTGTGGTGGCCATCGTCATGAAGAAAACATCCAGCGTCTGGCCGTCCCACGCTTTGAGAACGGGACCGAAGTACTTCTTGTTGTGGCAGGTCAGGCAATGATTCTTGTAGATCTGCTCCCCTTTGCTGACCTGTGTCTGTGAATACACACCATCCGCCAGTGTCACTTCCTCCGCGTTCAAGCCAGAGCAGAAAAGGACGCCAAGGGCGAAGACAATCAGCCTGGTCACGGCAACGCCATCGCCGTCAGCACGCTGCCCGTCTGTAACACGACAAACTGTTTCCCCTGGTGCTGGTAGGTCATCATGCCGTAACGGCTCTGTAGCGATACGGGTACCTGCCCGACTTCATTGCCAGTCCGTTTATCAACGGCAAACAGCGCAGGTTCGTCATTGCCGTCAGAAGATGCATACATCACGAGCGTCTTCGTCACCAGGAGCGGCGGTGACAGCCCGGTCCCGGTTCGCGGCACATCGACACCAGCCAGCTTCGGGTGTCTGGCGACACGCGAAGGGGTTTCTCCAGCCGGGATCATCCAGATGTGTTCACCTGTATTCATGTCGATGGCTGTGATGCGACTGAAAGGCGGTTTGAAAATCGGCAGGTTGTTCGGCGGGCGAATGCCAAATCCCCGGAGCACCGCGTAGTCGGCTATCGTCGTCCCGGTGGGCTCAGCAATTATCGCGTCCCGTTCCTCGCCCGGCGCAATCACCCGTGTGCTGCAGTGGGAGCGCGAGGGTATGTACAGAATTCCGGTTTCAGGATCAGCGGCGACAGGCGCATCAATATTGACGCCTCCCACGTCACCCGGGCACCACAGCGAACCCACCTTTCCCAGATCGTTGTCGCGATGCAGAGGTGGATTGAAGAGTGGTCCAATCACATACGGTTCAAGCGCTTCTATAGCGGCAGCTTTGAGTTCCGGTGTGAAATCGATGAGGTCGTCGTGGGTCAGGCCCTGTATGTCGAATGGCGCGGGGCGTGTCGGGAACGGCTGGGTCCTGGCGAGTTTCTCCCCCGGAATCATTGATGCAGGCACGGGTGTTTCAACGATGGGCCAGACCGGCTCGCCGGTTTTCCGGTTAAATGTGTAGACAAATGACTGCTTCGTTGCCTGGGCCACTATTGGTGTTGAAATCCCGTCCACAGTGACATCGAGCAGAACCGGCGCGGTTGGCGTGTCGTAGTTCCAGATATCGTGATGAACGAGCTGATAGTGCCAGACACGTTTGCCCGTTTTGACGTCCAGCGCTATCAGGCTTGTGCTGAAGAGATTATCTCCGGGACGAAACCCGCCATAGAAGTCCAGCGTTGCTCCGTTTGTGGGGATGTAGACGATACCGAGCTCAGGGTCCGCGGACAGCGGTGCCCAGGAAGAGATATCACCCGTCCACTTCCAGGCATCGTTTTCCCACGTTTCATGTCCAAACTCACCAGGTCCGGGTAAGACCTTGAATTTCCATAAGAATTTACCTGTTCTGGCATCGTATGCAAGGATGTCACCGGGGATGTTCTCAACGCGAGACTGGTTGTATCCCTGCTCGGCGGAATTGCCGACCACCACCACGCCGTTTACGACGATCGGAGGAGACGAGGTGGTAATGTACCCGGTTTCGAGATCGACGCCATTAAACGGATCGAAGGGGTGACCGAGGTCGGCGAGCATGTCCACAACACCGGTGGCTGGAAATCCGTCAACCGGGACTTCATCGCCAAAACCCTTAATCGGATGGCCCGTTTTGGCATCAAGTGCTGTCAGGAAAAAACCGGGAGATGTGATGTATATGACCCCACGACCGTCAACTTCCGCGTAAGCGACACCTTTGCCGTAGTCTTTACGCATGGAATACTCCCAGCGCCGCGTATGGGGTTCACGGTAGCTCCAAAGCGTCTCACCCGTTGCCGGATCTATTGCGACCACATGACGTCGTGGACCGGCAACGGTATAGAGAATCCCGTCTATGTAGCTTGGCGTCGATCGCCCGCTCTGAGCGTTGAAACTGGCACCGTCCCAGAGCCAGGCTTCTTCCAGATCGTTGAAATTCGTCCGGTCGATTTCAGCAGCCGCGGAATATCGGGTATGTGCCGCATCGCTGCCCAATGTGACCCACTCTACGCTCCCGGTTTCACCCGCAAACGCGGTAAGCGGAAGCAGCAGAAAGAGAATGAGATGTTTCACTGCTTTGGCCACGGTGGGCCCTGATCCAGCCGGTCAACTACCGCCATGCCGCGGTAGACGAATTTCTGCACACGCTTACCTTCGTACGTTTCCGTCGTATAGATATTCCCTTTCGAATCTGTCGCGATGCTGTGAACGGCAAAAAACTGGCCAGGCTGGCGGCCACCATCCCCAAAACTGGTGAGCACTTTCAGGTTCTTCCGGTCCATGATGTAGACCTTCATATTCTTGCCGTCAGCCACGTACATGTATTGCTGCTCTGGGTCTCTTGAAAAAGCAATGTCCCAGGTTGATCCGTCACCCAGGGTGCGCGGTGCGATACGCACCTCGTCAACGTATGTTCCATCGAGTTTGAAGACCTGTATGCGATCGTTAGCCCGGTCGCACACGTAAATCAGACCGTCGTTTGAAGGCTCTGCGCAATGCACAGGATTGCGAAACTGCTGCGCCAGAGGTGCGTCCGGATCATAGGGTCCAAGATCAATATCATCCGGCTTGTTGCCGTACGCGCCCCAGAACCGCTTGAGTTCACCCGTCTCACCATCGATCACGGCAACGCGTTTGTTGGCGTAACCATCTGCGAGATAGGCTTCGTTAGCCCCGGTGTGAAAGGCAATCTTGGCCACGCGCCCAAAGTGATCTGTTGCGTTGCTGTTCCGTTCCCTGCCGGGAATGCCAAACTGCGCGATAAAGGCACCGTCTCTCGAGAACTTCAGCACGTGTGAATCGCCAGGCCCGTTGCCGCCAATCCAGACATTGTCGTTGGGATCCAGCGTCAAGCCGTGGTTGGACGATGGCCAGGTATACCCTTCACCCGGACCACCCCAGTGACCCACGAGATTTCCAGCCGGATCGAATTCGAGCACGGCAGGGGCTGGCGCACAGCAACTGCCGGTGGGTGGATCCGCAATGGCCCCTGCTTCCGTGCGCTCATTCAGGGATGCCTGACGGTGAATTACATACACATGATCGCGTGAATCCACACCCACGCCGATGGCCGATCCGAGCAACCAGTGGTTCGGCAATGGTTTGGGCCAGAACGGATCCACTTCGAATTTGGGCGCCTGCTGTTTGCTGGCTTGCACCGGCGTAAGCCACACCAACACTATCGCACCAGCAAGTATCCCGAGCAGTACCAATGACAGGGCTGTTGTTCTGTTCTGCATCTCTCCCCCTCTGTCTTCCATTCTGTCAGTCGTTTTACCGCAGCTCGTACCGACGAATACGCGCGGGTCCAACTTCAGCTCCAAAAATTGTGCCGTGCCGATCTACGGCAACCCCTTCAGCAGCGGTTGTCCCGGCATTGTCCGGATCCTGGTCAGGATCGGGTATGAATGCTGTAACAAACCCATTTCGGGCGTAACCGATGCGGATGCCTCGCAACCAGCCCGGGTTGTTACCCCACGTGGCGTTCGACTCCGAGTCCGCTGAATAAAGCACATCATGCTGGTCGATGAAGAGCCCACTCGGCCGGCCAAAACTTGTCCATGTTGCAACGTGCTCACCTTCCTGAGTGAATATCTGCAATCGACTGTTGCCGCGATCCCCTACGAAGAGCCTGCCCAGTGAATCCATGGTGAGGGCGTGCGGATCACGGAACTCACCGGCCTCCGCTCCGGTTGATCCCCAGGTCATGAGAAACTCACCCTTCGAATTGAACTTGACGATGCGGTTGTTGCCGTCGGAACCGTGACCGTCGGCGACAAAAATGTCCCCGTTTGGCGCAACAAGGACGTCGGAAGGCTGATTGAAAACATCGGTCCCCTCCCCGGCCACCCCAGCCTTTCCAAGACTCATCAGGAGATCTCCTTCAGGGCTGAATTTGTGTACCTGGTGCCCTCGATCACCTTCCCCTCGAGCGTCAGTGATCCAGACATTGCCGTCCTGATCCACATGTATACCGTGAGGCCATACGATCAACCCCGCACCGAACGCACGCACCAGGTTACCTTCGGGATCGAACAGCAGGATGGGATCCACCGATTCTCGACCCACACAGGAATTCTGTCCGCAGCGCTCAGCAACCCAGATGTGTTCACCATCTGGTGCGGGATAGACCGCGCTGGTCGAGCCCCAGGGCCGCCCCTCGGGCAGCGTCGCCCAGCCATCAACCGTTCGATATGGATTAGGCGGCTCAGCACTTACAACCGCCACCATTCCCAGTAAAAACAGGCCTAACCCTGATCTGAATCGTCGCTGCATACGCCCACCCCTCTTCTTTCACCCTCCCAAGATACCTAGATGAAGTACGACTGCAAATTCTCTATCTCGTCAAAAACCCTGTGCCAGGCTGCGTGTCCGATCACGACTGACGTGACAACGATGATGATTCTTAATTGTTTTTCCGGCACGAATGAAGTCAAAGACAGTGTGATCAGACCGGCAAACCCGTAAACCAGACTCACACCCAGCAGATACCCCAGGCCTCCAATCGTAAAGTGCCCCCCGGCTAAGGGCAGCGTTGCGTCCAGTACTGCGGTCAAACTTGCACCCAGGACAATCCCTCCGAGCGCAGCAGTAACCGGTCGGCGTAAAAGATGCTGGCTGATCGCGTTTTCCAGCGCGAGCCAGAGTACAAGAATTCCAACAAAAACCCCTGACGCAGAATAAAACCACAAAGGAAAGTTCTGAAGTCCCAGCAGCGTGACACCAGTGAGGCCCATCGCAAGACCACCGTAAAACATGAGAGCCAGCCAACCACGTCGCAGGTCCAGGGCGGACACGCCTAAAGCGATGGAAATGACGAGCGCCAGAGACATCCAGCTGTCGATCGCTGACAGTATCCCGGTCGCGATGAACATCCCGGTCACAGCGGTGATACCTGGTCGGAGAAGCACCCGCTTACCACCATGAACCCCGATGTTTTGCACAAAACCGTCCGCACCGAGGAAAGTGATCGATATCTCGGTTTCCAGACCAAGGCGCCACCATGAAGATTCAATCTGATACATGCCTCCTGTATCTCCAGGGACCGGCAAATCGAACCGAACGTCCAGATTGAGATGCCGCCAGTTGATCCTGTCGACGGACAACGGGTTACCAGCGAAAGCAGTTGCCGCGTCATCGAAGGAGCGATCGGATGGTGGCGAAATCTCAACCGACTTCAGACGCGGCGGGCCCGTCGCTCCCGCCGCGGAGACTTCATTCATAACCCACAGCGTGGCAGCCTGACGCAACGCCATCTCTGCCGCATCCTCAACCAGATAACCCTCTGGTGTAATGGGTAATTGGATGTCCCTTATCGATGCAAGTGGCACGCGGACCGCAAATGCCAGCTGGTCTCCCTCTTCCTGCACATATGCCCGAACGTGAACGTGCTCTTCGACTTCATGCCCCAACACGAACCCTGAAACGCACAGGGCTGCCAGGCTCAGAAAAACCTGTACTCCCCAGCGACTTTCTCGGGGGTGCGACACATGCGACACTCTGGTTCTGATTCGCTGTTCCACTTGTTAAGGAGACGCCATGATTGCGGTACCCATTACTCTGACGACTGCATCGATACTGGGCATCATGTTCGTATGGTTGACCGCTCGTGTCATCTCCGGACGGGTGCGGAACGAATCGCTGATTGGGGACGATGGCAATCCCGAGATGATCTTTCTCATACGTACCCAGGGCAATTTCACTGAGTTTGTACCCATTTTCCTGATCATCCTCGGCCTGGTGGAACTCTCAGGCGCCAACGGTATGGCACTGACCATCATCGCCGCTGTCTTTGTCATCGCCCGGTTGCTCCATGTGCCCGGCATGGCGCCAGACGCAAATCTCAAGTACCGCCAGGCTGGCATTATCGGCAGCTTCACTGCCATTGTCGCCGTGAGCCTCTACGGGCTCTACATCACTCTGACATAGTCAAAGCCGATGGCTGGTGCACTGGAAGGTTTCCGTGTCCTGGACTTTTGCGATCATCGCGGGGAAATGGCGGGGCGTGTGCTCGCGGACCTCGGGGCCGAGGTTATCTGCATTGAACCGCCAGGCGGAATCGCTTCGCGCAACAGAGGACCATTAACAGCTGATGGCCGTTCCCTCTGGTGGGAGACATTTGCATTGGGGAAAAAAAGTGTCGTCGTCGACCCTGCTCGCGACGATGACAAGCTCCGGCAGCTGGCAAGAACTGCTGATGTGGCCATTGCTTCGGCCGCCCCTGGTGAGAAGAGTGGTCCTAACCTTGCCGAATTGAGAGAAATCAACCCGGTCCTTGTGACCGCAAGTATTACACCGTTTGGTCAGAATGGGCCCCGATCGGAAGAAGCCGCAATGGACCTCACTGTAGAGGCTGCAGGGGGACTGGTCGGTCTTCAGGGAGACACGGACAGGCCACCCCTGCCGGTCGGATTCCCCCAGGCTTCACTGCACGCAGGGGTTCAGGCAGCCGCGGATATCCTGATTGCCCTCAACGCGCGTGAATTGACCGGCCGCGGTCAACACCTCGATGTCTCAACCCAGAGTGCGGTTGTGTGGACCCTAATGAATGCAACGGGCTGGCCAGCGGTGGTTGGCACCAATCCTCCGGGTTTCTGCGATACCCGCCACCTCCCTCGCGCTACCGTCATTGAAGGTATGCGCACACCGAGGCTATTCGATTGCAAAGATGGCAACGCGACGTTTGGTGTTCACCTGCCGGGTGTTGGCGAGCGGACGATGGCTGGTGCTATTGGCTGGCTTGAAGAAGCACACCCTGACCTCGTCGATGAGGAGCTTTTGACAACCGACTGGACCCGGTGGATGTCGCTCGTCCGCGAAGGCGAGATATCCGTCGATCTATACAACAAAGCGTACGATGCGGTCGCTGAGGCGTTTACACGCACCACTAAAGCCGACCTCCTCGTCCTGGCAGTCGAACGCAAACTCCTGATCGCGCCGATCCTCACGACGTCTGACCTGTTTGAGGATGAGCATCTCGCAACCCGGGACTTCTGGACAGAAGTCAATGGATTTACCTTTGCAGGGCCATTTGCAAAGTTGTCAGCCACACCCATCGAATACCGCTCACCCGCGCCCGGTATTGGTGAACATCAGCATATTCTCGACTCGAGCCGAAAAAGCCGCTCGTTTTCACCAAACGGAGCCAGACGCGCGCTGGATGGGCTTAAGGTTGCCGATTTTGCCTGGGTCGGGGTTGGACCAATCATGAGCAAAGCTCTGGCGGATCACGGCGCCGACGTCATCCACATTGAGTCCAGCCAACGTCTGGACGTGCTGCGAACCATTGGTCCTTTCAAAGACAAACTCCCCGGCGTCAACCGCTCTCACTTCTTCAGTAACTTCAACACAAACAAGAAGAGCATCGATCTCAATTTCAAAGACCCGGATGACCTCGCCATCGCGCGTGAGATCGCTGAATGGGCAGACGTGCTGGTCGAGAGTTTTGTACCCGGGACCATGGCTCGCTACAGTCTGGATTACACAAGCCTCAAGCAGACAAATCCAGGTTTGATCATGCTGAGCACCTGCATGCGCGGCCAGACGGGGCCCCACCGTTCATACGGCGGTTTCGGAAACCAGGGGTCTGCCCTTGCGGGCCTCTTTTCGCTGACCGGTTGGCCTGACAGGCCGCCCACCGGACCCTGGGGTGCGTATACAGATTTCATCACCCCAAGATTTGGTGTGGCCGCGATTGCGGCCGCTTTGCTGCACAAGCGTCAAACCGGTCAGGGTCAGTACATCGACGTTGCGCAGATCGAAGCAGGTATCCATTTTATGGGGGCGCTGATCCCGGCTTACAAAGCGACAGGTCTGGAAGTATCCAGTCCTGGCATGTCGTCTCTGTATGCGTCACCTCATGGGGTTTTTGTCGCACACGAGGAAAACACCTACGTTGCGGTGGCGGTCGAAACCGACGAGCAGTGGCGTGCACTGTGCGGCTTGCTCAAAACCGGTGAGCCGGGCTGGGATGAAACGGTTCGCCGGGCTCATGAAGACGTTATCCAACAGCACATTGCCGAATGGGTTGCAGGACGCACTGCAGGTAACGCCGAGGCTGAGTTACTTGATCATGGGATTCCGGCCGCACGTGTACTCTGGCCCTCCGATCTATATGAAGACCCGCAACTTTTTCATCGCACCTTTTTCCAGAAGCTGGATCATCCGGAGATGGGACCAGCGTTTCATGATGGGCACGTGACTCAATTCAGCGATACACCACCAAACCTGGAAACGGCTGGACCGACGTTAGGCCAGCACAGCGACGAGATCCGTAAACGTTTCAGCAAAGAAACACTGAATCGCGGCTAAAAGGCACCTACATGAATCTCCTTGGCATCCTTGCCGGATTACTTCCCGCCGCTTAACCCACGGGGCTCGCATCACCACGGAACGCCGATATGCGTTCCGCGCCGATTTCACGTAGCGAATTCGGAATCGCCACGTGCGACGCATGCGTCGCACCTGTAGGAGCGGCTTTAGCAGCGATTTCTAGACGTCAGGCAGTCCCAAGACCCGCTTGGCAATGATGTTGAGCTGAACCTCATTCGACCCACCCGCGATGGACGCGGCTTTCGCACCGAGCCAGCTGCGCGTGACTTCCTGTTCTTCGTCCGTAAAGGCGTCCCCACCCCAGCCAAGCGCCTGTGTGCCACGTGCCTTCAGCTGCAGTTCCAACTGCTCTTTGCGCAGATCCGCGCCGCGCAGTTTGAACACGGACGTGGTAAACCCGGGCGTGCCACCCTCCGATTCCTCCACACTGCGACTCTGGGTCAATCCGAGCGCCTTAACGTTCATGAGATGGCTCGTAATTTCAGAGCGAAGCGCAGGATCGTCGATGCGTCCGTCAGTGTCGGTGCCAGCGTATTCCTTTGCTGCCTGGTCTATTGAGGTACCGCTGTCTCCACGTGCATCCCTGCCGGCGGCCGCCTGGGCAAGTGCCTGGATACCGGAGCGTTCATGCTGGAGCAGGCGTTTGCCGACGGTCCAGCCACGATTGAGCTGGTGTACCAGGTTTCTCTTTTCAGCGACAGCATCATCGAAAAACGTCTCACAAAACGGTGAAGACCCGCTGATCAGGCGAATTGGCCTGGTTGTCACGCCGGGTTGATCCATGTCGACAAGCAGGAAACTGATCCCCTCATGTTTCGGCGCATCCGGATCGGTTCGCACGAGACAGAATATCCAGTCAGCAAACTGAGCCAGCGTCGTCCAGATTTTCTGACCGTTGATGATGAACTGATCGCCCTCTTCTACCGCACGGGTCTGCAGGCTCGCGAGGTCCGAACCGGCGCCAGGCTCTGAATATCCCTGGCACCAGCGGATCTCACCGCTCGCTATTTTTGGCAGGTGTTCGGTTTTCTGTTCGTCCGTTCCATATTCAAGGAGTGTCGGCCCTATCATGCTGACCCCCATCCCGGTCAGCGGTATGCGAGCGTTGATTCGGGACATTTCCTCCAGCAACACCACGTATTCACGTTTAGTTAATCCCGCGCCGCCGTACTCTTCCGGCCAGTGCGGGACCGTCCACCCACGACTCGCCATCCGTTCGAGCCAGACATAAGAATCCGGGTTGGGACTTTTCTGTTTGCTGCCGCCGTTGACGATCTCGTCTTCAGGCATGGGTGTGCGAATGCTTTCCGGACAGTTTTCTTCGAGCCACTCACGCGCCTCGAGTCGGAATTCTCTCAATGACATCTTTCCCCCTCCCGTTTTGACTAAGAGATTTGACTAAGAGTCCTGATGAAGTGTCCTGGTTGCCTGACTCAGCCGTTGACGGCGTTTGGATTCGGAAACGTATCCAGTTCTTCCTCACCTTCTCTGGGTGTGATGCACGTGAAGTCTTTCTCAATGAGAATCTCGAGGGGGCCAACAGCAAACGGGGTTTCCCCGCTGAAACCAACCTGGGTTTGCGAGGTTGCCCATTCCGTCGCCATCTCCGCGGGGACTTCTACGCGGATTGCCTGTCCTTCAGGAGACGTTGCCAATTCGGCATTACGGATTTCACCGGGAACCAGTGAATACTGGAGAGTCAAACCACCCGGGAACTGCGTCGCCTCGGTAACGGCTTCGCCCTCTCCGATCTGATCGACCTCACTGCGCGTGAGCCGCAGACGCAGCGTGTTGCCGCGCATTCGAATTTTCAAGGAGGACCCTATTCGTCATGCATCTGCGACTGAATGTAGTTCTGTTCCCCTACTTTTTCAATGAGCTGTAGCTGTGTCTCGAGCCAGTCCACATGCTCTTCTTCCGAGTCCAGGATATCGCGAAAAAGCTGACGCGAGACGTAGTCTCCGGCCTGTTCGCAGAAAGCTATGGCATCGCGCAGCTCAGGCATCGCCTGCATCTCGAGCTTGAGGTCACACTCGAGCATCTCTTTGACGCTCTGCCCAATGAGGAGTTTCCCGAGATCCTGCAGATTTGGCAGACCCTCCAGGAACAGAATGCGCTCGACCAGCGCGTCGGCGTGTTTCATCTCATCGATCGATTCCTCATGCTCATGCTCCGCAATGCGTTTGAGTCCCCAGTCCGCATACATCTTTGCATGGAGGAAATACTGGTTTATCGCAGTGAGTTCGTTCTTGAGCACCTCGTTCAGGTGGGTAATGACGCCCGGGTCGAGAGATTGCATGAATGTCCTTAAGGTGGTGTGACGCTCAGAAAAGAATGCCGGACAGGGCTTTCGATTTCAAGTTTTTTCGAACGTAAGTGATTGATTTTTAAAGATAATTATTTGCATCAGCCAATTACAATCGGATACAAAACGCTATTGCAATCAAGAATGATTTGCATTTAAAATAGCAATACGTTTGTTGGAAACCACTATGTTTGTTTGTCTCTGCAAAGCCATTTCAGACAAAGACATCGAAGAAGCCGTCCACGCTGGTGCGGAGGACTTTGCGGCTGTTCAACAACGTCTCGGTACCGGCACCGGTTGTGGTACATGCCAGGAATTCACCCAGGAAGTCATCACCCAGACCCTCGCTTCCAAGCTTGGTTACGCCGCCTGACCACCCGTCTGCTTTCCGTATAACCCCGGAAGAAACTCCGACAGAAACCCCATTTCCTCATTACAGTGTTTGAGGAGGCCCCACCCCACTTCGTCCGGGATCAGTGTCTGACGTTCTTCAGGTGAAGGCGCGATATCGGGTTCAAAATCACCCAGCCAGAACCGGCTGCGCATTTCACAGCCATAGCTGGTATCGCGAACCAGGTGAATAAGGTGTCCGGCCCACAGATCTGATTCGAGGGGGCCGGTCCTTGCACAAACGGCCGTTCCCACGTTGGCCTCTTCAAACTTTGTCACATCCAGGTACTCAGACGCAGGACGAAACTGAATTCTCAGCTTGTTCAACTGCCCGCCAATGTACTCGTGAACGAGATGTGTGCCACCGACATATTCGCCTGCAGGTCCATCCCAATCACACCAAACGTGGTCCTCTGGGTGCCACATCCTGTACTGTTCAGTTGTTCTTACGTAACCGAACCACCAGTCGATCATGGCGCTGCTACACCCCGGCATCGACGTTCGCGCTGCCACATGGAGCTGACCGTCAGTCAGTCTGTAGTAGCCTGACTCGTCAGCCAGATATCCCGCCTCGAGCAACTGATTCGCATCTTCCAGGTTCATGCCGGATTCTTCTCGAGGAGCTGCCTTGCGATGATCAGCCGCTGTAGCTCGTTGGTCCCCTCACCCACAACCAGCAGGGGCGCGTCCCGGTAGTAACGCTCAACTTCGTTCTCAGGCGAGTACCCGTACGCGCCGTGAATACGCAGCGCCTCATTGGCGTTGTCCATCGCGGCTTCAGTCGCAAAGAGCTTCGCCATCCCCGCTTCCATGTCACATCTCTCGCCACTGTCATACGCGTTGGCTGCACGTTCCGTCAAAAGCCGTGCCGCTTCCACTCGCGTGGCCATGTCCGCAAGCTTGATCTGTATCGCCTGATGCTGACCAATCGGCTGACCAAACGTTTCTCTGATCTGGGCGTAGTTTATGCTGGCATCGAGGGCCGCCCGGGCGACACCCACACCCCGGGCTGCCACATTTATACGGCCGAGTGCGAGACCCGACAGGATCTGCTGTAATCCCTTCCCCTCAGCGTCTCCCACCAGGTTTGCCGCTGGTACGCGGACATCGTTGAAGACGACTTCACCTGTGTCGACTCCCCGATATCCCAGCTTGCTCAGTTTGTGAGCCTCGTAACCCATGCTCTTCTCGACGATGAGCAGGCTCATACCCCGATGACGTGGTTCTGCGTTCAGGTTCGTTTTCACCAGTACCGCTAAGACATTTCCTTCGACGGAGTTGGTAATCCACTGTTTAGTTCCGTTGATGACGTAGTACTCCCCGTCACGGTCCGCTCGCGTGCGTACCGCCTGCAAATCCGTCCCGCAGTCGGGTTCTGTGAGAGCTATCCCGCCGCGAAGCTCACCTGTAGCCATCCGGGGCAGGAACCGTTCCTTGAGATCCTCGGTTCCAAACTTCTCAATTGCTGTACACATGATGAGGTGTGAATTGAAGATACCTGAGATCGACATCCAGACAGCTGAAACACGTTCGACGATACCGGCATAGACAGAAGCTGACAGTCCCATGCCACCATATTCTGTACCGATGGTCGCGCCGAAAAGCCCCAACAATTTCATTTTCTCGACTATTTCGTGGGGATACTTGTCAGCAAGCTCGAATTCTTTGGCATACGGAGCCACATCCCGCTCGAGGAATTTATCAACGGTATCGAGGATGACCTGGGCTTCTTCCATCAGTAGTCCAGAGCGTCATCCACAGCATGGCCCCGCTTTGGGATCAGCATGGATCGTTCGAAGCTGATGACCTGGGTGCCGTCCTGCTTCTTGCCAACAGTTTCAACCGTCACAATCCCCTGGTTGGGACGGCTCTTCGACTCCCGAATACTCAACACCGTCGATTCCGCATACAACGTGTCTCCAACGAAAACCGGCCCCGTCAGCCGCACCTTGTCCCAGCCGAGATTCGCTACGGTTTTCTGGGAGATATCCGAGACGGACATGCCGGTAACAACTGATATCGTGAGGCACGAATTCACCAGCACCTGGCCAAACTCACTTTTTGCACCGTACTCTCGATCGAAATGCAGCGGGTGTTGATTCATTGTCAGAAGCGTAAACCACGTGTTGTCCGTTTCCGTAATACTGCGTCCGGGACGATGTTCGTACACGTCACCGACTTCAAAATCCTCGAGGTACCTTCCGTAAGACTCTCGGTATCGCTGCTCCCCTACCGGTTTCGCTTCAGCAACCATCACTACTCCTCATTGTTTATTCACCAATCCGATTTCCGTTCACTGCCACCCGGGCCGCTGTAGGAACCCGTGTAACCCGGCATCCTCTTAAACAGATCCGTGGGTATCGCTGCTACCGCCTCTTTCCATGCGGCAATGAGCTTGTCTTCCGCCTCGTAATCAAAAGGATCCTGCAGGCCCCGCTCCCCGCGTGGGTCCACGCCGTGTTCTGCATACCAGAGGACTGCCTCCGCAATCCCATCAATCGGGTCCACCACGTCACGGTACCCCAACTCCGTCTTGATCTTCGTCAGGTCGAACACCCGGTGGGAGGTCCAGGGCTGGGCAATCATCGGGCGGGCTGAAACGGCTAACTCATATGGTATGGAAACAATTTCCCACTCGTGATCGAGAGCTTTTGTCACCACGTCGACAACCTGCCGGAGGGTAAGGAGCTTTTCGTCTCCACAGTTGTATATCTGCCCAGCTGAGACGTCAGGGTGATCGACCGCCAGGAGTACCGCATGGCCCATGTTGGCGGCACCACCGAAGTGCGTTATCGAAAGGCCTGCGTCCGGGATGATGAGGTGTTTGCGGCCATCCAGTATCCGTCGAACGATCGACCATTCCCGGGGTGCAATCTGGTACCGGCCGTAGATGTATGGATAACGGTAGTGGGTTGCGTCCGGGTGCGCTTCGAAGACCACCTCTTCGCTCTTGAGCACCCGGTAGCCTTTACCGTCCTCCTCCTCGCTTCGGGTTTTAGGCGCATCCTCCGGCGTCGGGACAATCATCCCGGATGGCCACATGGCAGGTGCGTTCATATACCCGCGATAAGCCGGTCCGCCACCAATGGAAATGAATTTACCCGTCCTGCCCGCAAACACCTGGGCAACCCGACGCAGACGTCCATAAGTCGCGACTGTCAGATCCCAGGTACGGTCACCAATAGCGTCCAGCAGGGCATTCTCATCAAATGGATTGGTATGAATGTGCTCGACATCTTCGGGGATTTCATCGACTTCATGACGCCCCGTATGCAGGATCGAAACAGTAAAACCACGCTCCCGCAGACCATTGACGATGTAGTGACCTGTCGGACCCGTACCGCCGATGACAAGTGCCTGCAACTGTTCCCCCTTTCTTCATACGCTCTGATGCTGCATGCTTGATGCTATGGTGTCTCAAAGGAGAATGCTATGGCTGCCAGCCCCAATCCCGCGCCGGGTTTTCAGAAGCATCCGAATTACGAAGTCAGGATTGAACCTCTCGACGGAGAACTGACCGTCGAAGTGGATGGAACGCTCGTCGGATCCAGTTCGCGTGCTGTTCAACTGCTCGAAACCAAACACAGGCCCGTCTGGTACATGCCGCTGGAGGATCTCGATCCGTCGCTGATCGAAGCCACCGATACGGATACGTTTTGTCCGTTCAAGGGTCATGCCAGCTACTGGTCCGTGAAGCTGGCGGACAGAACCGTCGAGGATGCCATCTGGGCGTACATGGACCCTTATGATGAGTGTGAGCACATACGCGGGTACGCGTCGTTCTACACCAACAAGGTGGATCTCAAGATCAACGGTGAGCTGACCGATAAAGAGGGTCCGGGCTGGACTGAATGACAAATCGCGGCTGAAAGGCACCTCTAAAAACCTATTCGGTGCTCAGCGCGAGTGCTGCGGGGGCTGTAGCAAGGCAGGCTTCGCAGGGAATGGCGGGCCCCATTGCCAAGAAGCCTA
>JANQFF010000125.1 GCA_028277965.1 Pseudomonadales bacterium
ACGCTGACGCGTCGGGCGAGTTTTCGCATGCGAAAAACTCGGTAAGGAATTGGCAACAAAGCCAATTCCGTCAGCGGCATTTAGCCGCGATTCTTAGTAAACTGAAGACTCTCCTTCTGGCCTGGTCTTAAACCTTTTGTGCAGCCACAGGTACTGCTCGGGGTGGTGGCGGATCTGTTCTTCCAGCAGCCTGTTCATGCGTTCTGCGTCAGCCTGGTCGTCCCCACTGGGAAAATCCTCGAGCACGGGCGAAAACGTGAGTGTCCAGGTCATATCAGGGTTCCGGGTCTGACGGATCATGAGAACCGGGGACTGGTTCAGGCGTGCAAATCTCTGGGTCGCAATGATCGTGGCAGCAGGGACACCAAAGAAAGGAGCAAACACCGAGTGTTTGGGTCCGTAGTCCTGATCGGGGGCGTACCAGATCACCCGTCCCTGTTTCAGACGGCGCAGGGTCTGGCGCGTATCCTCTCGTTCCACGACACCATCAAAGAAGCGTTTCCGCCCGGAAACCTGTAACCACTCCCAGACCGGGTTCTTGTTGAACCGGTACATCACATCGATGAAACCGAATGTTGCAAGTGCGGGACTGATGACATCCATTGTCGCGTAGTGCGCTCCGATCAGAACCACTCCGCGGCCCTGCGCCTGGGCCTCGTAGAGGTGTTCAGACCCGACAAACGTGAATCGGTCGCTCAGGTCCCTTCCTGGATTGAGCCATGGGACCATCAGTTCGAGGGCACCGATGCTGACCTCCTGAAAGACACGCTTCGCCATTTCCCTGCGCTCACTTTCGGGAAGCTCGGGGAAGCACAGTTGCAGGTTGGTATCCGTCACGTGCCTGCGTGAACCCGCCACGCGGTAAAGCAGTTTTCCCGTGATTTCCCCGAGGTTGCGGATAGCCCCCCACGGCAACCTGGTGATCAACCACGCGATACCGACCAATACCCAGGTTGGCCATACCATCGGACTGTAGATGTGGCGAATTTTTTTCCGGCGTCGGGTGGGGGCTGGTGTTGTGGAGGTTGTCACGAAAGTGATCATATCGCGGTCCTGATGCACCGGGCCAGGAATGCTAAAATCCATGCTTTCCCCGGTTCATAAGATTACTTTGAATACACTCGAATTGCCGCCTGTAGGCGAACTCGAAATCCTGGTAGTGGGCGACGTCATGCTCGACCGGTACTGGCTCGGGGATGCGGACCGTGTGTCTCCGGAAGCGCCTGTGCCTGTCCTGCATGTCGCCCACGAGGAGTTCCGGCCCGGCGGTGCGGCCAACGTTGCGCTCAATCTCGTCAGCCTTGGAGCGCGATGCACCCTGATTGGTCTTGTCGGCGATGATGACGCAGGCCGTGATCTGAAAACGACACTCGAGGCTGCGGGCGTCAGGTGTGATTTTCTGACCGTGCCGGACTGGCCGACCATCGTGAAGCTGCGTCTGCTTGCGCAGCGCCAGCAACTCCTGCGGGCAGACTTCGAAGAGAAGCTGCCTTACACGGCTGAATCAGAACGCTTCGCCCAGTTACAGAACAAGGTTGAGCTGCATCTGCGCAACGCGGATGTGCTGGTTCTTGAAGACTATGACAAGGGCGTTATCGAAGATCCCCGCGGGTTTATCCACGCGGCCAGCCAGGCGCGGGTACCGGTGCTTGTGGATCCCAAAATGAAACCGCTCTCGCTCTATTCGCAGGCGACAGTTGTTAAACCCAATGAGAAAGAGTTTATCAATGCTGTCGGCGTAACCGATGACTTTGCGGGTGCCGCGCGCGGTCTCTGCGAAGAGCACGGAATTGGCGGATTTGTCGTCACTCGGGGTGGTCAGGGTATGGAGGTCTGCACCGCTCAGGAAACCCGGCACATCCCGGCCCGGCCGGTAGAAGTGTTTGATGTCACTGGTGCGGGCGATACAACAGCGGCCGGGTTGGCGGTCGGCCTGGGCCTTGGCTGGCCGCTGGTGGACTGTGCACGTATGGCAAACGTGGCAGCAAGCATAGCGGTTTCGAAATCGGGGACCTCCCCCGTCACAGCACCGGAACTCCGCCAGGCGCTTGCGGCATCTGGTTCTGACCGGGGTTTGCTGACGCGGCCGGAACTGGCAGCCGCTGTAGCGGACGCCAAAGCATCAGGCGATAAAGTTGTCTTCACGAACGGTTGTTTCGACATTCTTCATGCAGGTCATGTGACGTATCTGGAGGAAGCAGCTGCCCTCGGTGACCGCCTGGTTGTCGCCGTCAATGACGATGCCTCGGTAACCCGACTGAAGGGTGCAGGCAGGCCGTTGGTTCCCGTCGAGGGACGCAGCCGTGTGCTGGCAGGTTTAAGTTGTGTCGACTGGGTTGTCAGTTTCGATGAAGATACACCGGAGGCGTTGCTGCAACTCCTGCAGCCGGACGTGCTCGTCAAAGGTGGGGACTATGGTCCGGATGAAGTTGTCGGGAGTGAACTGGTGGAAGCCTACGGGGGTGAAGTGCGGGTGCTGAGCCTGGTGGAAGATGTTTCGACGTCTGCTATTGTTGACCGGATTCGGGACTCAGAGTAATCGCGGCTAAATGCCGCTGCCGGAATCGGCTGAGTGCCGATTCCTTATCGAGTTTTCGCGATGCGAAAACTCGCCCGACGCGTCAGCGTCGTACTTTAGCCGCGATTGATAGACGATACGTTTTCCTCAAGATGATTCACATTGGTCGTTCCAACAACGATGCTGTGTACGCCTGGGTGCCCAAGCACCCAGGGTAAATCCGCAGGTGTACCGTACCCACTACCCAGCGCTTTCTTGATCAGTACACCACATCCTGCCTGCGCGGCTTTCTCAATGGCGTCCGCCTCTGAAGTATCGGAGCGGTTCAGGGTTGCCATGATGACATCTGCTCCGGCAGCAACCGCAAGATCAGCTCCGTGTGCCGACTTGTGAGAGATGCCGACAGCGCGAAGATAACCTTTCTTCTTCAGTGCCTGGAGAGCCTCGAGCGTGCCGTAGCTCTTGAGTATCTCCTCGTCCTCACCGTTGGAGTGAATGAGCACAATATCCAGATAGTCGGTATTCAGGCGACCCATGGATCGCTCGACGCTCTGTCCGACATGTTCAGGCGTGAAGTCATAAGTTGAAGTCTGCCCGTCGAATTCTTCGCCGACTTTTGTGCAGATCAGCCAGTTTCTTCGATCTGGACCGAGCAATTCTCCGAGGCGTGTTTCGCTGTTGCCATACGCTGGCGCGGTGTCGAGCAGGTTGATCCCGAGATCCCGCGCCCGCGCCAGGAGAATCCGCGCCTCGTCATCGTCCGGGATAACGACAGGGTCCGGGTACTTGACGCCCGCGGAACGGCCAAGCTTGACGGTCCCGAGACTCAAAGCCGCGACGTTCAGGCCGGTCCGGCCAAGGGGGTTCTGGTTCAGGGGGTTCACCATGGAGACTGGCCAACCTGGGCCCTGGGGTGGTCAGAGACGGCAGGTGCATAGCCACCAGGAGGTGGAAGGAGCTTCAGGACCTGCTCGCCGAGGTCCGGGGCCAGGGACAGTTTGGTGGGGAACGCCTGTATGAACCTACCATGCCGTTCGGCATAGGCTTCATCGGGGCGTCTGCTTTCCCGCTGCAGAGGCTCAGCGCGATTGACGAAGAGTGTCTCAAACCGCGCATTGTTCCAGGTCAACCACGGAACACAGGTTTCCAGTTCGCGACGGGCGAGTTCAATCTGCTCATCATCGGAGCGTTCGACACCTCCGGTGGCCAGTTGCCCGCCGAGGTAGTAGACCGAGCCGGTCGCGCCCTGGTGAGTTGTGATTGTGAGTCGCGGCTCATTGCGTG
>JANQFF010000140.1 GCA_028277965.1 Pseudomonadales bacterium
CGGCACACGGAAAGAAATCCCATACATGCAACTGGACAGGCCAACAACGAGCCTGTCCTTTGCAAACACGATCCAGGATTTCAGAGCGGTATTCAGCAACCGGTCTTATCGCCTGATCTTCTTCGGGATGTTGATGACCGTGTTTGCAACTGCGGTTGAAGCCGTCATGAGCCCCTTCATGGGGATTCACTTCTGGGGTCTGCCCACCGAGCGTCTGGCGTTCATATCGTTCGGCACATTGCTCGGCCTCTGGATTGGATTGCCACTTGCGCCGTGGATCACCAAGCGCGTTGACAAACGGCTGGCCCTCGTGATCCCCGCAATCGTCGTCATCATCAATACAAATGCAGCACTGTGTCTGCGCCTGTTGGATGTCAGCTGGTTTCCGGACAACGACTCACCCTGGATATTCTGGATCTACTTCGCTCGGTACCTGGTGACCGGTATCTTCCTGCCGGTTCTTCTCGCCAGCTTCAATTCCATGTTCGCTGATATATCGGATGAGGTGGAGCTCGAGACCGGCGTGCGCCGAGAGGGTGTCATCTATGCCTCGAGATCCTTCGCAAACAAGGTAACCAACGCAATGGGTGCAATTCTGGGTGGCATCGTGCTCGATCTAATCGCTTTCCCAAGTGGCGCAACCGCGGGTTCCGTCCCTGCCGAAACAATCTGGTGGCTGGGTTTTACCGAGGGACCGGCAACAAGCATCCTTTCGATTACCGGCATCCTGTTCTACCTGCGCTACAACATCGACCGGAAACGTCACGCAGAGATACGCGCGGCTATAGAGGCCCGGCAGCAATCGGCTTGAAAAGCTAGTCCGGATTTACAAACTCGAATCCAATTGCTTTTACAGCCGATGACCGGAATGGATATGCCCGCGCACCCAGCCTGAAGTATCCGGCGGTCCCGATGGTTGTGTTTCCGTATCGTGCGGATGCGGAGCGTTGTGCAAAGTTATCGAACGCAATGTATTCGATGTTGTACGTGAGACCCTTTTGAACCAACTCCCGATCACTCGCGTTTGTGAGCTTCTGTTGCAGGCGCATTCCCCTGTGCGACTCGACCGTCAGTGCCTTGTATGCATAGGAAAAGTTGGAAGGCACCCGAACAAAGAGCCCAGCCTCCATCGGAACGAGGTTGAAGCCACACCAGAAATAGGAAACCAGTGCTCCCTGGTCAAAGTACCCGATGCATACGTCACCCCGATTCAGGGCAGGTTCTGTCCATGATGCCGGTAGATTGAGTTCCTCAACACCAGCCAATCGGTCGATGTCATCTTCAGCCAGATATCGAATCTCATGGCCCTCGGGCAAATCATCGAGGCTCGCGTTACCATCCAGCGGACGCGAGTTAATCAGGTACACATGCACGTTCAGTTTTGTGGCCAGGACGTGCATGATCCAGGCACCAATCGAACTTAGCCTTGTCTTCTTCATCCGTAAAACCAGAACATGTCTTTAGCCAATAAGCACATCGTCATCACGGGCGCGGCTTCCGGAATAGGCAAGGCGACAGCCGTCAAAACCCTTGCCAGAGGCGCTCGCGTCACGTCCCTGGACCTGATTGATCCCGAACTCGAAAAAGTAACTCATATTCGCTGCGACGTTTCAAAAGTCGATGATTGGAAAATTGTCGCAGATCGGATCGGTAAGATAGACCACCTGTTTCTCAACGCGGGGATCATGTCCGCCGCACCGGAAGCATCCGGCGAGGAGTACTCATTCTTTAATGTGTCACACGATGCTTATCGAAAAGTGACCGGCGTGAACATTGACGGTGTTGTGTTTGGCTTGAAGGCGCTCGCCCCGGAAATGGTTGCGGGATCCAGCGTTGTAGTCACAGCCTCTCTTGCCGGTCTCTATCAATACACCCACGACCCAATCTACGCGCTGACGAAACATGCAGTTGTCGGGCTGACCAGGAGCGTAGCGACAGCGCTGGCCGAGAGTGACATACGCATCAACGCGATCTGTCCCAACCGAGTTGACACGCCGATGCTACCGGATGAATTGAGATCGTTGGATCACCTCTCAGCCGAGGGAATTGCGTCTGACGTTCTGCAACTCTTCGACGAAGACACAACCGGTGGCGTCTGGACCAGGACAAGTGAAGGTGAGCCCCTCGTACTGACCGGAGCAGACATCTCCCGGCTTCGCAGGATCGTCCGAGGCTTTCGCTCGCTGATCAGGCCAGGTTGAACCCACTCGTTTACGCGCCGTCTTCAGGAACGAAACCGAGCAGGTTTTTGCCGTGTTCGAGGTCGCGATACCCGTACTGGTTATCGGAATTGGCAAAGAATGCTGAGCAGCGTTGTGCAATGTCAGCACTAGCGGCGCGCGTCAGCCCCTGGACAACATCCCTTTGACTGCACCAGACGCTACGCGTCCTGGAGTTGGTTGCCGCGTCTTCAGCGTTCACGTAACCAATACGCACGTTGATGAACTGCGTGCTGCTGGTGTCAGCGAAATGTCGCGCGAGTGCTTCGCCCCAGACCTTCGTGCCGCCATACACTCCACGGGGTCGCGGAGGCATATCGACGGTTATCCGGGTCCATTCGTCCACATCGTCATAGCGACCTTCCACCAGGGCTTTATATGGTTCTTCGAACTCCCAGCCCGCAACGGTTGCACCGCTTGAAGCAAATACAACTCGTCTCACCCCGGCATCGACAGCGGCTGCAAACACGTGCCGCGTACCCTCTATGTTGGTATCACGCAGCTCTTCCCAGGAATAGTTTTCCCCGGCTTTCGCCGCGAGATGGATGACAACATCCTGCCCATCCACCGCTTCACGCAGTTTGGCTATGTCGGTTAAATCGCCCCGGACGGTGCGTGTCCCCGCGACATCGCTGCGATTAAATGCCGTCAGATCATGTTCCTGCTCGATGTGGGTCTTGAGGGCACTGCCAATCAACCCACTCATGCCGGTAATCAGGATCCTCATGTACAGTCAGCGGACATTCGGAAGCGGCAGACCAAGGGCTTCAGCTTCCAGTAGCCGCGCGCCACGGAGAACGTTCTCCATTGCGTAGTTGCCTTCATGGCACGCGTACTCATATACCGATTCTTCACTTGCGCGCCATATGTACTGCCCCGTCCAGGGTGCGGTCCATATCTCAGGATCCTCGACTGTAAATCGATAGAGCACATCGCCACTCGGGAGTTTGGTGAATCGTTCAACGACATGTTTGGAAGCCGAACCACCTGTCCGCTCCCCTCCCGGAACGAAGTTGGTTGTATCAACCACCAGGGTGTCTCCCTCCCACCAGCCGATTGAATCGCCAAGCCACCTCTGCACTTCAGGTCCCGGATGTTCGACGGTACGCCCTTCCTGTTTCATGCGCACGATGCGGGCGTCATGAACCATCTCCAGATGGATGACGACATAATCGTCCGTCTGCACAATTCGTTTGTAATTGTTATAGAGCGCAGGCAGCGTTGGCGCGACGCCGGTGAAACCCAGCAGGCACCTCTCGCGAAGCGGTAATGATTCAGGGCCGTCATATGGCCCAGCACCCTCAACTTCCACCCACCAGGCCGAGCCGTCGTTTGGACGCCCAATACTCGACAGCTGAGATCTCAGCTCCTCTAACGCCTCAGGGGTCATAGCTGGAAGCCGGCCATTCTGTGGATCCACGAGAATCGACGTCGGGATTTTGCCGTCGATGACATTCACATCGCTTCCGCGATCCATCCAGAAGAGGTTGTAGGCACCCACGTTTCCGGCACCAAATTCATTGCCGCCACCTTCTGTCTCTTCCAGACCCACCACCTTGGACCCGCCTTCCGGGGGCGCTTCCCGATCTGCCTGAGATTGCG
>JANQFF010000159.1 GCA_028277965.1 Pseudomonadales bacterium
GTTGTAGCTAATGAAGAGCTGTGACCTGTCCTGGCCCAAGTCCGGGGTCGGATCGGTCGGTGGTGGAGGCATGAAGTTTTATCCTTTATCCGCAAATTACACAGATTTTCACAGATTATCGCCCTGGAACGTGACATCTGCACAACTTCAAGTCCCGAGTACAAGCTATGCCGCTATGGAATGCCCAGATAATTGATACCAGGACGATAAAAAACGAACCAATCTGCGAAAATCTGCGTAATCTGCGGATAGAAAGAAGATATGGATGTTGGGCACGCTGCTGTCCGAAGATGCGGTTCGCTGCGCTCACCACATCCTACGGGCTCCGATGCGGGCGGGGAAAACCCAATTCGTGTCTATTCGTGGTTTTGTTCCCCGCGCCTGTGGGATGAATGCTGGGTTTCGTTCCTCAACCTAACCTATGGGCTACGCAGCAAATCGATCAAATGCTTCTAGTCACAACTCAGACCCGCGGCACCGCACCGTAAGCGCCGGCCATGTATTTCGCGTAGAGGTTGTCGTCTTTGCGTACACCCTTCATGGAATCGAGGCGCCAGGCCCTGCTCATCCTTCTCTACCAGCATGACCTGCGACTTCTGCAACAGGTTCAGGATCTCGACTGCATGACAAGTGAAGACGATCTGTGCGTCATGCAGATTGGTGCTGGACTTAAGAAACAGATCCATGATCGGTAAGAGCATGCGTGGGTGCAGATCCGCCTCGAGTTCTAAGTATTTTCACCAATCAAGCAACTCTAAGCCATTGATTGTTGAGGTGTACTGTAGACGAAAACCGTATTTTTCAAAGTGCCCTTAAGTCAGCTACCGTTGCTTAGGACCATCAGCCAGGCATCCAACCACAGAATGCCTAACGTGAAGAAGGGAGCGGCGGCGGTCAGGCTATCGATGCGGTCGAGCACCCCGCCGTGTCCGGGGAGCAGTTGTCCCGAGTCCTTCAGGTCGCGGCGGCGTTTGACAAAGCTCTCGAACAGGTCGCTGATTACCGAGACGAGCGCCGCCAGGATACAGAGTGCGGCCAATAGTATGGCAGACCCCGGCGGCAGCCCCAGCGCCCAGCCCAACAGGACCCCACAGAGGCCGGCGCCGGCCAAGGCCCCGTAGACCCCAACGCAGGTCTTGTTCGGACTGAGCAGGGGCGCCAGCTTCACCCTCCCCCACCGACCCGTAGAATGTAGTGAGCGCAGCGAACCGCATCGGTGATGATGAG
>JANQFF010000182.1 GCA_028277965.1 Pseudomonadales bacterium
CAACTTGAGCGCATCGCGGACCTGTTCTCGAGCTTCGCCAATCGTGTGAGTGACATCTTCCTGGACCTGGCTGCGCAGCAAGCAGCTTCAGGACTCATGGACATGCTGAGCCCCGGTTCAGCGAACAAGAAAACCAAGGGCAATGATTGGCTCTCGAAGATCGGCATGGTTGCCGCCGGTTTCATGGAATCGGGCGGGATCGTTGGCCAGGGTGGACCAGCAAGGATGGTTGACCCGTCTGTCTTCATCGGAGCCCCTCACTTCGCCAGGGGCGGACTGGTCGGCGATGAGGTCCCTATCATCGCACACAACGGCGAGATGGTCATCCCGCGAGATCAGGTAGCCGCAGTGGCACAGCCAGCGGAACCGATCGTCGTCAATCAGAGCATCACTATCAACGCAGCAGGCCCGATCGGGCTGGACTGGTGGGAGTCACAGAAAGGCGCCGTCGCACGTGTTGTGGGAGACGCTGCCCAGGAGTCGTACGCACTGAGACGAGCATTTCGATGACCACCGACGAGACGCAGCAGGCTCTGAAGCAGCTGGAGAAAGCCGCCAGGAAAACGCGCAGCTTCGTCTCCAACACCGGGACTCTTGAGCGGACGCACGGTTCGGAACACACGCTAGGTGAACTGGCGAAGCTGTTTGCCGAGCTCACAGCCGCGTCAGTTGAATCGGTATCAGGGATCAAGGATGTCGCCGAGAGTGTGGCTAGTCGTCACGGAGTGAGGACACCGGCAACGCCAGCACAGAAGGCAATTCTGAGAAAAACCGGACCGGTGGTCCACTGACAAGTTGAGAGGATACGCACCATGACCCGTAACATCACCTCCGGAATGGCAACCGCAGTCAGTTCGCCAACTGGGGACTACTGCCACCTGTACGAATTTCAGTTCTCCGGGGGGACTGAACGATTCACTGACGCATCTACAGACATCTCGTGGAACTCTCAAACCTGGACGGCGTTAGGTGGACATATTGGGTGGGATTGCATTCAAGAAACGCGGCTCATCAAGAACCAGAATGTGCGGGTCACGCTCGATGGCGTTGACACAACAGTCATCACTCACGTTCTGGGTGAGAACCACATCGGTCGCAAAGCACTGATCTATCTGGTGCACTTTTCCGATGGCGCTGTGGTGGCAGATCCTCAACAGATCTTCGAAGGTTACATGAATGCGCCATTCGAGATCATTGAGGAGATGGGCGACAATCCGACCTGTAGGGTTCGCACGCGCCTGGTATCAAAGAGTGCGAAGCTATTGAAGTTCTCAGGCATCAA
>JANQFF010000240.1 GCA_028277965.1 Pseudomonadales bacterium
AAGAATGCCTAAAGCATGTGGCCAATCCAAAAAGAGGGAAAAACATGTGGGTGCTGGGTATGTTGTGTGCTATTTATGATCGCGATTTACAGATTGCAGAAGCTCAGGTAAAAGAAACATCCGGGAAAGCCTGAGCTTTGAAGAGGTTATTAGAGGTGCCTTAAAGCCGCTCCTACAGAGGGAATCTGGCTACCTCTGTAGGAGCGGCTTTAGCCGCGATATGATGTGCCCCGATGGACATGTTGACGTCCACTGAGCTGACCGTTCGTCTGGGGTTCTTCCTGGGCCTGCTCATATTGTTTGCTGTGCTTGAAGCTGCATTTCCCCGACGGACAAGAGTGCTGCCCAGATTTGGCAGGTGGTTCAGCAACTTAACGATTTCGGGGATCAACCAGCTTCTCACGAGATTGATCCTTCCTGCTTCAGCGATGGTGGTCGCAGCGTTCGCTGAAGACCGGGGTTGGGGGATACTGCACTCGATAGACGCACCGGTGTTCCTGGAAATTGCGCTGGCCGTCCTCCTGCTGGATCTGGCGATATACGGACAACACGTTCTTTTCCATGCCGTTCCGTTTCTCTGGCGGTTGCATCGGATGCACCATGCGGATACCGACTTTGACGTGACCACGGGCATCCGCTTTCACCCTCTGTCCATACTGATCTCTGCAGTCATCAAACTTGTCGCGGTTGTTGTCATTGGAGCCTCACCCCTGGCCGTGCTCGTTTTTGAGGTACTGCTTAACGCCACATCCCTCTTCAATCACAGTAATCTCGCGCTGCCTTTGGGTCTGGACAGGTTGGTCCGACTCTTTGTAGTGACACCCGATATGCACCGTGTCCACCATTCGAGCAACCCGGAGGAAACGGACCGGAACTTCGGTTTCAACTTTCCCTGGTGGGATCGCCTGTTTGGAACGTACCTGCCGCAACCGTCTCTAGGGCATGTTGATATGGAAGTTGGCCTGTCGGAGTTTCGCGAACCGGTGGAGCAGAGGTTGGATCGCTTGTTGACCCAGCCGTTTCGTTCTTGATTCGTCCCTTCTTGATTTGCCTGGGCAGGCCGTGCAAGAGTGCGGGCCACCTTTCTTTGCGTGTCCTGTATGAGCTCTGACACTTCCTTTTTCGGCCACCCGAGGGGTCTGGCCGTCCTCTTTTTCGCGGAAATGTGGGAGCGCTTCAGTTTCTACGGGATGCGTGGCCTCCTGACCCTGTATCTCACGAAACACTGGTTGTTCAGTGACGGTGTTGCAGCTGGGATTTACGGCAGTTATGCGGCGATGGTCTACCTGATGCCTGTTGTCGGCGGGCTCATTGCGGACCGGTATCTCGGATTTCGTAAAGCGGTCACGATGGGCGCCGTCTTTCTGGTGCTGGGTCACCTCGGCATGGCGGTTGAAGGTGAACCTGCCTATCTGCAGGCGGGGGAGGTCGTGCAGGACGCGTTTGCGTTGCAGGTATTCTATCTTTCGCTTGCCCTTATCATCGTGGGGGTTGGGCTTCTCAAACCGAACATCTCGAGCATCGTCGGCAGTCTCTACGGCAAGGATGACCCGCGCCGAGATGGTGGTTTCACGCTCTTTTACATGGGCATCAATGTGGGTTCGGTCCTGGCAACCCTGACGTGCGGGTACCTCGGTGAGACCTATGGCTGGGCCTATGGTTTCGGCCTTGCCGGCATCGGCATGCTGGTCGGTCTCGTGACGTTTATTCGCGGACGCGATCGTCTGGAAGGTAAAGGTGAACCCAGAGATCCCGAAGCGCTCGGCGCGTTGAAGTTTGGGGTCAGCCTCCAGAATCGCATTGTGATTGGAGCTCTTGGCATGGTGGTTGTGGCCGGGTGGCTGATGCAGCATCAGGCAGTTGTCGGGGACCTGCTGGCGGTCGCGTCTGTGACAGCGGTGCTTGGAGTGTTGATGTACATGTTCATGTCCTGCACGCCGGATGAGCGTAAACGGATGGGGCTGCTGCTGTTTCTTACAGCCTACTCGGTCATTTTCTGGGCGCTGTTTGAACAGGCGGGTAGTTCGTTAACGCTATTTGCGGATCGGAACGTGGATAAGTCGATGATCGGTCTGACAATGACGGCTTCGCAGCTGCAGTTTTTCAATCCGGGCTTCATCATTCTGCTGGCACCGCTCTTTTCGATGCTGTGGCAGGGGCTCGGGAGAGCAGGCTACGAGCCGAGCACCTCTGCCAAATTTGGTCTGGGTGTTACTCAGGGCGGGCTGGGATTTCTGCTCCTGGTCTACGGGATTGGTTATGCCGATGGATCGGGCCAGGTGGCGATGGTCTGGCTGGCTCTGGCTTACCTCGTCCACACAACCGGTGAACTGTGTCTGTCGCCGGTGGGCCTTTCAATGGTGACCCGTCTGGCCGTGACCAAGGTGGTCGGGCTCATGATGGGCGTCTGGTTTCTCGCCTCGTCTGTGGCACATTATGTCGCCGGTATGATTGCAGCTCTTACTAGTGTCGAGGGAGGGTCTGCGGCGGATGCAGCCGTTTCTCTCGAGATTTACCGGGAGACGTTTTACGTCGTCGGGATGGTTGGGCTGGTGACCGGGCTTATTCTGTTGGCGCTTGCGCCGCTGCTCACCCGGTGGGTGGGCTCGCAGCACTCGCCTCAGGAGCATCCAGAGTCCGCCTGATCTCAGCATGGCGCTGGCGGGTGATCCGATAACCGGCATAAAACGCAGCGCCTATCAGGGCGGGGAAAATTGTCATCGGTGAATCGACCAGGCCCAGGTTGAAAACGACATCCGGGTCGACTTCCCCGGGAACCGCTTTTGCGGGAAAGGCAATGACGTCCAGCATCACACCGGCCAGAAATGTCCCGAGCGCACGGTCTGCTTTGGAGAAGAAACTCCTCGCAGAATACAGCATACCTTCCTGTCGCTGACCGAAACGGGCTTCGTTCTCGTCCGCAACGTCCGCAAGAGCCGACATCACGCTGATATTGAGTATGCTGAGTGAAGCGGAGCCGAATATGTGGAAGAAGAGCACGCCGGAAAACAGGAAATCGCTGCCGTTCTCGGGGAAGTGGCCCGCAATTCTCAAGACCACGGGCATGGCTTCGAAAAACGCATACCCTACGGCAGTTGCGACGATGACCGCCCGTTTGTCGAATTTGATGTGCAGACGGCGACTGAAGAGGAATCCTGCCCCGTATCCCATCACGCTGCCAATCACGAAGTTGGCAATCTGACTGGTGGTGAACTCCCAGTAGTAGAGGTTCATGTAATTGTTGAACGCGGCCCGCATGCCGATGGTAATGGAGAGGAACAGGAGCCCCAGGAGCAGGTACAGATAGTTCCGGTTTCTCAAGACTTTGGCGATGTCGCCGAAGAAATCGCGGAAATTGAACGGGGCTACATCGTCTTTGGGTTGCGACAGTGTGGGGATCCGGTCGCGGGTGCCGAACGCGCAGGTGTACAGGGCGATGAAGACCAGCACAGATGCGATGGTGGAAAACTGGTTGTAGTGGTCCGGGACCAGGAGACCGCTCGAATAACCTGCCGTCGCAACGAAGATAAATTTCAGGCTGAAAAAGTGAGCGCCAGCGGCACCGATGTAGGCACCCAGGTTGTTGTACGACATGACGGACGACCGCTCGTGATAGTCCTTCGACATCTCACCACCAAGGGCCAGGTGTGGCACAAAATAGAGTGTCATGCAGGCTCGCATCAGGATCGAAAATGTGATGAGCCATAGGAAAAGCTGTGTCGTACTCAAACCCTCCGGGGGATTGAACACGCAATAGAAGGCGATCGTGACCGGAACGGGGGCCGCGAGCATGAAGGGGTGGCGGCGTCCCCATTTTTTGGAGCGGAAGCGGTCTGACCACGAGCCCATTAACGGGTCCGTAACGGCGTCCACGATCAACGCGAAGGTTGGACCCAGGCCTGCGAGCGTTGCAGGCAATCCCAGCACCTGGTTGTAGTAGAGCATGATGAAAAAGCCGAAGGTGTACAGAAACAGGCTTTCGGCTGCTGCACCGATGCCGAACAGCGACTTCGTACGTACGGGTATCCGGACTTCCTGACTTACCACTTCATTCCTCCCCACCCCGATTAGGATGGGTCAGCCAGATTTTGTCAACGTCTGTGTAGATAGTTCGATTGCGGCTAAAGCCGCTCCTACAGCGCAAATCCAACTACCTCTGTAGGAGCGGCCTTAGCCGCGATTCTTCGAATTGGAATACTTTCACGGCGTCCCTGCGAGCCGCGATTTCATGATCAGAGCAAGTGTCTCGAGAAGTGGTCAACCGCGTAGCCATCCAGCCAGCTTTCCAGGGACCAGGACTGGAGGTAGGCGCCGTGACCACCATGGCTTGTGATCTCGATGGAAAGGTCCCGGGGCAGGGTCTCGTACTGCTCCGGGGGGATGATGGGGTCGTCCGCTGCAGCCAGAATGTGGGCGTTGGCTCCTGCAAGAATATCCCCCCGCAGGTCGTAGGCTGAGAAGTACTCGTCCGTGGTAGCAAAATCCGAGTGGTAACGAACGAAGTAATCGGTCATCGCCTCGACCGTCGCGAGATCGGCCACGCGGGTGAAATTGTATTTCTTTGGAAAAGCGGTCTGTTTTTCACCGAGGTTGCGCCGCCACTTGCCCATAAAATAGCGTTGATAGACGAGACTGGCATCAATTCGGGACATTGTTGTGGCCGGATCGATCGCGGGACACACGGCAAGAACGGGAATCTTCGGAATTCGTCTGCTCACCCGCAAAGCGAAGTTGCCCCCGAGGGAAAAACCCACCAGACCGGTTCCTTCAGACCCGTATCTATCGGCAAGCAGACGCACGGCCTCGACGACCTCGTCGATGAGCGCAGAATTGAACATTCCCTCATTGAGGTGTGCAGTGCCGCCGTGATCGCGCAGATTGAGGCGGGCCACTGAATAACCGGCATCGTGGAGAGCCATTGCGGTAGACAGCACATAAGTCGACTTGCTGTTGCCCAGCCAACCCGAAATCAGGATGACGAGCGGTTTACCTGGTTGCAGATGCAGATCGACCGCAAGCTTCACATCGAGGACGCTCAGAATTTCGTGTGTTTCCGTTTTGATGAAATGACCTGCACGTCTGTCCCGCAGCGCTTTGCGCCCGAGACTCGAGACAATCGTCTGGAGGTGCGGGTTCCGGAATCCGAGCGGTGGGTTGAACGGGGGTGAGGTCTCGGCGTTTTGTTTCATCCGGCTGGGCTGACCTCTGAATTCGCTGTTATCCGGGCGGCAGTGAACCCTTTTTCCTTCAAGAGCTCGATGATGTTGCCGGGTCCTATCAGGTGTCCGGTTCCAACTAATACGAGATAAGTACCAGGGGTGGAGAAATAACCACTGATTGTTTCCGCCATGGTGACGTTGCGCTGTTCCATCAGCTGGTTCATGAATTCAGCGAGCTCATCGGATTGCCGTGCCTGTCGATTGAACGCTTCTGCAAACGTGGCATCGTCTCCCTCGAGCCATGCTCTGACCAGTTCGACATACTGCTCCTCCGCTTTACCCAGATTCGCCAGGGTGTCGTTCAGAAGTGCAGTCTGTATGGGGGGTGGTTGATTCAGAAGGAGATTCAGCTGCTGATCGAGTGTTTCGAGCTCGAGGATCTGCTTCGATGCTGCTTGTCTCAAGAGCTGGTTCTCGATGCCGAGCTCAGGTGAATAGCCAAGCGCAATGAGGGCGAGTAACGCCAACTGCTGTCCAACATAAGCCGGTTTGAACCCGGCGAGGTTCGCCGGTTCGATGCCATAAGTCTCGAGCGCCTGGTTGAGGTCCGTTCCCGCTCCGCCCTGTGCCCACGTGTCCGGTTTTGTCGCGTATTTCACAACGGTGGCGACCATCTCTTGCGGGGCGATCTTCGCAAGATCTACTTCGACAACGAGACTCTGCGAAGCTTCGAGTGCCTGAACGTATTGACGCGGTGCTTCCAGGCCCTGCTTGAGAATGTGGACCGTGCCCGCGATGAACACCCTGGATTGAGCCCCGGAAAACTCCCAGAGGTACAGTGGCCGGTCAGCAGGGAGGTCTTGTAGAAGAGACTGGGTGCTGGTGACAGCGACCCCATCGAGGTTCTCAATTTCACAGTAGCCATCGGCCGCGGTCAGTTCGAGCGCCCGGACACAGGTTCCCATCACTGCATGGGATGCCTGTATCTTGTTCGGTTGGCCCGTCACCGAGAAGGTGGTTGCCGGATCGTGAGAAAACCTGGCGACAGCTGAATGCCCGTCATCAGCGGCATACGCGCACAGGTGCACACTGAGGCTGATCAGGCCAGCGAACCTGAGCGTGGCCAGACTAACTGTCTTCACCAAGATCCTCAGGCTCTTCTCCCGCGTCTCGCACTGCCTTCATGATCTCGCCCGCTGCAACCTCGAGCTCTTCGGGATCTGTACCCCGAATGACGAGCGTCGTGCCGAATCGGTCATCGCGAAAGAACGGGTAACTGCCAATATCGAGATCTTTGTGCCGGATCTGGATTTCCCCTAGTTGAGATGCAATGGTGCTCTCGCCGAGATAGGCGCGCACGGATCGAGATCTCACCACAGGTCCACTTCGCAGTTTGCCGTCGAGACTCGACAACATGGCCTGCATAACCATGGGAATTCCCGCCATCACATACACGTTTTCCATCGCAAACCCCTGCGGACCGCCGGTAGGGTTGTCGATGAGCTGAGCTCCATCGGGCACACGAGCCATTAAGAGTCGGTTTTTCATGACGTCTTCGGGGGCAGGGCGCTGACGGATGCGCTCTGCGATTTCGGGGTGCTCGATAAGCTCGACGTCAAAAGCGCTGGCCACACACTCTGCGGTAATGTCGTCGTGGGTCGGACCAATTCCCCCGGTGGTAAAGACATAGTCGAAGAATGTTCGGCTTTCATTGATGGATTCGATGATCGTCCGGTGCACATCCGGTATCACCCGGGCTTCGCGCACCTGAATACCCCAGTCACCGAGCACGGTGGCCAGATGATTCAGGTTCACGTCCTGGGTTCGTCCGGAAAGAATTTCATTGCCAATGATCAAAACAGAAGCGGTTACCGGTTTAGACATTAGTAGTGCTGTTTAAATACGTGGCCGACATGTTAGCAGACCTCTCAATCCGCAGATCTACTGATAAGCCGTGACTTTTTTCCAGTATCTCTGTGATGTAAATCACGTTTATGCAATCCGCTAACAAACTCGTGGACCACATCACGGCTTCGATTTAGCCCATCCCTAGACTAGCCCTATCGCGATGTAGAGAGCGTCGCGGGGGACACACTTCAAGTTGCCTTACGCAGTTCCAAAAGGAGTACGGCAGATGGGGAAAGAGCACCTAGCTCATGGTTTTGAGAGTTTCAGAGCGGCACATGTTGTCTGGATATTACTTGCGAGCGTCATACTAAGCGCCTGTGGCGGCGGGGGTTCCTCGTCTTCCAGCGTTGGTGCGCAATACCAGGTTTCGGGAAGTATCGGGGATGGCCCGATTGTCGGGGCTGACATTGAGATTTTTGACGCTGAAGGTCGCCTCATCGCCCGCGCACAGAGCGACGACCAGGCAAACTACAGCGTAAACATACCGGCGGACACAATGTTACCAGTGACGGTATCTGTCACTGGCGGCATCGACCTCGTAACCAACCGCGCTGCAGATTTTGAAATGCTTGCACTCGTCAACGCGACGGGCGAACAGACAGTCAACGTTTCTCCTCTCACAACCTTTGTAACGAAAGCTGCGGAGTGTCGTGGTGATATGAGCGAGAGTCGTGTAGCGGAACTGACGACAGCCGTGGAACGTGATCTTGGCATAGGCCTGGATACGGACAGTCTTGTGGATCCGATGCGTGACAACGTCCGTGCGAGGAACGTTGAGACCGCCGTTCTCGCGAATGAAGCTCTAGGGGAACTGGTCAGACGCACAGGTGCCTCTCTGCAGAGTGTCACCGACACGTCGCTTGACGACGTGATTGACCATCTGGCGTGTGACCTGGCGGATGGTGCTCTGGACGGAAATGCGCCGGGTACACAAAGTGACGAGCGTGACCGGGTCCTTGCTGTTGCGAGGGCGGCCGAGGCGGGTGTTCGTCTCGAAGTGCTTGCCGGGCGGCTCGAGGTAGACGGCAGCGATGCCACCCAGAGGATGAACAGTGCCATTCGCACGATCATGCCTGAGCTGGAATCTCCCGACGTGAATTCGGTACCGGTAACCGATCGTGATATCGGCAAGGCGGTCGACGCGCTTACACTTCTGGGAGGGGTCGTTGACGATCCGGAGCTTACGAACATCGTGGAAGTGCTCAGCACAAGTTCCGTGCAGGACGTCAGAACCAACGTCGATACGGTGTTGGAGCCTGCCGCCCAGATCACCGTACAGGGAATTCCGACGCGAATTGGCCTGTCCAGCACGGCGGGAATCAGAGATCTGAGCGAACGAAATCAGGCTCAGGCAGATGCACCCGCTCCGGTGATCGAGCTGACTGCCTCACCTTCGCAGGTCATTGCCAACCGGCGCACCAGGCTGGAATGGTCTGTGGCGAACGCGGATTTCTGCGAAAGCACCTGGGCCGGGCGCATGGAGACCCAGGGTCTGTTTCACACGGACAGGATCGATCGAAGGACTGTTTTCCGAATGACCTGTTTTGGTCTGGGTGGGACTTCAACGGAACGGGTCATCGTTACCGTGCAGGAGGAGAGCACTACGCAGCCTGAACCTGATCCTCAGCCTGAACCCGACCCGCAACCTGAGCCTACTCCTCAGCCTGCACCTGCACCCGCACCTCAGCCTGCGCCTCAACCTCAGCCTGAGCCTCAGCCCGCACCTCAACCTCAGCCAGAGCCTGTCCAGGCGCCGGATGTCAATCTGTCAGTCAGCGAGCAGGTTGTGAGTTCCGGAGAGACTGTGGTTCTGAACTGGTCGAGCCAGGGAGCGGACACCTGCTGGGGAACAAACGGATGGTCGGGAACCAAGGAACGCCAGGGATCGGGAGAATTTGTCATCTCGTCCGATACGACATTCAGATTGGTTTGTTCCAATGAAGGTGGCAACTCGGTAGCCATTGTGACAGTGAACACCCTTGCACAACTCTCGCTTGCCTGGCTGCCGCCCGAAGAGAACGTTGATGGGACACCTGTGGCTGGCGTTGATCTGTATCGAATCTATGTTGGGGACCAATCACAGTTTTACGATAACGTGTACGAAGTGGATGGTAGCCTCACGAGTTATGACCTCGAGATTCCGGCTGGAGACTACTTCGTGGCCATGCAGACTGTCGACATTGATGGTTTTGAGAGTGAGTTATCGGGCGAGGTGGTACTCACGTCACGCTAAGAGATGAATTGACTTTCTGCTCACATATTTGGAACGACTGAACTGCTACACTCGAAGCGTTGATATCAATGAAGGATCAGTGATGCACGTCTTCGCCACTACACGGATTCTGGCCGTAGTCCTCTCCATATTTGCAATCGCAGCGTGCGACCTCGAGTCCCCGGAAGACCACCTCAACAGTGCCCGGGAGTACATCGACAGAGGGGAATACATCGAAGCCGAAATTGAACTGAAAAACGCCATTCGCAAGGACACGCGTTCGGCTGTTGCTCGCGAAATGCTCGGTTCGATTCGATATGGGGAAGGTGATTTCCAGGGTGCCATCAAGGATCTGACGCGGGCAGTTGATCTCGGGAGCACAGACGCTCAATCCAGATACGAACTCCTCCGATCCAAAACTCAGGTCGGACGGTACGCAGAAGTGGTCGGTGAACTCGAAGACCAGGCACCACATAGTGCCGAAATGCATGTGATTCTCGGTGAAGCATACCTGGCTGCGGAAGACGCGGGACTTGCCAGACCGCACTTCGAAAAATCTCTGCATCTTGTTGATGGTCTCCTTGGTATGGCGAAGGTCGCTTTCATCAACAGCGACAACGACGCTGCACTGTCCTACGTGGAAAAAGCTATCGAGAAAGACGGGCTATCCCGGGAAGGCTGGTTGCTGAAAGGCGAAATTGAGCTGGCAGCAAACATGCATGAGGAGGCTGTAGCCTCGTTCAAAACTGCCCAGGAACTTCGTGGCGGCGAGACGCTCGCCGTGATGGGTCTGGTCAGGGCCCACCTCATGGGGAATCGGCTTGAAGACGCACAAAAAATGGCCCAGCGTCTCGTCAAACTGGCACCAAATTTTGAGCAGGGCCATTACATGCTTGCCGTGTCGCACTTCAATGCAGGTAACCTGGACACGGCCAAAGATGCGCTGAATGAAGCGATGAAGGTGGGTAACTCCCCGCCATCGTTGTTCCTGATGGGTGCGACGCAATATCAGCTTGGGGACATTAATGGTGCGAAGTCATCACTGCGGCGCTATCTCAACGTAAAAGGTGACAGACCTGCAGCCTACAAGCTGCTTGCAACGATACACGCAACCGAGGGCCGCCCCGCCGAGGTTGTCAGCGTTCTGAAACCCGTTGCTGCGCGGTTCAACGATGCGCAGATGTGGGCGATGCTGGGGTCAGCGCTGCTGCAGACAAACGAGCCGGGTGAGGCGACAGAGGCCCTTCAGAAGGCTGTTGACCTGGCTCCGAATATGGCGCCGTTCAGAAACCAGCTTGCGCTGGGGCTTTTCTCCACGGGAGATGATGCGGGTGCTGAAGCAGAGCTGACAGCCGCTCTCGAAATAGATTCCGAGCAGTTTCAGAGTGATCATATTCTCGTTCTTGTCAGGCTCCGGGATGGAGACTTTGACGGGGCTCGCGCGCAGGCACAAAAAATTATCGACCGGGATCAGGACGGGCCGCTGGGTCATCACCTGATCGGTTCGGTTTATCTGGCGGAAGGTAATGTGGATGCCGCTAAGAGTTCGTTCGCAACGGCTGTTGCGAAGCAGCCTGACTATTTCCCCGCAAGTCAGTCACTTGCGCTGATTGCCGAACGAGAAGGCAACCTCGCCGAAGCCGAGCGAATATTCTCGGCGCTTGCGGAAAGAAACAGCGAACGCGCAACCCTTGCGCTTGTGGAGTTAGCGCTCAGAACCGGCGATATCGATCTTGCGCTGAACCGGGTGGCTGAAGCCGTGGAGAAGTTTCCCGAGTCGATCGATAGCCACATGAGTTTTGCCAGGATGGCGATGGCGACCCTTGACTATGAGCGCGCCATTGAACTTGTCGATCGGGCGATTGAGCTTGGCGGTCGGACAACCGATACCCTGCTCCTCAAAGGAGATATTTATCTGCGGTCGGGCAACGAGGAAGCGGCACAGGATGTTGCTGGCGAGCTGCAGGAAATGCTCGATAGCGTCAGCAGTAACACAATGGTGCTTGCTGCGATCGGGCGGATGCATATGGAAGTAGGGAACCTGACGGATGCACGCACGGCATTGGAACGTGCTGTAGCGTCTGACTCAGGGGCTCCGACCAGGGCTCTCGCCGGTCTGGTGCGGCTTGAACTCGCCGAAAACAACACGCGGGCGGCCCGCAAATGGCTGAAGCAGCTCGAAACGCTCATGCCGAATGCGGAGGAAGTAGGGCTTCTGAAAGGTGATGTCCTCTATACCGAAGGGAACACAAATGCGGCGCTTGAAATATACTCAGATCTTTCCAGGTCTGGTTCCCGTGCCGGAACATCCAAGGCGGGTGTGCTGGCGCTTGAGCTTGGAAAAAACGCAATTGCGCTGAAAATGCTGGAAACCTGGCTCGATCAGAATCCTGACGACCAGGAAATCGCAACCCTGCTGGCAACCGCGCAAGTCCAGGTAGGTGATGCGACCGCCGCCCGGCGTCACTATGAGGCGTTGCTGCCGACCAGTGATCCGGTTGTGCTCAATAACCTTGCATGGATTTACATGACCGAGGGTGACGAACGGGCTCTCGAATTTGCCCGTCTGGCGCATGAACACGCGCCTGGTAACCCTGATGTTGCGGATACGTTGGGCTGGATCCTGGTCCTGGACAACCAGGTTGAAGAAGGCCTGCGTCACTTGAAAGCGAGTGCGCTTGCGAAGCCCAGGAACGCCTCCGTTCAATACCACCTGGGTGTCGCCTATCAGAAGATCGGGGACGTGGAGCGGGCTCGCAATGCACTCGAGAGAGCGCTCAAGCTCGGTGGTTTTGCCGAAGTCGGCCATGCAAGGGAAATTCTGAACAGTCTTTCGCAGTCTTAGCGGCAAAGTCGGATAGAAAGGGTCCGAGTCGAATTTCGCCTGGCGGGATGGACGCTGGTCCGTTTGATCCATGAGCAATTTACTATACGAAATAGCTCAAAAAACGCTTACAAGCGCGACAAACCTGCGACAGCGTGAACCAGCCAGGTTCAGCATACTGCTTCTTCGTTTGGGGTATCTGGAAGGACGCAGGTATGACTCTCGCAGCCGAAAAACAAAAGTTCATAGACGATCAGCGTGTACGCGATGGCGAAGGCTACCGATATTGGTACAGGACCGACCGTATCTTCTCTCGCGACGGACAGTGGTTTATTCAGACCCGCGAGGGGGTCGAGGTCGGCCCCTACGGGTGTGAGTTCGACGCGGAGCTCGAAGCAACGGCACTGATCGAAAAACTGGCCCGCACGAAAACCAATCACACTCGCATTATCCTCAGCCACAAATTGTTGTCTGATGAATCGCGGCTCAACTCAGCGATGTATACAGACTACGTTGAGGTGGTTGGTCCTGAAGCCCTGAAAGGGGTCAATTTCAGAAAGTAGTGGTTGCGGGGGGCGTGCCTTCTGAAGGTCGCTTAGCGTCCTTGGAAGTGTGGGGTTCTCTTCTCTCGGAAGGCACGCCTCCCCTCTTTATAATCGTCGCTGTCGAAACAGGCGTCGACTTGCGCGCGCACAGCGTCAACGTCGTCCGTTCGGCTCCCCCGCTCCCATGAATTCAGAGCAGCTTTGGCTGCAGCTACAGTCAGTGGGGCATTTCCGGCGATGGTTCTCGCATAGTCGAGGCACTTTGCTTCGATGTCCTCACGTGGCTCGATGAAGTTGATCAAACCCATCCCTTTGGCTTCTTCAGCCTCCATGAAGCGTGCACTGAACATGATGTCGCGCGCCCGGCTGGGGCCAACAATCCTCGCGAGTTTCGCAAGACCTTCGTATTCGTAACCGAGACCCAGTTTGGCTGCAGGTATACCGAAACGAGAGTCGGGTGTCGCGAAGCGTATGTCTGCTGATAGCGCTGTGGCCAGACCACCGCCGATACAGTAGCCCTCGATGAGCGCAATGAGCGGCTTCTCGAGGGCACCGAGCCAGCGGTTCGCGCGACCTGCGATTTTGCCGTATTCGTCTTTCTGTTGAGCATTGCCGCGCTTGGTGTCGAATTCCGATATGTCAGCGCCGGATACAAAAGCCTTGCCACCGGCACCACGCATGACAACAACACGAACCTCATCGTTACCCGCGTAGTGTTCCAGGATGTCGCCAATCCCCTGCCACATCTCCAGCGACAACGCGTTGTGCCTGGCCGGATTGTTGAAAATCATCCAGCCCACACCGTCTTCGATGTGTGCCTGCATGCGTTCTGTTTGAAGTTCTAACGCCATTGCCTACCCACCCTGTACCTGAATTTGAGCTGCACGGTCCAGTGTCTTCCTCGCCCGTGTCAGGTGAGGGACGTCGACCATTTTGCCCTCAAAGCTGATCGCCATGAGCCCTTCCTTTTCTGCCTCGGCAAAAGCTTCAATCAGGCGTTCAGCCTCATCGATTTCTTCCGGGCTGGGAGAGAAAGCCGCGTTGACGATTTCGATCTGGTTCGGGTGGATGGTGATTTTGCCGGTATAACCCATCCACGCGGCTTCCTGACAGTCTTCTATCAGGCCTTCTGAATCGTTGAAGTCGACATACACCGTATCGACGGGTTGCACGCCCCCGGCAACCGCGCTCAGGAGCACCATGTTCCGGCAGTGAACGTACACATCGAGATAGCTGCCGTCGGGCCGACGATTTCGCGGCGCACCGAGGGCGGCCGACAGGTCTTCGGCACCCCACGACAATGCGATCACCCGGTCGCACTGGGTAAACGTTGGGACGTTGAGTGCGCCGAGCGGCGTCTCGGTGGAGACGAGTATCAGGCCAACCGAGTCTTCCGGATGCCCGTATTCGCGTTCCCACTTGCTGATCTCGCTGCTGATGGTTTCGAGTTCGTTCAGGGTTGATACCTTCGGCACAACGTAAGCATCGGGGGCGTTACGCATGGTGACCTCGAGGTCTTTGAGACCCCAGGGTGTGTCGAGTGGGTTCATGCGAACAGTGCGCTCTTTACCCTCGAAGTCCACGTCACCGAGCCACCCGGCCACGATCTCTCTCGCGTCGTCTTTGCGGTCGGGTGTCACGGCATCTTCGAGATCGAGAATCAGGCAGTCTGCAGCAGAAGCGATCGACTTCGTGAGCATCTTTTCGTTCGCGCCAGGGACGAAATGACAGGAGCGGCGCAGGCGATCGACTCCGTTCATGCAGGCTGCCTCATCATCATGGCGCCGCGTATGCACGAACAGACGACTTCCCCACGCTGGTTCACCGCCGTGTGCTCAAATGTCACAATCCCACGATCAGATTTGGATTTGCTCTCACGCTTGTCCACCACCTTGCTGTGCGCAGTAAGTGTGTCACCGATAAATACCGGGTTGGGAAAGGTGGTTTTGTCGAACCCCAGGTTGCCGAGAGTGGTGCCGAGGGTTGTATCACCCACAGAAAGACCAACAACGAGCCCCAGCGTGAAGATGCTGTTGACGAGTATCTGACCATGAATGGAATCACCCGCAAATTCCGCATCGATGTGCAGCGGCTGGGGGTTGTGCGTCATGGTTGTGAAGAGCAGGTTGTCCGTTTCTGTGACAGTACGGCTCGGCTGGTGTGTGAATTCATCACCCACATTGAGTTCTTCGAAATATTTTCCGGGCATGGGTCCTCCTGGGCAGGAGTATATCGTGGTCCCCCCTAACAATCTTTAATCACTCACTGTGGGAGCGGCTTCAGCCGCGATCCGTCGGGGAATGCAATAGGATCTGCGCGATCTTCCCAGTTTCTCCCACATGGAAATAGTGAGATGTGCTCTGTAGGAGCGGCTTTAGCCGCGACTTTTTATCTACAGGTGGATCCGACTAACTCTGTAGGAGCGGCTTCAGCCGCGATTGTCTAACCCCCCGTTCCAAATTTCATTTTAAACTGCACACCCCATGTTCTCGGCATTGTCGTCGCAGCACGGCGACCGAAGTTGGGAGCTGTCTCCAGGGAAATGATGCCAAGCTCATCCATGATGTTGTTGATGTATGCGGCCACCCGGTATTTCTTGGTGGGGCTATCCCAGGTAATACGGGCGTCCCAGCGATCAAATGAGGGGGCCTCGTTGATCTTCACGTTCAGAACGTCCTGGTATTGCTTGCCGGTATATCCGTAAAACGTCAGAAAATTCAGTGTGCCGCGCTCTCCCATCGGCCAGTTGTAGTTAGCCCATACCGTGTATTTGTGTTCTGGGGAGCGGGTGAGGTCAAAACCTTTGGCGTTGACAGCAATATTCTCGAAGCTGTCAGCCAGGTCGTTCTGTTCCTTGCTGATGATCCAGTCTTCAGTGACCTCGGTATTCATGTAGCTGTACATGACACCTACGGTTAAATTGCCAGTGACTGCAAGCGTAGTTTCAAGCTCAATCCCCCACGAACGCGCTTCCGGAATATTCTGCACAGTCTCGATGTTCACCGGTATGTCCCCAACAACGCAATTGGGGGTCAGCCCGCAGCTGACTGGCTGCACGGCTGCGATCTGATGGTCTTTGTAGTCGTACAGATAGGCGGACAAATTTGTCCTTAAACGACCGTCCAAGGTGTCAGCTTTATAGCCAATTTCATAAGCCAAAACGTCTTCTTCGTCATAGGAGAATAGCTGTCCGTAACCAAGTGCGTAGCCGCCCGCCCGGTATCCGGTTGTGATCGAAGCATATGCCAGCGTTTGGTCATTGGGTCGCCAGCTTAGGTTCAGATGGCCTGTAACTTTGGACCACTCGTCATCAAGTTCCTTGCCCGCTTGCCAGGTGCCCCGCATACCAATCAGGCGCGGTAGATTGCCGTTTGGGGTTCCGCTGACAGGATCAGTGGTTAGCAAGTCGTTGTATTCGTCCAGTGGGATGGCGGCAAACTCCCAGACAGCCCACAAACGGTCGGACGCATCTTTCCGGTCCTGGGACCAGCGGATACCCGTACTTAGGGTCAGTTTGTTCGTCAGTTCGAACTGCACCTGACTATACGCGGCACTGGCCGTCGTCTGTGTTTCAGCGTATAGCCAGAGATATGAGCCGCGTTCCGATCCAGCGAAAGAGCTTGCTACACCGTCTTCGTCGGGATTAGTTCCAACACCTACATTATGGCGCCCTGGAAAAGAGGGTGGCCCGCAGCACGGTTCAAAGGCGGCTGGGCTGGGATTAGCCAGGTATGTCCCAAACATGCCGGGTTCGTAAAAATCCCAGTACTGGCTGTGATCAGAGTAGTAGCGATAGAGCCCGGCCACAAAGTTCCATCTGCCATCGAGATTGGAGATGAGCTGGAGTTCGTTCGCATAGTTGAACCCTTCGTACTGCACATGAAAGTGGTCTTCACGGAGTTGCTCACCACCCGGCCCGGGTTCACACGTCGGTGGGAGGCATTGGTTGCGTCCACCGCCCACACCCCAGGGTGCGTCGCGCCCAAAGTCGAAATCTGAGTGACCGCCGATATATCGCAAGGTGAACTGGTCATAGCCAAAGCTCCACTGAACGTCGACCATGCCGGTTGTGACGTCGAGGTACTGCCAGGGTTTGTAGTCGGGGTAGGCGAAGTTATCGAGGTTGTCCCCGTAGCCGTTGCCGCTGATCGGTATGTTCTGATGCGCTGCTGCGTTGACGTAGACGGGAATGACATTGGTTGTGGAGATGGCTTCGTTGAAACAGTCGGTACCCTCGGGAAAACACACTGCGGAGCTGCGCGTTCGCCTGTTGAGAGTGCCTTCGCCAACGTGCAGCTCAGCGCGCGGCACGGAATCTTCGTCGCGATGATTGCCGCGTATGAAAATCTGCAAGTGGTCAGTGGGTGTGATGTCCAGGCTCAGTGCCAGATTAGTTTCTTTGAATCCCCCTGTATCACTGACCGGTTCCTGGCCGGAAACTGCGCGGGACGAACGGTCGCCCGCGCGTCCAATTTTGCTGCCTACGAGGCGACCGTTGATGAGTCCCGGCATGACCGGGCCACTTACAAACCCGTAGTACTCTTCGCGGTTGTTGTTACCAAAAACGGTCATCACTTCTCCCTCAAACTCGGCCGAGGGCGGGTTGGTGATGTAGTTGACGACACCGCCGATCGAGTTTCGGCCATAGAGCGTGCCCTGGGGTCCACGTAAGACCTCGATGCGTTGAACGTCATAAAGCTGGCCTTCGTTGGCTGGACCATAAGCGTCTTCGAAATACATCCCGTTCTGATATGTGGCCACACCGGGTTCACCCCCAAGTACCCGGAAGTTGCGCCCGATACCGCGGATTGTGAAATCGAATTCCGTTCGGCTGAATGATGGTATGAATATCGCCACATCTTCTGGGAGAGTCATGCCGAAGTCGTCGATGAAAGTCTCGTCCATCGCTGTGATGGAGAGAGCGGTATCCTGAGCCGACTTCTTTACTTTCTCAGCGGTGACGATGACTTCTTCGAAGAAGCGGGATTCTTCGGCAAGTGCGGAGGGTGTGAGCACCAGGCTGCAAGTAATCGCGATTAGCCTGAGGGTTCTTTTCAGCGCCATCGGTTTCTCCTTTTACCGGTTTGCATTTGGTCCATCGAAATCCACCCCTCCGCGACTCCAGGTCCCAAACCGCATCCGGAATTCGAGCCCCCAGATCCTGGGTTTGGTGGTATCAGCAATTCGGGCGAAGTTCTCACCAGTTCGTATAGCAACGATGCCCAGCTCGTCAGCGATGTTCTTGACGTATACGGAAACCCGATACTTGTCCCTTGCACTGTCCCAGGTGGCGCGGAAATCCCAGCGTTGGAAAGACGGAGCCTCGTTGATCCGGTCTGGTACCAGGTCGAAGTATTGCTCGTCGGTATAGGCGTAGATTGCGAGCAGGTTGATTCGACCTTTCTCACCCAGAGGTATTCGGTAGTTCGCCCATAAAGTGAAGCGGTTACGAGGTGCCTTGGTCAGCTCCGCACCTTTCAGGTTGATGATCTCGTTGCTGGTAAACGAGCTCCATGGATTGCTCTGACGGGTCACCAAGAAATCGTCCGTGATTTCCGTATCCATATAGCTGTGGTTCAGGCCCAGGTTGAAATTCGGGTTGATTTGCCACCAGGTTTCCAGTTCGGTGCCCCAGTTACGCGCTTTAGGGGCATTCTGGACCGCGTTGAAGAAGAGAAAAGTGTCTGTCGTATCGCCAACACAACCGACGTTACAGCCGATAACCGAGCCCGGCAGTACCGCGTTTGCGGACACCTGATGATTGTCGTAGTCGTAGTAGTAGATATTGGTGTTCAGGCGCAGACGTCCATCAAAGAGGTCGGTCTTCAGCCCAACTTCGTAAGCCATGACTTCTTCTTCGTCATACGGAAACTCCTGGTGCAGACCCAGGTTGAAGCCACCTGAGCGGGCACCTTTTGTCGCCGACAAATAGGTCATGGTCTGTTCACTCGGTTTCCAACGTAGCGCCAGCCGCCAGGTGAGGTGGTCCCAGGAATCGCTGATATACAGGCTGTCGATGATTTCAGTCGGGAAGCCGTTGAGTCTGAAAGGATCTCCGTTGTACTCACCCGTCACCGGGTCTGTCGTAATGTCGGCATTGAAGTCAGCAAGCGATGCGTATCCAAGGAATTCGGCGTTGAACTCGTTGTAGATCCAGCGCCATTCGACGCCGGTCCTGCGCTCCTCGGACCAGCGCAACCCCGCTGTGATGTCAAGTGAATCGGAGATCTGGTAGTTGGCCTGAAGGTACGTGGCAAACGAGCGCGTGTGATTCTCGGTATCCATCCAGAACCAGGCGCCGTTGGGGGTTCCGCCAAAGTAGTTGAATTCGAATTCATCATTGGGAAGATTGTGCCGACCGGGCCCCCGTGGGGGAGGGGCAATCAGATCCGGATCGAGCAATCCCCAGCTTGGATTGTCGGTGTAGTAGCCGAGGTGCGCATCGTCCGCCAGTTCGAGAAACAGCTCGCGCTCGAGATCCAGGTAATAGACGCCTGTTACGTAATTGAAAGGGCCATCCAGGTTGCTGATGAGTTGTAGCTCGCCGCTCCAGACCCGGCCGGGATTGTCAGCAATTCCTTTGTAAGTGGTGAGCTGCTCACCATCTCCGGGTGCACAGAGAGGCGGGTTACAGGTGTTCCGTCCGGACGGCGCGCCGTCCTGATGTCTTACCCACGTTCCCCAGGGCACGTCGAAGTATCCGCCCAGAAAGCGCATCGTGTACTGGTTTTGCGCAAAGTGCCACAGGACTTCGGCTGTCGAGTTGTTGGTTCTACCGCCGTAGTCAGGCTTGAAGTCCGGGTAGGCGACGTTATCCAGGTCTTCGCCATATCCGTTGCCGTTGACGGGTAAGCCCACGTTAGCGGATGGGTTTAGAGGCGGGCGGTTGAAAAAGTCGGCGAATGGCTCGCTGAAGCAGTCTGTCCCAACTGGAAAACAGACATCGGAACTGCGCCGGGTACGGCCGACGGTGCCTTCCCCCAGGAGAACCGGGGCGCGCGGTTCGACCCTAAGATAGCGCCAGAGGGTGCGCAGATGGATTTCGATATTGTCAGTTGGGGTAATCTCCAGGGAAAGGGCGATGTTGTTGTCTTCAAAGGCGCCGGTATCACTGGCGGGTGTCTGTCCGGGAGCTGCCCGTGATGGTCGGTCGGACCCCTGGTTGAGACTCGCTACGGCGAGACGAGCGTTCAATATATCCCGGATAACAGGGCCGCTGATCACACCATGGACGTCTGACGTGTCGTAATCACCGGCTCGGGTTTTGAATTCTGCAAAAAACTCGCGTGTGGGGCGGTTGCTGATGAAGTTCACTACACCACCAATGGCGTTGCGGCCAAAGAGAGTACCCTGGGGACCGCGCAACACCTCAATCCTTTCCAGGTCGTAGTAGCCGTTTTCTCCGCCCTGATAGATCGCTTCCACGGCCAGGACACCGTTGAAGTAAGCAAGGACCCCCGGATCGCCGCCCAGTGTACGGAAGTTACGCCCAACGCCACGAATAGCGAGATCAAGCAGATCCCTGCTAATTGACGGAATAAAGATCATGAGGTCGTCAATATCAACGACGCCACTGTCTTCGAGACGGGTGTTGTCTAGTGCACTTACCGCCATCGGAATGTCCTGCATAGATTTGTTGACCACTTCTGCGGAAACGATGATTTCCTCGATGACTCGTTTATCCGGTTCGGTCGTTTGTGCAGTGGCTGAAAAGGCTGAAAGTGCGAGAGCAAATGCCAGTGTCTTCAGTCCTGGTCGAATCGCGGCTGAAGCCGCTCCTACAGCGAGGTTCATTAGTGATCTCCCCCCGATAGGATGTAGCGTTTCATCTGATCGTTCCGGTTAATGGCACGTTCGACTTCACGAGCGTAGTTGGCTTTGAACCGCTCATAGGCCGGGAGATAACTCTCCGGCAAGACCCGCTGCACCTCTTTGTCCCGACCGCTCAGTGCTCGGGTCGCCTTGCGAATACGTTCCCCGGGGTCGGTTGCACGCCGCTGCAGCCCGGCAGGCAGGTCCCGTGAATCCCTCACGCGAATTGCACGCTGAATGTCGGCATAGACCTTGTCGAGAATTCTTTGCAGGTCTTTGCGCTGCTCAGGTGTAACGAGCTGATGCAGGGCAAGGTTGACGGTCTCAACCGCCAGTTCCACGGCGAGAGAGTTTTCGATGAACTCGAGAATGCGCTGGTAGGTGGAAACCAGCTTCTGTGTCTGGGTGACACGGTTGAGGTTGGTGACCCCCACAACGTGCTGGGCAATCTTGCCGTTGCTGTTTTTCACCAGCTCTGCGGCAGTCGCAAATTCCTTTTCGCTCACGAT
>JANQFF010000244.1 GCA_028277965.1 Pseudomonadales bacterium
GGTCGTATCTGGCTATGTGGGCCACTGCTCGTCGGGTGACGGCTCGGGGTCCTCGCTGAATCAGAAACCTGGTCATGTTTCGTTCACCTCCACTAGTCCAACCGACGGATCTGCTGATGGCCGAAGAACGGGTCGCTCGCATCGTCGTCAAGACTGGCCTCCAACTCAGCAAGGCGTGCCCGAGGCACCAGTTCACCAACAGCGGGAATGGACGCCAGAAACTCTTTTGCGGCGTCTGATTCGAGCGCACCCACAGCCAGTTCCTTGAGTAGGTCTGCCTCTTCCCTTTTCAGTCTGACCACCGCGCCTTTCGCCTGAGCTGCGACCTGCGCTCGGCCCGCCCGCACCAAATGCGAACGTTTGATCGTCGACTGTTGACGGTTCGGCAGAATGATTGAGACGTACTGGCCCTCCACGAAGGCGTCCCCGAAGATCTCACGGAACGTGTCGTTGACCTTCTGGTTCATCTCGACCAGGAGTTCTTGTGCGACAACGGTGGCGCGCCCGTAGGCTTCGTCCTCGTCTCGGTACTTCTCGTTGACCTGGTTCTCCATGTCCGCGATGACCTCAAGTTCACGCTGTTCGATTTCCTCGCGGAGAACCCGGAACTGACTCTTGACAACCTGCTTCAACTCGGCGCGTTCCGTTTTCGTCATCTGGCTCATTCGTTCACCTCCACTAGTAACCGGCCCCCAACCTCAGAAGCACGGCTGATTGCATTCATGCGGTCTCTCCACAGGGCAGCGTTCGGGTTCATCGGCTCCACTGAACACGGTCGCTTCAACCCATCGGCTCAACTCATTCCAATGCCGTTCCCCGGTTCGCACACTCTCGGATTCGACCCACCACTCTTCGCCGTTCCACTTCACTTCGGTGACAACCACGGATTCTCGGGCGTGCGGTTTGAGTGGCTCCCAAATCCAGGTGGTCCCTTTGCGGGGCAATGTCGGGTCGGGTGGGCTGGCAGACTCCAACAAGTCAGCGAAATCACGGGCAGCCTCAAACGCCCGCCGAATCATCTCGCTTGAGTAGTTGTTCAGCGGTGTGTGTTCACGGGCATCGAGAAGCCAGTTGGTCTCCGAATACCAGCGTGCAGATTCTCGCAGTTGTTTGGCTCGGGTTTCAGCGGACATCAGACCTCCGATCGTTCCAATGTTGTTCCAGTGGTCTTCCATGAACGACGACGAACAAAACCTTCAGCTCCCCACCTGGTGTGGAAGTAGTAGAGAGGAGACCAACAGGATTCCCTACCGGTCCAGGCGGGCATCTCCAACCAGTAGTCCACAACGTACCGCTTCCTACCATTCCCGTTCTCTTCAGCCCGTACTCGAAACGGACCAGCGTGAATGCTCACTGCCGCTTCTCCTGCAACTGCTCATCGTCGGCGCAAGACGCGCACACCAGGTCATCCCACCCCCGAATGAACACCGTCGCCGGGTCCAAACAGATAGGACAGGTTGCTGGTCCATGCACCGAATACGGTTCCAATCGTTCTTCAATCGTCATCCTTCTTGCTCCTTCCACCCTCCAGCCCCGTACCACAACATTGCTATGACGCCCACGGCTCGAACCACGCGATACCAAGTTGGCTGCCCGTCAGAGTTGAGAGCAAGCTCCACCATCCCGTAGATCGCGAACCCAAACACAAACCGGCGCCACCTCACTACAGCTCCTTGGGTTTCACTTGCACAGAAGGGTTCTGGTCCCACACCTTCTCCAACACCGTCCCCACCGCGGTTTCAGGGTCGACACCCAACCTGTTGGCCGCCCGCTCCACCCCCGTCTTCCGCATGCTGTTGAGGTTGAACAGTTCCTTCACCAACCCGGGGTCTTCCGCAGCGACATCCTCCACGAAGCGTTCTGCTGCTTCTGGGATGGGTTTCCACTTGTATCCGTGACGCCACGACACAACCGAGTCGCCGTATTCGTGGGTTCGGCCCGGCCCCAACAAAGCGCCGACCTTCTCGTCGACAGCCTGTCTGACTGCGAGTGCGGCTGCGCGGGCCTCCTGAAGTAGCGTCCGCAAATGCAACAACTCGTCGAGGTCGTCGGGGAGTTCGGCTGGGTCGGCTTCCCCGTAGGCCATGTGTTCAGTTATCAGATCTAACACGTCAGTCGGATGCATCTCGTCCTGTCTCCTTACCCCAATCCACAATCGTTTCTCTCTGCCACACCGGCCCCCGTCGTAGTTCCCCGTCAGGCGGCGGCAGTTTCCCGTCCCGACGCCACCGGTCCACGGTCACTGGATGCACGTTGAACATGGCTGCGATTTCAACCGGTCCCATCAGATCAAGCATCTGGGATTTCCTCCTTGGGAACTTCGACAATCCATGTTCTTCCGTTAGGTCGAGTAATGGGCCAGTCGTTATCGATAACTAGCGCCCAAGCGTCTCCCGGAGTCGGCAAATTGAACCGGCTGGCTATCTCGCTGATGTTCAAACGCTCCACATCGTCCAACATGTGTTCGTATCCTCCTGTACACTGAATCTTGTTCTGTGCCTCACTACCCACAGAAAAGGGGCGGGTGGTCGAGTCCCCCACCACATCACCCGCCCCGCCCCTCCTCCTCGGCTGTCCACACGACAGAGGGCGCTGCCGAAGCCTCCGCTCTCTCCTGGCGTCGCCGGGCGTTCCTAATGGCCCATCGCCTGAACGGGTATCGAGCAAACGTGGACCAGTCGTAAGGGTTGGTAGCGTCGCCTCTCGTTAGAAGCCACTGGACGTTGTACCATCCGTCGTAGTCGCGGACGACACGCCATTGCTTGCGAACAGCCATCAGTCGAACGTTCCCATCTCCTGGTCGGTGAACATGGTCGTGAATCCGCAGCGACGGCACTCGAACCACCACCCCTCCCCAGTCACACACAAAGCAACGAAGGTGATGCTGTTCCCGCAGTTCCGACAGGCCTGCCGCTTCGCTGGTTCATTCGTTGGGGTGGGTTTGTAGGCGTCGTATCCGTGGGCCATCCAGTGCATCGTGTCGTCCGATATGCTCATACCTTGCATACTACATATACATGCATACGTAGTCAACCCCCACACCTGATAGTCTCACCCACAATGACTCCATCCAACGGAACCCGCCTAATCCGCCACAAACACACCGGCGAAATCAAGCGCATCCTCTGGCGCGACTGGATACTCCGACACCGAACATTCCGAAAATGGGAACTCATCGACCCAAACGACGGAACAGCAGGAGTACGAGAACCCCGCAACCCAACCGACCCACCATCCACCCTGTCAGCCACCCATGAACCCCCAGACCCATGAAATGCACCGCCAAACGCTCAGACGGCCAACCCTGCAAAGCCAACGCCATCAAAGGCGGCAACGTCTGCCGAGTCCACGGAGGATCAGCACCCCAAGTCCGCGCCAAAGCCCAACAACGACTCAACGAAGCAATCGACCCAGCAACCGTCGAACTCATCCGACTAGCCACCACCGCCGAAAACGAACGCGACCGCATCACCGCCATCAAAGAAATCTTCGAACGCGCCGGTTTCGGTGAAGCCAAACGAGTCGAAGTAGACGGCGGACTCACCATCCAAATCAACGGAGTCGACATCAACGACCTCCAATGACCCTCACCCACACGTACACACCACAAGGCCACCTCCTCAACGTCTTCTCAACTCGCGACCCCGAAGTCCTCGTCGCCGGCCCAGCAGGAACAGGCAAATCCCGAGCCTGCCTCGAGAAACTACATGCAATGGCCCTCGCCAACCCCCGCATGCGGGGACTCATGGTCCGTAAAACCCTTTCCTCTCTCGGGTCGACCGCTCTTGTCACCTGGCGGCGGGATGTCATCCCCGAATCCGAAACAGCCGGGATTGTCTCCTACTACGGCGGGTCAGCAGCCGAACCGCCCCAATACCGCTACCACAATCAAGCCTCCATAGTCATCGGAGGGATGGACAAAGCCTCGAAGATCATGTCCGCTGAATACGACATCGTCTACGTCCAGGAAGCCACCGAACTCACCGAAGACGACTGGGAAGCCATCACAACAAGACTCAGATCAAACCAGGTGTCCTTCCAGCAGATACTCGGGGACTGCAACCCCGACACGCCCACCCACTGGCTGAAAGTCCGCTGCGACGATCAACGCACACGACTGATCGAATCCCGACACGAAGACAACCCCCTCCTATTCCGAAACGGAACGATCACCCCGGAAGGCGCCGACTACATGTCGAAACTGGACGCGTTGACCGGGGTCAGATACCAGCGGCTACGTAAAGGCAACTGGGTGGCAGCGGAGGGGATGATCTGGGAGAACTACGACTCCACCATCCACCTTATCGACTCGTTCCCCATCCCGAACGGGTGGCCCCGCTACTGGAGCATCGATTTCGGGTACACCAACCCGTTCGTTGCTCAATCATGGGCGGAAGACCCAGACGGCCGCTTGTACATGTACCGGGAAATCTACAAGACCGGACGGACTGTTGATGAACACGCCGCCCAGATCATGAACATTGTGTGCCCGGATGGGAAATGGTTGGAACCGAAACCCAAAACCGTCGTCTGTGACACCGACGCAGAAGGCCGCGCCACGTTCACCAAGGTCACCGGACTGCGGACGGTCGCCGCCGACAAGCAGGTCATCGAAGGGATACAGGCTGTCGCTCGCAGGTTCCGAACCCAGGACGACGGGAAACCTCGCCTTTACCTGCTCCGCGACGCCCTGATAGAACGGGACCCCGAACTGGTGGACCAGGCTAAACCCACCAACACAGCCGACGAGATCCCCGGGTACGTGTGGTTGGATCACGCTACGAAGGAGGAACCGGTGAAGGAGGACGACCACGGGTGTGATGCGATGCGGTACATGGTGATGCACCGTGAAGGGAGACGGCGGCGGGGTCGGATGGACCTAACTAGCGGGTTGGGAAAGTAAAACCTGTCACACCCACCCCCTACTATGAACCAGTAGGCGCCCCCGCTGATCGGAACAGGCCCGAAAGTCGCATTTTGGGGATGTGGGTTCGAATCCCACCGGGGGCGCATTCTTCTGTATAGTGGGGGCTGCGACTTTTGGGTATCAGCGGGTTGACCCCTCGGCATTAGCTGGGGGGTCTCGCTTGTTAGACTGGTTGGGTGACTCAAACCCGAGACCCGCAAGGCCGGTTCGTAGCCAAACAGAACGGGAACCCACGGCGACCGTTCTCCAACCTCGGAGTTCCCACCGGTAGAACGTGGGACACCTACCACCAAGACTTCCTCCCCCAACTCCGCGGCCCCCGCGCCAACAAGCACTACCGGGAGATGGCCGACAACGACGCCACAGTCGGCGAAATCCTCTTCGCAGTCGAAATGCTCATCCGGCAGGTCGACTGGCCGGTAGAAGCAGGCGGCGACACCCCCCAAGATGAGGAAGCAAAAGCGTTTCTGGAGTCGTGTCGGGATGACATGGCGCATACGTGGCCGGACTTCATCGCCAGCGCCCTGTCGTTTCTTCCGTATGGGTGGGATTTCCACGAAGTCATCTACAAACTCCGAACCGAACCAAACTCGCGGTTCCCTGACGGGAAGGTCGGGTGGGAGAAGTTCGCCTACCAGCCCCAAGAAGTTTGGGACGAATGGGTCTTCAATGAGGATGGGGAGATAGAAGCGTTCCGCTGGTCAGCCGACGGAAAACAAGGTGAAATCCCTTACAACAAAGGATTGCATTTCCGGACTACTACTGCTCGAGGCCCCAACGGCCGGTCCGTTCTTCGTAATGCGTTCCGGGCGTACCAGTTCAAAAAGAGACTGGAGGAGATTTCGGCGATTGGTGTGGACAGGGATTTGAACGGGTTGCCTGTAGCGAAGATCCCTTCGGAGATTGTGTTGGAGGGTGGGGCGGAGTTCGAAGAGTTCAAGAATCTCGTTACTCGTGTGAAACGGGACGAACAGTGGGGTGTGGTGTGGCCGCAGGAGTATGAGGACGGCAACCACCTCTACGAATTCGAGGTGGTATCAACCAACGCTTCTCAGTCCATCGCTGCTACTCAGAACCTGATCGGTATGTACGCAGCGGATATCGCCGGAGTCGTCCTCGCTGACTTCATCCGACTCGGTAGAGACACGGTCGGGTCCCGCGCACTTGCGGAACCGAAACAACAGTTGTTTCAGAAGGCTTTGCAGGGGTGGGTGGATTCGATGGCCGAAGTCATCAACCGTCACGCTGTCCCCACCCTCTTCTCACTCAACGACTTCCAACTCGACACGCTGCCGTTCTTCCGACCCGAAGAAATCGAAGACACCCAACTCCTCGACCTGGCAACGTTCATCCAATCCCTCTCCCAAGCGGGAATGGATTGGGGGTTCCTCAACGAAGACGACCCCATCAAAAACCAGGTCCGCCAACTAGCAGGCTTCGACGCAGCCCCAGAAACAAGTGACGGACTGGGGAAGGGTGTAGAGTTTGACCCCATAAGACGCGTCTACAAACACAAGGAGCAGTAAATGGCCGGCGGGTTTTCAGCCGAGTTTCTACAGGATGTGATGCAAACCATCCAAGAGGCCACAGGCGCACCGGTTGCTGACGGTCCCGCCGCCTCGACCTGGCATCTAGTCCTCACCCACACCACCCTCAACGACACCTACCTGATCACCGACACAGGCAGGATGGCGCAAGGGTCGACCGACTTCCAAACGTCGTTCATCAACTCCACCGCGAGTTGGACCCTCGCATCGGCGACTTCACCGTCATCGTTTCAGAACAAAGTGGTTATCACGGTCACAACCGGGAACTTCTCCGCCCCGTCCGAAACCACCATCAAAGGCTGGTTTGTTGCGTCGTCAGCTTCGACGTCGGCAGGAACGATCTACGCGTGGGGAGATGTCACACCCAACCAAGTCGTATCAACGGGGAACACCGTCCAGTTCTCCACCGGCGACCTCGTGTTGAGTATGGGTGGTGGCACGGCCACGTAAGCAGCGGTCCGAAATCATCCGGCTGCTGCGTCTACTCATCAGGATTCTCGCCGAACCCGACGAGGACAAGAACCGTGTGATCGCAGGAGAAGCCGATGCCTGACCAATACGTCATCCTCCAAACCGCCCCCCTCAACAACTCGTCGTTCGTTGTCGTCCACTCCACCGTCCCGCCCGGCAACAACCAGGCCGGCACCCCATGGACGACAGCACTCGTCGAATACAAAGGCGGCGCCCCCATCACCTCCCTAGTCCCCACATCCCTCCTGTCAACTGGGATACAAGACCAGTTGGACAACGGAACCAGGTATGAGTGGTCGTTCACCGGGACGTACGGAGCTAACGACCCGTCCACAGGGAAACGAGACCAACTCGAATCGCAGCTCGCCGCCCAGTCAACCGGGATGAGAGACGACCTACAGGACACTCTCCGCTGGTGGGGCCAAACCGGGAGCGTATAAAATGGCGCTCACCTGGGGGTCGAAAACCAACGAAACCCAGAAAACCGGAGTCTCCAACGTCGAACAGTACTTTTCGGCGTGGGACCTGTCCGCCGTGTACAAAACACAGGTCGAGATCAAAGCCAACAACGAATCCGGGTCAGTCACCGACGCTCTCCTAGTCCGCCTCTACCTCACCCTCGACGACTCGTCCCACGACTGGGACGATTTCCCCTACCAGTCGTGGGCGATGACCCCCGAAACGGTCAACGAAGAGAAAATGACCATCATCATTGACACCGTGTACAGCGCCAGGGTCGGAGTCGAGTCGGCAGGAGCAACAGACGACTACACGGTCGGCGTGTCCCGTCGTGAACTAACAGGCGTCTAACCTCATGCCGGTCAAACCGGGCATCTGGACTCCTTCACAGTCCATGTCCGCGCATCCGCGGCTCTGGGAAGGCCTGGTGTTCGCTGCGCCCATCTGGGAGACCGGAGCCACCACTCTCACCAACATTGTCACCGGGGTCCGTAACAACGCCGGAGACACCCCCGTTTGGGGGTTAGGACCGTACGGACCTCAAATCAACCTTGCGTCCGGGGAAAACGGGGCGGCGGACTGGCCCGCCGGAGAAGGCCGGTTCATCGCCGCGTCCGATTTCGTGTTCGCCGCGTTATGCCGGTTAGACGGCACCCCAACCACCAGCTCGTCGATCATGGGTGCGTACTCCGCCACCGACGACAACGGCTACTACCTGGCGTTCAACTCGTCCGGATACTGCACCTCCGACGGTATCCAAGCCCTAACTGTCAGTGTCAACCACGACGGCCAGGGGTGGGTGTGGGTCATGTTCTACCGGTCCGGCGACTACTTCGAACTGTCCACCTACACCGCCGAAGGAGCACAACTGGGGGTGGCTACCGGCAACGATGTCAACACTCTCACCGAAGACGACTGTTTCATCTACGTCGGATTCGACGAGAACGTGACCATGGCTGTTGCCTATGTGTGGAGGGTCGCTAACGACTACATGCTCAACGGGGCCGGCTCGCCGATAGTGCCCGACCCATTCAGTGTCCTCAGACAGAAACTCACCCCCACTTTCCCGGCCATCGCCCCATCCACCGTCTTGTACGCGACCGGCGACGGCACCATCCAATCAGTCGTCAATGAACTCGACACTACAACGAACTTGTATCAGAGCGTGGACGACGACCCCACCACACCCACCGACTCGGATTTTGTGAACAATCGTCTCGGGTTGGGCGCGGGAGACGCCACGGTGTTCTTCCAACTCACGGACATGCCAGGCGACTTCGACCAGGCTTCGGCGGCGTCTATCACTATCCGAGTCAGAGGGCAAACCTGGATTACAGGGGCGGACTCGTTGTATGGAAGGTTGTACCAGTCGAACGAATCCACCGCCCTGTCCGACGAAGTCGAACTCCGGGAAGAATCATCCACCACGTCGTTCACGAACTACACCGCTGATTTCACAGGTGTGGTGGCTGGCAGCAAAACCATATGGGATGGTGCAAGACTCAGGTTGAGATGGAGCGACACGTAGCCGAAACCCGAACCGACTGGATCGCCCGGAAACAGGCCAAACCATCCTGGGGTGAACTACGGCATGGTGTCCCCAAACCACAATGCCCCTGCACCACCTGTGACCATGAACTGTCCTGGGACTGCGACCCCAACGGGGGAATGGTCGACTCGGACTACGGGTGCGTCTGCTGCGACGAAACGTGTAGCTGATGGCCGCCGGATCGTTCGCCAAAGTCACCGGCACCGGCCTAGCCCTCCCCACCACCAGCTTTGCTACTGCCGACTGGGGAACGGTCTCCACAGACGCCGACAACATTCTCACCGAAACCTCCGCAGGTGTGTACCGCCCCGACGACGAAGGCTTCTACCTGGTCGTCGCTGAGGGCGAACACGACTCGACGCACAACAACCGGCAGAACATCCAAATCAAAATCCAACGCAACGACACCGACTATTCCGGTGCGTGGAACGACGGTTACTCCCGCAACAACGACAACTCCATTCTGTGGGTGCGGGCGTTCATGATCGCCCACTTCGACGGGTCCACAGACGACTTCCGTATCCAATACCGCAGAGACGCAGGAGCGGGCACCCCCGCAGGAACGTTCAACACCACCACCATCAAAGTCGTTCAACTGTCAGAAGGCGGCACCTCCTCCCTCCCATACGGACACTACGGAACCCCCACCTCCCAATCCGGCCACACGAACACTTGGACGTCCGTGGCGGGGTTGGATGTCATCACCGAAAACGCCACCGCCACCATCGAACTGCAAGCAGGCGGCTCGGACATCGAACTCAAAGAGGCCAACCGGCCCTACTTGTTTGTCTACGGGATGGTCAACTCCGACGCCGGAGCAGGCCGAACCCACCGTGTCGCTAGGGCACTACACAACTCAGATCCCATCTGGCATTCCATCTCCTCGGAGTACCAACGCAACTCCGCCGACCAGTACGCCACCCCCGCAGGCATGGGTGTTGTCCGACCGACCACAGCCAACCAGGATTTGACCTTCGAGATCATCGGCTACACCAACACCCACTGGGGAGTCTGGGACACCGGGTCGTGGGCGCTGTCCGCCGCGTCAGGAGAAGCGGGGGTCATGGTCATCGCCCTCCCCTCCACCACGAGCATGGCCGTGTTCGAGGACGAAACCGGCAACCAAACCGTCTCCGGCACCTCACTGGTTGATATCAACGCAGCAAGGACCACTGTCGGAACTGCCGATTCGCCGTTCTCCCGCCAATCCAACACAGACGTGGATGTCACTTCGGCTACGGACATTCTCTCCCACGCAGCGTTCGAAGCCGACCGGTCCACAGCCAACGGCACCAGGTGGACAGGTGGGGTTAGACATGAGATCGAAGGGACAGACAACACCGAATCCCGCGGTGGCGGGTTCGAACGGGGCGACCAGAACTCCGACGACTGCAAAGACGTAGCCATCGCAACAACCTACGTCGGAGCTGTATCGGCCAACGACACGATCCAAATCGAAAAGTACAGCCCGGACGGGAACAACGGTGGCGGCACGTTCCAGACGCAATGGGCCGGCTGGTTCCTCATAGACCTAGCCTCCCTGGCCGGCCCGGTTGAAGTCACCGGGTCCGCCAATGTAGTAGCCAGCGCCTCGGGGGTGTTGACTCAGGTTGTTGAGGTCAACGCAGCCACATCGGATGTTGTCGCAACCGCGGACGGCGAAACCCTGCTGGTTGCGACTCAGGAGATCCAGGTTTCCGGGTTCGCTATCACCCTCACCTACACCGAAGCAGGCGTAACAACCCTCGAACTGACCGGTTCGGGGGCGGTCGTTGCCGATGTCACCGGCATCCCCGCGCAGTCTCAACTGGTCGCCGCTGACTCCCAGACTGTTGCTGCCGCGTCGGGGTCGCTCACAGTCTCGAGACCCCTGGTCGCCTCCGCGCAGACCGTTGTTACAGCTACCGGGACGGTCACCGAGGTTGAGCAACTCACCGGCAACGTTCAAGCTGTAGTTGAGGGTTCAGGTTCACCCATTCAGACTCAACCCGTCGCAGCGGAAGCCTCCGTCGTTGTGGCTGCGGTTGGGACACCCGCCCAAACACAGCCAGTAGCTGTTTCTGTTGTTGTTGTGGCGGACGCGGACGGCACCGCGTCGAAAGTCATCCCCCTAAACGGTGCAGCCGCGGTTGTCGCAGTCTCTGTTGGGGTTCTGTCCGAAACGGAAACCCTCACCGCCACCGCCGTAACCGTCACTCAGGCAACCGGCGTTCTTGTCCAATCGCAGGTGGTCACAGCGTCCGCGACTGTGGTTGTTCAAGCGACGGGCGCGGTCACTGAAACCGAGCACCTAGCTGCGTCTGCGCAGGTGGTTGCGTCCGCTGCGGGGTTGGTGTCTCAGGTCAAAGGACTCGCCGGACACGCACAGGCAGTCGTCCGCGCCTCCGGGGTGGTTGTCGAAACTGAGAAAGCCACAGCAACAGTCGTAGTCGTCGCTCAGGCCACAGGTGCACTCACCCAAACCCAACCTGTCGCCGCGACTGTTTCTGTGGTCGCCGCCGCAACAGGGGTTGTGACAGTTTCCGGCAGGAACTTACTCACCGGCCAAACCTCAGTCGTCGCCGACAGTGAAGGCACCCTCCTACAGACCCATCCCCTCGCGTCTGCCTCTCGGACAGTCACTGTTGCAGCAGGGACGGTCACTCAACTTCAACCGTCGTTAGAACTCACCGCCACGGCCCAAGCGGTAGTCGCAGCCACTGGCACCCCAACACAGAACCAACCGGTCTCAGCGCAAGCCACAGTGGTCTCTCAGGCTTCTGGAACGCTCACGGCGGTAGGCCGCAACCTCCTAACCGGCCAATCCGAATCGGTTGTCACCGCGGAAGGGGTGGGAACCCAAACCCATCCAGTCACCGCGGAAGCACAGGTTGTTGTGTCGGCCTCTGGGACACCGGCAGCGAAGGCAACACTTCAACTCGCTGGCACCGCACAAGTCGCCGTTCAAACGTCGGGGTCTGTGGATGTTGTCCAATCCCTGTCAGCGTCCGCGCAGGCCGTCGCATCGACTACAGCGCAGCTGGTTCTCATACAACCCTTGGTTGCAGCGGTCACCGCAGTCGCCCAAACATCAGCGACCCCAGTTCAAACGCAGAAGCTCGTCACCGCGGTCAACGTCATCGCCCAAGCCGTCGGGATAGCCCAGTCGATCACCCCAACCACCAAAGGGCATGTTGAAGTTTCGGATGCGCCGGTGTTCGACTTCACCGCGCAAGACACACTCGTTGACGGAATGGAAGTGGCTGATACTGCGGTAGGTGGGGCCACGAGTCGGGATAAGCAGCTGGCGGGAGTCGGAACCAGTGACGCCCAGGTAGGTAGCATGGAGGTTCAAGATGGCTAACGCTTACGACATCGGGGACGTTGTCCGCTGCTCATCCACGTTCACGGACACCGGAGGCAACAAGGCAGACCCCACCACCGTCCACTTTGTTCACACCACCCCAGACCAAACCGACACCGTCAACACCAGAACATCCACGAGCACAGGTTTGGTGGACACTATCTACAAGGTTGCGACGGGGGTGTACTACCGGGACATCACCATCGGCTCATCCAGCGGGGCGTATTGGTACCGGTTCTCGTCTACAGGACTGATAACGGCTGCGGATGAGGCGGTGTTCAGGGTCCGCCGCCAATACACCAGCACATAGCCCGAACATCTGTTAGGATGGGCCATTATGAGTCAAGATATGGGTGGTATCCACTGTTCGCAATGTGTGAAAGAAGGTCGTAGTTCGAGTCTCTCGTTGGGAGGTGCATTCACTACAGCTATGTTCACGCATTCCTGGATTGATGAAGATGGAAGATATCATCATCATGATCCCAACGGTCAGAGCATCAGTTTCCGTTGTTCCAACGGACATTCCGGTTTTATCAGTCGAGAACGGCCATGTCCAGCTGGCGACATGGGCAGTGACTGGCGTGTGTCTGTGCATGAATATGCTGTGGTCGTTATAGCGAGCCATGCTCACCAAAATTGGATGCCCGTCTATATGTCTGGTGGCGGCTGGGACAGTCCTCTGGACCATCCTGGTGAATATGTTGAAATATGGGGTCCGATTGAGGTTTTTGAGGTGAATGTTGAGAAGGAGGCTATCCGTATTCTTGATTATGAACGCATCAAATCGAGGACGCTCACTGTCGCGGGAAACTCGGCTTCTTATGGACCAGTACAGAGTGCAGACGAACAAGTCTCTATTCTGTAGATTATGACCTTCCACAAGGGTGGAGTCGTATCCCCCGGCAAAACCATACGAGTCGGCGAAGGGTTCACAGTGCTGCCCTTCCGCAAAGAATCCACCGAGGAGCTAGTCCACCGGATAGCCGACAAGCTTGCACCCCAAATACGCCGCACCTTCCTCCAAGCTATCGAAGCACTCAAAGAGCAGGTGCCGGTCAACCAGATCACCGAACTCCTCGAAGCAGGCAACCTCACAGCCGTACTAGAAGCACTACAAGGGACCGCTGACCTCACCCCCATACGCCAGGCTATTCAGGATGCGGTCGAACAGGTGGCCGCTCCTACCGCTATCGGATTCGGGTTGACGTTCGATGCGGTGAACGAACGCGCCATCCGTTGGGCCAGGGAACATTCAGGACGCCTCATCACCCAAGTGTCCAACGAAACACAGACGGCGGTAGCCGACATCATCTCCCGGTCACTACGGGAAGGGACTGAACCGCGCCGGCAAGCCCGCCTCATCCGAGAAATCGTCGGACTCACCCGACGAGACGCGGGCGCGGTGGACAGGTTCCTGCAAGGCGCTGTAGATTCGGGGATGCTGCGTACGCGTGCCGAGCAGCAAGCGGAGCGGATGGCCCGTCGACTCTTATCTCGGCGGGCCACCAACATCGCCCGCTCGGAGACTATCCGGGCGGCGAATATGGGGTCACAGTTGGCGTGGGAGGCTGCACAGGACGCCGGACTACTCCCACCCCAAACCTTCAAAGTGTGGATAGCCACCGAAGACAGCAGAACGTGTCCCATATGCGCGGTGTTGGACGGGAACGTGGTCAGGTTGGGCGATTCGTTCAACATCGAAGAGGAAGCCACATCCTTCGACATCGACGGAAGCACAATCACTGTTGCTGGGACCCGTCCGTTGCGGCGCCCCACGACGGAACTTCAGCCCCCTGCGCATCCAGCGTGTAGGTGTAGTACGGGAATCGTCACCCAACCCACCTAACGTCTGTTAGGGTAGGGGTATGGCTTCATACTTGCTCTACGATGAGAACGCGTTGGAATCAGGCTGGCAGATCGTTGAGGCGGATTCAGCACGCCATGCCGTAGATACCCTCGACATTCACGAAGGGACGGTGTTGGTGTGGACTCTTCGTTCTGGTGAACCGCGCACCTACCGGATCTCTACTGAGACAGTGAGAAGGGTGGAACGTGATGTCCGCTGAAACCCGAGCCAAACAAATGGACGATGTTCCGGTTGAGCGCATCCAAGAGGCTATCGACACATTCGACCTGACCCTCACCAAACACTGGCAAGTGCGCGTGTTGGCTCATGCTGCGACGCGGCTTGTGGGTTTGTTGGTGTCTGCCAGCCCACCCGACTACATGTCTGCTGTCTACGACCAAGACGGGCACCTGTATCCCGAACTGCTTGAGCGAGTAGAGGCAGCCATCGATCGGTACCCGCTTCGTAATGCACCGCATTGGTTAGGTGGCGTGGCTGCGATCCGAGCAGTTGTCGATTGGTTGAACGAGCGGTTGGGGGCCGGTTACTAGTGGAGGTGAACGATGCTCCGAATTGATGAGCATTGCCCTAGCTGTGGTGGCGAAGGCCCCGACCTCGATCATGTGGAAGGCTGCGAACGGATCGACACTTGCGGGCAGTTTGGACCTCCTTGGTATGTCGAACTCCATCCACAATCCCCGAGGCTGGTGTCTCGGATGAGCGCCCCGCAAGACCTCACCTACGAGGAGTGGGATGAGCAGTTTGTGGTGCCGTGGCGTGAGGGTTTGCGTCAGCACATGCAAAACGTCGAGCACACTCGACTGAGGAGGGACTAGTGGAGGTGAACGAAACATGACCAGGTTTCTGATTCAGCGAGGACCCCGAGCCGTCACCCGACGAGCAGTGGCCCACATAGCCAGATACGACC
>JANQFF010000331.1 GCA_028277965.1 Pseudomonadales bacterium
GGGGTTGTCGAACTGACCACGCAAGGCCTTCAGCAATTCAAGGCCATGACCGCCGTAGGTATGAAGGAGACGGTCGCCATCATCGGAACTCACAAATTCGGACAGATTGCCCGGCACATCGACCCGGCTCGCGCGAATTTCCACATCTTCGAGCCTGGGTACAGGCGGGGGAACCACTTCAACACCACGGCGCTTCGATACAGCTTCTGCAGCTTTCTTCCGGTCAGCCTCGCTGGGCTCGTCACTGACATTCCCCCAGGTCCAGAAACTGCGTTGTTGATCCCAAACCGCCATTAGCTGTCTCCTCTATGAATTTCCTGTTTCCGGCCAGACATACCCTACCCCCGTCCATACAAGATCAACCATTGGTATATCCTGAAGCGCCGACTTTGGCCACCACTCACAGCGGTCCGTTGAACCGTCGATCTCGTGGATCAGCTCACCCCCCAGATACTCAGCATGATAGATGATCCGGATAGCATGATAGGTGGCATGTTCGGTTGGAACGGTTGCCGACTCGACACCCGCCAACCCGGCCGCGCGGACAATCAGGCCCGTCTCCTCCCTGACTTCTCGCACCATGGCGTCGACCGGATCTTCACTGAACTCGAGACCACCGCCAGGCAACGTCCACTGACCGGCAAGTCGCGGTAACTGATCAGAGATCCGGCAAAGCAGGATGCGGTCGCCGTCAACGACGAGGCCGTACGCCGCGACACGCGTAATTTCCCGGTGCACCTGCGCCGACATCAGGCGCTCAGCGCGATGCCTTCACCCGTCGTCCGGCAGGCGATGCCAAGTTCTTCACGAAGGTCCGCCAGCGGCACTTCGAACCGCTCACGCCAATCGAGACCAAAAAAGCTCTTTGCCTGTTTACCCATCTCATAACCTCTGACAAACGCATCAATGCGGTCCTCCAGCGTCCCAGGGTTACGGAAGACGGTATTCAGAAGAATCAGGCTGAGCATCAGCGCTATAAGCGGCAACTTCAGTTGCGCGAGGTAGAATCCGCCAAGGCCAACTTCACCAATCTCGTCGTTCCCCCAGCCGGTGACCACATGCCAGATGTCATGTGTTTCGAAAACGTGAGCCATCACAAATTCGCTGTCACTCGACGCAGGTATATCGACGAGGTTCGGGTCGATACCTTTTACCTTGCACTGTTTTGCAAGGGTTGCACCGAGTGATCCCACCGGCATCCGGGACAGGGACGTGAGATCAATGGGGCCCAGACGTTTTTTCGCCAGGACAACCGAACGATGTTCAGGATCCTGCTGCAGGGTACCGGTGACATTCTCCCAACCGGCAAACCGACGTCCTATCCGCGACCGACAGAATCCAATCTCGACAATTGCCGCTTCGTTCGTATTCGTCAGGTCCCGGCCCACACGCCAACAGGCGAGCAGCCAGCGGAAAGGATTGCGCGTTGGGACCGGGCTGTAGGCATAAGCTTGTGCATTCATAACGGCAGATTCTGAAACTTCTCTTCCAGTCTACCGTTTCTTACTCGACGATGAACGATTTGAGGACGAGCGGACCTCATTCATTTCGTCGTCAGCGGAATTCAGGTAGCGATCGTTTGAGGTGGTGGGTCGTCTGGGATTCGAACCCAGGACCAACGGGTTAAAAGCCCGGTGCTCTACCAGCTGAGCTAACGACCCCCAAAGTCATGGCGCAAGGCCAAAATTGAGGGCGCGACTATATAGAAAACGTGGGTTTGATGCTACTGAGATATGGTCAATCGCGGCTGAAGCCGCTCCCACAGAGTGGCCTCAACTACTTCCATGTGGGAGCGGCTTCAGCCGCGATTTTCTATGTATACCGTTGGATCTTTAATACCCGCAGCATCAAAACCATCCTTCCTTATCCTGCAGCTGTCACACACCCCGCAAGCCCGGCCCTGTTCGTCAGCCTGGTAACACGACACCGTCAACGCATAATCGACACCGAGGTCGACACCACGCCGGATGATGTCAGCCTTGGTGAGGTCGATAAGCGGAGTGTGAATATTCAGCCGCTGCCCCTCCACGCCTGCGCGTGTTGCGAGGTTGGCCGTTTCTTCGAAAGAACGGATAAACTCCGGGCGGCAATCCGGATAGCCCGAGTAATCCACTGCGTTGACGCCAATGAACAGATCCGTTGCTTCCAGCACTTCAGCCCACGCAAGGCCGAGCGCCAGAAAAACCGTGTTTCGAGCCGGTACGTAGGTAATGGGTATGCCTTCCGATTCTTCCGTCGGAACGTCAATCGCCTTGTCTGTGAGCGCTGAACCGCCGAATTGACCCAGATCCAGGCGAACAACACGATGTTCAGCCGCACCGAGACTCTCAGCGACTTTTACAGAAGCGCTGAGCTCAGACGCATGACGTTGTCCATAGTCGAACGACAGCGCGTAAGACTCGAATCCGCTGTCTCTGGCGATCGCGAGCGTGGTGGCGCTATCCAATCCACCGGATACAAGGACAACCGCTCTTTGACTCATCGCCCCGGTTCATCCCCCCACAATAGCTTGTGCATCTGCATCTGCATGCGCACCCGCAGCCGGTCTTCCACGATCCAATTCGCGAGATCCGTCGGTGACAACTCCGTGAAGCTGGGAGAGAAAAGTACGTCTGATACTTTGTCGTACAGATCGAATTCATCGCAGCGCATTCTGGCCCAGTCGTAGTCAGAACGGCTGCAGATGACAAATTTCACCTGATCATGAGCATGGAGGGCAGCCACGTTATTCCAGAGGTTGCGCTGACTCTCTTTCGAATCCGGCGTCTTGAAATCGACAACCCGGACCACACGCGGGTCGACCTCATCAATCGCCAGGGCGCCACTCGTTTCAAGAGAAACAGAAAGACCGGCATCGCATAGGCGTTGCATCAGCGGGTGAACCTCCGGCTGCGCCAGCGGTTCGCCGCCTGTGACTGTCACGTGATTGACCCCGTAGTCCTGAACCTTGCGGACGATCTCATCGACCTCAATCTGAGTACCACCCGTGAACGCGTATTCGCTATCACAATACTGACAGCGTAGTGGACAGCCGGTCAGGCGGACAAATACCGTTGGGATGCCAACCGTGCTCGCTTCCCCCTGCAGGGAGACGAACATTTCAGTAACCCTTAAGGACACCTCACTGCATTTCCGCAGCAAATTCCGCAGCCGCACGTGCCGCGGTTGTGCCCGGGTGTTCCTGCTGGACGCGGTCCAGATAGAGTTGGGCTGTCGGTATGTCTCCAAGCGCGTGATAAACGACACCCAGTTTGAAAAGCGCATCCCGCGCTTTCTGGTGATCGGGATAGAGATTAATAACCAGACTGAACGACTGGCGCGCCCGTTCCGGCGCATCGCCGTTGGCCAGATGCAGTTCTCCAATCCAGTAGTACGCATTCGGCGTGTATTGGCCGTTTGGATAGTCTTCGATCAATTGTTGGAACCCCGCCATGGCCCGCTCGTAATCACGCGCTTCCATTGTCCGATACGCAAGGTCATACGCTTCCCGCTCGGTCGTCGGCACACCAGTTCCCGAAGGTGCTGGGGGCGTTGACGCAACAGGCGCTGCGGGCGTCACCCCAGGTCCGGGTTCGGGACGGTTTTCATAGAGGGCAACAATGCGCTTGTCGAGATCGAGGTATTGCTCCTGCTGGTCGCGCTGCAGACGATTGATGAGATAGGTCTGCTCTTCGACCTGGCCACGCAGGTTCTGGACTTCCTGCTGCAAGAGCTGCAACTGATAAAACAGCTGGCCCAGTTGCGGTTCCTCACCACCGGCAGCCGGCAGGTCAACCGGTGACGGCTGCGTTTGCTGACGAATGGGCCTGTCCTCAGTGGTTTCCCTCCGCCGCTCAACCGGTGGCTCAATCGTAGGCGGGATGTTGAGATCAGCCGGTCGGTCCGGCGCTCTCCTCACGGGGGTCCGGATTTCGCTCACATCCCGGCCGCCCGGTTCTTCCACGGACTCCTCAACCGGGACAGCTGCGATTGCTGTCACCGCAAAACAAAACTGCGCGGCAAATGCCGCGCAGATGTTAGAAGCAAACCTACTCATGAGGATCAGCGATAAGACATCACCGCTCGTCGATTGCGAGCCCATGCAGATTCGTCGTGCCCGGGGTCGGCAGGTTGTTCCTCACCGTAGCTCACACTCTCGAGTTGCCGGGATGACACTCCCGCAGACATGAGAAAGCTGCGCACAGCATCGGAACGACGCTCACCCAGGGCCAGGTTGTACTCACGGGTGCCCCGTTCGTCACAGTGACCTTCCAACACGACACTCTTGTCCGGATTACGGCGGAGAATCTGTGCGTGCAGCTCAAGTGCTGCCAGATCAGCCGGTTTCAGAACTGATTTGTCATAGTCAAAGTAGAACACACGGTCGAGCAGCTGACCTGTGCGTCGGTTGATCGGGTTTCCATTACCGTCAAAGTCCGAGCTGTCGTCATCCGCTCCATCGTCAACCGGGGCAGCGGGTGCCCGGGTTTCCTCCACCGGCTCCTGGGGCGGTGCGGGTTCGTCCGATGTACCGGAGCTGGAACACCCGGCAATTATGAAAGAAGCCAGCAGTAGTCCGACGATACCGAAGAATCGTGGTTCTCTACGCGTCTGCATCAATTTCTCCTCGTTGCTTCGTGCAATTATTTGTTAGACCCTTTTTTGGGTTCAGGCGCTCATTCGCCTTGTTATCATTTATTGTCAGTCTTTTATCAGTCGCAACCCTGCCTTATCCATCCAGATAGGGAGACCAGGCAGGTTCCCTCACGTCCCCAGACGACGACGGCAGACGATATCGTACGCTCCCGTCAATCGAGACCACAGCTAGTATACCCCGACCCTGATCCTGGGTGGCATATATCAACATAGTTCCGTTCGGTGCCAGAGACGGCGATTCGTCCAACGCTGTCGCCGTCAACACCTGCAAATTGTCGCGTTCTAAGTCCTGCCATGCAATATGAAAAACACCGTTGGTCCGGTGCACATAAACAAGGTGTTTGCCGTCAGGAAGAAGTCTGGCCCTTGCATTGTAGTTCCCCTCCCAAGTCAGCCGGTTCAGAAAGTTGGTTTCCAGCTCCAACTGATAGATTTGCGGAGCGCCGCCACGATCAGAAGTGAAAATCAGGCTCTTACCGTCTGGCGACCAGCTCGGCTCTGTGTCGATTGCATGGTGACGGGTGATCTGCCTGAGTTTGCGACTGGCCAGATCCATCACGAAAATCTCAGGATCGCCGTCCTTGGAAAGGACCATAGCCAGCTGCGTCCCGTCCGGCGAAAACACCGGTGAACCGTTGATACCACGGAAGTTGGTCAGACGCTCACGATACGGGCTATCGACATCCTGAATCACAATCGTTGGTCTGCCGGTCTCAAAAGTGACATAAACCACCCTTCTGCCGTCCGGTGACCAGTTGGCTGACAGTATTGGTTCCCTGGACCGCAGGAGCGAACGGGATCGCTCACCATCCGAATCCGCAATTTCGAGACTGAAGGTCGCTTCATTCGTTCCGGCGTTCTGGGCCAGCACGTACATGATCTTCGTGTTAAACGCGCCGCGTATACCCGTGACCTGCTCATACACTTCATCCGCAATACGATGTGCGGTTTCTCGCCACCGGTCCCGGCTCACGCTATAGCTCGCCGATGTCATCTGCCTTTGGCCAATGACGTCGAATAACTCGAAATTGACGGCTACCTGACCGCCCGCCGCCTGGCGCGCATTGCCGATAACAAGATAAGCAGACTGCAGGATGCGCCAGTCGCGGAAGAACACGTCTTTGGCATCATTCGGACGTGACAGCATGTTTTCGGGCTCCAACGGATCGAATTGTCCGCTGCGAGCAAGGTCGAAACCGATGATGTCCGCCATATTCGCCTGATCAGACAAGCCGGGGTCAGTTCCAAACGGCACTACCGCTATACGGATGGGTTCATCCATCCCCCGGTCGATCAGTATTGGATCGAGACTGTTCGCTCCCATGGCCATGGGGACAACTAATGTGGACATAAACAAAACGACTAACGCTTTCATCATTATCTGAGAAGATCCTCCGGCTGAAACAGCAAATAAACTCTGCGGAAGTACCGCTCGAAAATCCGGTTTTCTTCGGGAACGGCAAACCTCCCTGCACGCCTGACCGCCTGTTCCGCTGAACGATCAAAGGCTGTGCTTCCCGAAGATTCGGTCACTGTTACGGAAACGACCTCACCGGTGGGGATCAGTTCCATTACGAGCGTCGCTTTCATGCCGTTACGTGCGCTCGGCGGACGCGACCAGTTTTCGAGAATCTGCTGGTAGATACCCATGCGGTAACTCTGAGCAACTTGCGCTTCGGAACCTTCCTGCAGCGTCTGCGACTCTTCAGCAATCGCCTGATCGAGAGAGGCTTCGGCGAGCTCAGCCAGCCGGGCCAGACGATCGAGGCGCTCCTGCTCACGACGTGCCTGTTCTGCAGCTTCTTCCGCTGCGCGCCGTTCCGCTTCCTCCTGCGCTTCCCGCACACGCTGTTCTTGAGCCGGATCCGGTTGCGGTCGGCTTTCCTCAACGGGCTGAGGTTGCGGCTGAACCCTGGGTGGCGGTGGTTTCGGCTCTGCCTTTTTAGCTTCCAGCACAATCAGATTTGCAATGACCGTCTCGGGTTTGATGAAGTCGGCAATTTCCCGCTCGGGATGCCATCCCTGGTAGAGCGCCCAGACAGCGGCCGCGTGTAATCCAACAGCCAGAGCGAGTGGGAGAGTGTAATGGCGCAGAACGTACATCAACCCGTGCCGATCTGTGGCGGATCGGTAATCAACCCGACGCTTGTTGCCCCCGCTTTCTGTAATACCGTCATCACACTCACCACTTCCCCGTAGTCCAGACTGTGATCGGCTTTTATATACACCGGCACATTTGCGCGAGCGCGCAGGATTTTACCGGCTTGTTCCTCTAACGAAAACACTGTGACTCGAGTGCCCTCATCATCCGCATCCTGCATGCCAAGGTTCATGAAGATCGCCCCGTCCGACCGCATGGATACAACGAGTGGGTCACTTTCCTGATCTTCGATGGGCTCAGATGGCGCTTCAGGCAGGTCCACCACGACACCTTGTGTCAGCAATGGTGCCGTCGCCATAAAGATGACCAGCAATACCAGCATGACGTCGATGTACGGCACCACGTTGATTTCTGACATTGGCTTTCGTCTGGCTGCCATGATCAACCACCTCCGCTGCGAGAATGGGCTGCCCGATGCAGGATTGTGGTCAGTTCATCGCTGAACGCTTCATATCGTTTTGTTAACACCTCAACCTTGGCCGAGAAGCGGTTGTAACCAATCACCGCGGGGATCGCTGCAAACAGACCCATAGCGGTTGCTACCAGGGCTTCGGAAATGCCGGGTGCAACCGACGCCAGCGTGGCCTGACTCATGTTCGCGAGTGATCGAAACGAGTTCATGATGCCCCATACAGTCCCGAAAAGACCGACGTACGGGCTGGTCGAGCCGACAGTTGCAAGGAATGGCAGATGCGTTTCAAGTCGTGCTTCCTCCCGGGTGACCGCAACCCGCATGGCCCTCTGAACACCCTGCATGATGGCGTCCGCGTCAGCTCCGCTCTGCTCTGAAAGCCGGGTGAACTCCCGAAAACCTGCTACAAATACATTCTCGATCCCGTTCAACCCGTCTTCGCCATCGAGTTCACTGAAAAACTTCCTGAGATCAATCCCCGACCAGAAGTGGTCTTCGAATGAATCAAGTTCGATCAAAGCCCGACGCAGAAAAAGCCAGCGCTGGAAGATCATCATCCAGGACGCAACTGACGCCAGCACCAGCACTGCCATGACAACCTGAACCAGCAGGCTGGCATTCGCAATCAGTTCAAATATGGAAATCTGTTCCGGCAAATAACTCTCCGTGTTTATCAATCCAGATCGAGTTTCGTCTGGGTACTCGATGGTTTTGCATCAGGAACGGGCAGACCAAAGTGCTCGTAACACTTTGCGGTGGCGACCCGTCCGCGTGGCGTTCTCAGGAGATATCCCTGTTGAATGAGATAGGGTTCGATCACATCTTCAATGGTATCTTTTTCTTCACTCACAGAAGCCGCCATGGCATCGAGCCCGACGGGACCACCCCCGAAGTTGTTGATGACCACCATCAGGAGACGCCGGTCCATGCTGTCGAACCCTTCTTTGTCGACTTTGAGAAGATTGAGCGCTTCGTCCGCGATTACCCCTGTAACCTTACCGTCGGATTTGACCTCCGCAAAGTCCCTGACCCTGCGCAGGAGCCGGTTGGCGATACGTGGGGTGCCGCGGCTGCGACGCGCCACTTCTTCCGGTCCACCCGGTTCAACCGTCAGTTGCAGTTTTGCCGCGGATGCTTTGACGATATCCGTTAGTTCGTCAACTGTGTAAAACTCAAGGCGTTGCACGATACCGAATCGATCCCGCAGCGGACTTGTCAGGAGACCCGCCCGGGTGGTAGCCCCAACCAGCGTAAACGGGGGTAATTCAAGCTTCAGAGAACGCGCGGCCGGCCCTTCTCCGATAAGAATATCCAGCTGAAAATCTTCCATGGCGGGATAGAGGATTTCCTCGACAACCGGGCTCAACCGATGAATCTCATCGACGAACAAAACATCCCCTTCATCGAGATTTGTCAGCATCGCCGCCAGATCACCCGGCTTTTCAAGCACCGGGCCTGACGTCGACTTGATTGCTACGTTCATCTCTTTGGCGACAATGTGCGCCAGCGTGGTCTTACCCAGACCCGGCGGGCCAAAAATGAGCGTGTGATCGAGCGCCTCACCCCGCTGACGCGCTGCCTGAATGAATATCTCCATCTGTTCTTTGACAGACACCTGACCGACATAGTCTTCCAGGCGCGCAGGTCTGAGTGCCCTGTCGAACCGGGCTTCCCCGGGTTCTTCCGTACCTGATATCAGGCGGTCCGGTTCGATGCTCACTTCGCTTCCCTCACACCCGCTCCCTGGATCGGTCCGGCGAGCGAGCGAAGTGCTCTGCGCACAATTGCCTCAACTGACAGACCTTCTTCTTCCGAGCTCACCTGAACAACCGCTCGTGCTGCATCCTGGGGTTTGAATCCCAGTGATATGAGTGCTTCTTCCGCCTCGCGAACATCCGCCTGAGCATCAACCGCCCGGCCTCCCACACTCACGACGCGGGCAGGTACCGCCCCGAGTTCCGTGAGTGTATCGATTCGGTTTTTGAGTTCGAGCAGGAGACGTTCGGCAGTCGTTTTGCCTACACCTTTGACCTGGGTCAGCATGGAGACATCGTTGTTGTGGACCGCATTGACGAGTGTCTGGGGATCAAGTGCCGAAATCAGCGAAAGGCCCAACTTTGGCCCAACCCCATTCAGACGAATGAACGCCCTGAACAGTTCCCGCTCGGAACGTGTGGCAAAACCAAAGAGCAACTGGGCGTCTTCCCGCACGACAAAGTGTGTATGGAGTGTAATGTCATCCCCTGGCCGGGGCAGCGATGACAACACACTGGCGGCCACTTCGATTTCGTAACAAACACCACCCACATCCACGAGCAGCATCCCGTCTTCCAGCTCGACCAATTTGCCAGCAACGCGACCGATCATGTTTTAGCCTGGTTTTTGAACGGGGATACAGGGTTCACGGGGCGCCAGTATTGACGTGGCACAACGCAATGGCAAGTGCATCTGCAGCATCCGCCTGGGGCACACCCGAAAGCCTTAGAAGAACCTGCACCATATGCTGCACCTGTTCTTTATTTGCGCGACCCGTTCCCACCACAGCCTGTTTAACCGAGCGCGCGGCATACTCGTATACAGGCAGTTCACAGGATACCGCAGCTGCGATAGCAACCCCCCGCGCCTGGCCAAGTTTGAGTGCCGACTGCGGATTGCGCGCCAGGAACACACTCTCAATAGCCATCTCATCCGGTGAGAATTCATGGATGACGCTGCATAAGCTATGGAAGATTTCCCCGAGGCGTGCAGGCATTTCACCACCGCCGGTATTGATACAGCCACTTGCGATGTAGTTCGTCTGACTGCCTTTGGCGTCAACGATCCCGTAACCGGTGCGCCTGGAGCCGGGGTCGATGCCTAAGATACGACGAGGTCCTGCTACCGGACTGCTCCCTGACTGGTCGAATCGCGGCTAAAGCCGCTCCTACATGGAGGTAGCAAGGTCATTCGTAGGCTTCCTCGGGGAATTCGCCGTTGCTGTAGACGTCCTGCACGTCGTCGAGCTCTTCCAGCGCATCAATGAGCTTGAGCGCTGTCTGGGCTGTATCCACGTCACATTCGACCATCGTGGACGCCACCATCGTGACTTCCGAATGATCCGGCTCGAGTTCGTTTTCGCGCAACGCCGCAACCACGTCAGCGAGGCTCTCCCACGGAGTTGTCACGGAGATCGCCCCGTCGTCTTCCGTCTCCATGTCTTCGGCACCTGCTTCGAGCGTGATGTCCATGACCACTTCTTCGTCCGCCCCCGGCGCGAAGCTGATCATCCCCTGTCTATTGAAGAGATAGGCTACCGAACCATCCGTTCCGAGATTACCGCCGAATTTGCTGAAAGCATGCCGGACTTCAGCGACAGTGCGGTTACGATTATCCGTCATCGCTTCGACGAGAATCGCGACCCCGCCGGGCCCATAACCCTCGTAAGTCAGTTCCTCGACATCGGCACCATCCGCGCCGCCTGCGCCACGCTGCACAGCACGGTCAATTGTGTCCTTCGGCATGTTGGCCGCCAGAGCTTTCTCGACTGACGCCCGTAGTCGCGGGTTATCGTTGACATCGCCACCACCCAGACGGGCTGCAACGGTAATTTCTCGAATGATCTTGGTGTAGAGCTTGCCGCGTTTTTTGTCCTGAGCCGCTTTGCGGTGTTTGATGTTGGCCCATTTACTATGACCCGCCACGTATCACTCCGACTTTCTGATCCTGATATGCAGATCGCGCAACTGGTGTTCATCCACCGTGTTGGGCGCTGCCATCATAAGGCACGACGCACTTTGCGTCTTAGGAAACGCGATGACATCGCGTATCGACTGGCTGTCCGTCATCAGCATGACCAGGCGATCGAGACCGAGCGCAATACCGCCATGAGGTGGACATCCGTACTGCAAGGCGTCCAGGAGGAATCCGAACTTCGACTGGGCTTCCTGACCCATCGACAACGCTTCGAAAACGGCCGCCTGGGTTTTTTCGTCGTGTATCCGGAGCGACCCACCGCCGAGTTCGTATCCGTTCAGAACTACATCGTATGCAGCCGCCATTGCCGCACGAGGGTCTGACAACATTTCTTCTGCCGAACAGGCGGGTTGTGTAAAAGGGTGATGTTCCGGCGCAAGCACACCATCGCGCCCTTCCGCAAACATCGGCCAGTCCACAACCCAACAGGGTCGGTAACCTTCTTCAATCAGACCAAGTTCCCGGCCAATTTCGTTGCGCAGCGCGCCGATGGAGTCGTTGACGACCCCCGCCTTGTCGGCTCCGAAAAAGACGAGATCACCTGTCTCGGCACCAACACGCTCGAGCACCTGCGCGGTCACGTCTTCCGGCAGGAACTTCAGGATGGGTGACTGCAGGCCCTCTGACCCCGCCGCCAGGTCGTTCACCTTTATATAGGCAAGGCCTTTGGCTCCAAAGCGGGCAACAAAGTCGGTGTAGTCGTCAATGACCTTTCGCGAAAGCTGGCCACCACCGGGTGCACGTAACGCCACCACACGACTGGCTTCATCGTTGGCCGGGCCATTGAACACTTTGAATTCGACTTCACGCATGAGGTCAGCGATGTCGGTGAGCTTGAGCGGATTACGCAGATCCGGTCGGTCACTGCCATAGTCCCGCATGGCATCGTGCCAGGTCAGGACCGGAAAACCCGGCAGATCCACGCCAAGCATTTTGCTGAAAACCGTTTTCAGCATGCCCTCAGTCAGCTCCATCACCTCCTCCTGGGAGACGAATGAAGCTTCGATGTCGATCTGCGTAAACTCCGGCTGACGGTCAGCGCGAAGATCTTCATCGCGATAACAGCGCGCAATCTGGTAGTAACGGTCCATACCGGACATCATGAGCAGCTGCTTGTACACCTGGGGTGACTGCGGCAGCGCAAAAAACTCTCCCGGGTGTGTCCGGCTCGGTACCAGGTAGTCCCTGGCCCCTTCGGGCGTCGCGCGCGACAGCGTGGGTGTTTCGATCTCCCAGTAGCCGTTCGCTTCCAGATAGGTCCGAACCTCGCTCGATATCGCTGCGCGCATTTTCATGCGCGCCTGCATTTCAGGGCGACGCAGATCCATATACCGGAACTTGAGGCGGACATCCTCGCCCGCTTCAGAGTATTCGTCTAACTGGAATGGCGGGGTTGCTGCAGCGTTGAGTATTTCAAGCGACGCTCCAAGCACCTCGATCTCCCCGGTCGCCATGTCGGGGTTGACCGTCCCTTCCGGACGCGGGCGAACCTTGCCGGTGGCCAGCAGCACGTATTCGTTTCGTACGCGGTCTGCCGTGGCAAAACTGTCTTCTGTATCCGGGTCATAAACAACCTGGACAATCCCGGTCCGGTCGCGGATGTCGAGGAAGATCACACCACCATGGTCACGCCGGCGGTGCACCCACCCGCATACCGTCACTTCTTCAGTCACGTGAGCAGAGTTGATCTCTCCGCAATAGTGGCTACGCATGGCTTACCCTATGAATGAGATTAATTGTCGGAGCTGCTGGAGCTTTTTTTCGCGGCCGCATCGGAAGACGAGTTTCCACTCGAGGAACTTCCATTCGAACTACCCGAGTCTTTCCCGGAGCTATCTGAGCTGGAGCTGTCCGATTTGCTGTCAGAACCGCTGTCCGATCCTGACTCGACCACGTTCTTTTTGTTGCCGGATTTGAAATCGGTTTCATACCAGCCTCCACCTTTCAGCCGGAAAGCAGTCGCCGATATCCTTTTTACCAGGCTGGCTTCGTTGCACTCAGGGCATTGCACGAGAGGATCATCGCTGATCTTCTGAAAAGCCTCGAGCTCGTGTCCGCAGTTGCCGCAACGGTATTCATAGATGGGCATTTGCTTCGATTTCAACCACACTCAAAAACGAGCGGCGCATGATCTTAAAAAAACCAATAAAAATACAGTGATTTCACGACTTTTTGTTGCGTGGCGCGGGACCGATACGCTATAAAGCGCCACTATCAGACCCCAACAGTCTGAGTCAGCCATAAACCAGGCGACAAGCGGTCTACAACACATTGATCTGCAATTGTCCCGGTCAGTTCTGACCGGGATACGCGTTCTTTTTGTTGCCCAGATCCTGTCTCGCTTGCGGGGGAAGGCTCTCGTTTGTTGTTGTTTGAGAGACGCAGCGAAACCCTGGACTCGTCCTCTTGATGAAATCCAAGTGGAATTGCGCAGTTTATAAACCGACGATAAGGACCTGTATTTATGGCAGCTAGAAAGAAAGCACCCGCCAAGAAGAAACCTGCAGCCAAGAAAAAGGCTGCCGCTAAGGCGCCTGCGCCGAAGCGTAAGCCCGGCATTCAGAAGAAGATGACTAAAACTCAGATTCTGAACGAGATCGCAACATCAACCGATCTCAGCAAAGCCCAGGTAGGCGCAGTGCTGGATGAACTCGAATCGCTCATCGAGCGGCATATCCGCAAACGCGCTGCTGGTGAGTTCACGCTTCCTGGCCTCCTCAAGATCAAAGCGGCCAAGCGCCCCGCAACCAAGAAGCGTATGGGTCGCAACCCCGCAACAGGCGAAGAGATTGTCATCCCGGCCAAGCCGGCGACAACGCGCGTGCGTGTTACGGCCCTGAAGAAACTGAAGGACATGATCTGACAGATCTTCAAAATCGAGAAAAGGGCCGTTCAACGGCCCTTTTTTTTGGTTCAAACTACACCATGAGATACAGAGATAGACATGCGACAGACTGAGTTCCTGTTACCCACATTGAAAGAAGACCCAGCGGACGCTGACGTGATGAGCCACAAGCTCATGCTCCGCGCGGGCCTCATTCGACAACTCGCCAGTGGCCTGTATACGTGGCTCCCGCTGGGATTGAGGGTCATCCGCAAGATCGAAGCGATCGTTCGCGAAGAAATGAATGCGAGCGGAGCCCAGGAAGTGATGATGCCTGTCGTCCAGCCTGCAGAACTCTGGGAAGAATCCGGCCGGTGGGCTGCCATGGGACCGGAGATGGCTCGCTTAAAAGACCGTCACGAAAGGGATTTCTGCCTTGGGCCCACGCATGAAGAGGTCATCACGGATCTGTTTCGTCGGGAAATCCAGAGTTACCGGCAACTCCCCGTCAACTTCTATCAGATCCAGACGAAGTTCCGGGACGAGCGTCGGCCACGGTTCGGTGTCATGCGGGCGCGGGAATTTACCATGAAGGACGGTTATTCCTTCCATGAGGACCAGGCGAGTTTCGACGCCACCTACCAGGAGATGTACGACTGTTACTCACGGATTCTCACGCGTATGGAACTCGAGTTCAGGGCAGTCGAAGCCGATACAGGCAATATAGGGGGATCCAACTCCCACGAATTTCACGTGTTAGCGGAATCGGGTGAAGACGTCATCGCCTATACGGAAGATGGTAGCTACGCGGCCAACCTCGAAAAAGCCGAGGCGGCCCTGCCCGGAAAGCGCCCTGGTCCATCTCAGGCGATGGAAAAAATCGATACACCGAACGAAAAAACCATCGCGGACCTCTGCAAGCTCCTCGATACGACACCTGACCGTACTGTTAAGACGCTCATGCTCGAAGGTGAAGACGGCCTGGTTGCGCTCGTCCTGCGTGGCGATCACGAATTGAACGAGATCAAGGCGGAAAAGCTGCCCGGTGTGAAAACGCCACTGGCGTTCGCAACCGACACTGACATCCGGTCATCGATGGGAGCGGACGCGGGATCACTCGGTCCTGTCAATTGTCCCGTCCCTGTCCTGGTTGATCGCGAAGCAGCTGCTATCGCTGATTTTCCCTGTGGGGCCAATGAGGACGGTAAACACTTTACAGGTGTCAACTGGGGCAGGGACTGCCCTCTCGATGACAGTCAGATTGTCGACGCGCGTAATGTTGTGGAAGGGGATCCTGCGCCTGACGGCCACGGACCGCTCAGATTCTTGAGAGGTATTGAAGCAGGTCACATCTTCCAGCTCGGAACGAAGTACAGTGAAACGATGAACGCCCAGGTTCTCGGTCAGGATGGCGCCAATATCACCCCGTTGATGGGTTGCTATGGGATGGGGATCACCCGCCTGGTTGCCGCTGTCATCGAACAGAACCACGATGAGGATGGTATCGTCTGGCCGCGTCCACTTGCGCCATTTGATCTGCATATCATTGCGCTCAACTACCATAAGTCCGGTGCCGTGAAAGAAGCTGCGGACCGGCTGCACACGGAAGCGGAAACCGCCGGACTGTCGGTGTTGCTCGACGACCGGGACGAACGCCCGGGTGTGAAGTTTGCCGATGCCGACCTCATCGGGCTGCCGCTGAGAATCACTGTTGGCGATCGCGGCCTGAAAAACGGTGTGGTCGAGTGTAAACGCAGGACGGAAACCGAGCCCACCGAGGTCCCCGTTGAAGGAGCCCTGGACAGTTTTGCCTGACCCGGTAAAAACCCTGCTTCTCCTGGTAGCCGTCCTGGTGATGGGGGGAGCGGTATCGGAAGACGATCCTGAGCTCCGGCGCAAGCTCGCTGCACGCCTGGCCGAGGAGCATCCACAATCCGACTTCTACGACGCCCAGGTGTGGTTGCGCGTCTCCGACCAGCGCCTCACCCGCTTCATTGACAACCCCCGGGAGCGACTCGAAGTGCTCCAACTCGTCTGGCAGGAAGCGCAGAAAAACAGGCTCGATCCCGACCTGGTGCTGTCTCTCATCGAAGTTGAGAGCAGCTTCGACCGGTTTGCGATCTCGCGGGTGGGTGCGCAGGGTTTAATGCAGGTGATGCCGTTCTGGCGTCTGGAAATCGGCCGACCCCAGGACAACCTTACCCACACCGCCACCAATCTCCAATACGGGACCGTCATCCTCGCCCACTACATCGATGTGGCGAGAGGTGACCTCGTACAGGCC
>JANQFF010000038.1 GCA_028277965.1 Pseudomonadales bacterium
CTCCTACAGAGGAAGCTGAATTGCTCTGTAGGAGCGGCTTTAGCCGCGATTCTCACCTGAGACCCTGTTAACCTACCCGACATGGACTGGGAGGTCATCGGAGCAACCGGAGAATGGGCAGGCGCCCTTGCTGTCGTTGCATCGCTCATCTATCTGGCAACCCAGGTGCGTCAATCCAACCGCCAATCCCAGGCTGAAGCTCAATACTCTTTCCTGGATGCCTACGGACAATTACACGCATCGCTGATCGAAAACAAAGCCGCTGCGGCAGTCTTCCGACGTGGCATGGCCGGTGAAGAGCTCGACGAAGACGAAGCCTTCCAGTTCTTTTTGAGCCTCGGTCACTGGATCAACACCTGGGGGGTGATGTACGAACTGCACGAAGCTGGCCAGTTGCCAGAGGGGCAATGGTCGATTGTTCGTCAGGATATCTACGAGATGCTGACCACACCAGGCGGACGGGCTTACTGGAACAAATTCGGCCAGGACTGGATGGACCCAGGCTTCACTGCCATGGTGGAGATGAGCCTGCGGCGCCAGGACTCAACTCACAACATCCTCAAACCACTCGACGGTTAAATCGCGGCTAAAGCCGCTCCTACAGAGGTAGCAAAGCCTGCCTAGCTCTGTAGGAGCGGCTTTAGCCGCGAAAAGTGTGCTTGAGCTCGAATAATCGCCAATAGTTAGTCAAATCCACCACCAGAACCACTTCCAAATACAGCCAAAAGCCAAACTTTTCCCGCCACAGCTGCGACATAGAGAAGCAGCGGTAGTTGGCACGAAATGTGAAAACCCTCTTTACGGAAATTTTCATGTAGCCAGCCCCCTCTCCCGGAGAGAGAGGTAAAGAAAGGGAAAGTTGGGAAAGTGATAAAGAAGTTTGCTGAGCACCGCGTTGCGGCCAACCTGGTCATGATCATGATGATCCTGGCCGGACTCTGGGCTGTGCGCAGCATGCCGTCGATGCTCGACCCGCCAATGACCTACCCGGCTGTTTTTGTCGAAGTCACCTGGATTGGTGCCGCTGCGGAAGACATTGAAACCCTCGTCACAACCCCAATCGAACAGCAGCTTCGTACGCTCAACAACCTCAAAGAGCTGTCTTCCCGAACGGTCAACGGCTTCACGTTCATCAACGCCGAATTCCACTACGACACCGATCTGACATGGGCGCTCGACCAGGTGAAACAGCGGGTGACCAACATCCGCAATCTGCCACCTGAAATAGAGCCGCCCATCATCACCCGCCCGATCGACAATGAACCCGTCAACGTCATTCTGGTCAGCGGTGAAGGTGAGGTCAGCGAACTCATCCCACTGGTTCGTACTTTCGAGAAAGATCTTCTGGCTCGCGGTATTGAAGGTATCCAGTACGACGGGTTACCTACCGAGGAGATAGCCCTCCTGGTTGGCGGCCGACAGCTTCAGGAACTGGGCATGACGCTGGACGAAGTGGCTGGAGAGGTCGCCCGCGTCAGTCAGAACGTCCCAGCCGGAGCTGTCGGTCGCGGCCAGGGCTCCCGGCAGCTGAGAAGCCTGGATCAGCGCCGCGATCCACTTGCTTTCGAGCAACTCCACATTGAGACCAACGGTCAGCTCACCCGCCTGAAAGACTTCGCCGAGGTTGTCCGTCGGCCCCAGCGCGGCCAGCCAATCCTGACGTCGGAAGGCAAAGCCGCGATCGAAATGTTTCTGTGGCGAAATACCGAGACGGACGCCGGGCTGACGAACCAGATTGTGCAGAACTGGATCAAAGAGGTGCAGCCGACGCTGCCTGCGGGAGTCGAGGTCAAAGAGATTGCGAACGTCTGGCAGCTGATCGGCTCCCAGCTAGACATGATCATCAAGAACGGTCTTTCAGGCATGGTCCTGGTGATTATCGTCCTGTTCCTCTTTCTGAACGCTCGAGCCGGATTCTGGGTGACCGTTGGCATCCCCGTGAGCTTTCTCCTGGGTTTTGCGTTCTTCTACGTTGTCTTCGGGTACGGCATCAGCATCATCGCGCTGATCGGCCTCATCATGGCGCTGGGCATTGTGGTTGACGATGCCATCGTCGTTGGCGAGGACATCGTCACTCACCACGAAAACGGTGCAACCCCCGCTCAAGCGGCCGTCGCCGGCGCCCAGCGCATGTGGGTGCCCGTAATGACGTCTTCCATGACCACAATGGCAGCGTTTATGCCTCTGCTGATCATTGGCGGAATCATGGGTGAAGCCATTCTGGCCCTGCCGACCGTCCTCCTGTGTGTGATCGCTGCTTCTCTCGTGGAGTGCTTCTGGGTACTGCCCGGCCATCTCAGGGAATCTCTCGGGAAAGTCCAGCCAGGCAACAAACCCGCGTGGCGCGAGAAGTTCGACAACCGTTTCACCGAATTTCGAGACGAAAAATTCCTGCCTTTCGTGAATCGTGCCCTGGATCACCCCAGGACCACATTGCTCACCGCGGTGTGCGCGATGATGGTGGCTGTCTCCCTGGTGGCTTCTCAACATGTTGGCCTGAACCTCGTGATGGGATTCGATTTCGAGTCCGTAGAAGCGGACGTGGAGTTTTCGAGTTCCGCAACCGACAAACAGAAACTCGACTTTGTCGCTCACCTCGAAGAGGTTCTGGTTGAAACACGCGAAGTTTCTGGTGAGCAAAACGTGCTCGGATGGGTGGCCAAGTACAATCGTGCTCAGTTCGACAACGACCGTCTGAATGGCGAACAGTACGCTTCCATTGGGGTGCAATACGCTTTCGAGGAAGACCGCACTACCAAACCGATCGAGTTTGCCGAAGCGTGGATGGAACGCGTCCAACGACCTGCCTATGTGGAGAAGCTGACGATAGGAGTCAGCGGCGGTGCGAACAATGGACAGCCGGATATCACCCTGATACTCAGGGGTACCGAAATTGACCGCCTCAAAGCGGGGTCAGAAGAACTGTCGACGCTCCTCGCAAGTTACCCCGGCGTCAGCAACGTCACAGACAACCTGCCTTACGGCAAAGAGCAGATCATTTTCGAGATGACTCCGCGCGGACGGTCTCTGGGTCTGACTGCAGACAGCATTGGTTCGCAGCTGCGCGCCGCTTACTCCGGCTCACGGGTACAGATATTCAACGAGCAGGACAACGAACTCGAGGTTCGTGTGATGCTGCCCGATGCCGAGCGAGACAGCCTCGGTTCACTCCAGAAGTTCCCCATCCGGACGGCAGAAGGTGAGTTTGTACCGCTGGCATCTGTTGCGGTGCTCTACAACCGGCGTGGTATCGACATCATCCGCCATTCGAATAACCAGATGGCCGTGGCGATCTCCGCTGATGTGAACGAAGAAGTGAACAACGCGCTTTCCATCGTCAACGACGTGAAGGACAACCAGCTCACACCTATCCTCGACCGCTACGACCTGACCTTCGGCCTCGGTGGAAAAACCGAGCAGGATCAGATCATCATGAATACCATGGCCCTGGGTGGCGCACTCACGCTCGGTCTGATCTACCTGATTCTCACCTGGGTGTTCTCGTCCTATCTCTGGCCGCTCGCCATCATGATGGCCATCCCATTTGGCTTCACCGGCGCCATCGTCGGTCACTGGGTCACCGGATGGGACATCGGATCGATGTCGCTGCTCGCGTTTTTCTCCCTCACCGGCATCGTGGTCAACGATTCAATTGTCCTCATCAGTTTCTTAAGGCGTCATGTCGACAAAGGGGTTGAGCTCAAAGACGCGCTCATGCAGTCAGTTCAGGCACGCTTTCGCGCGGTCATCCTGACCTCGCTCACCACCGTTGCCGGGCTCTTACCGCTCATGTTCGAGACATCGACCCTATCCATGTACGTGGCGCCAATCGCGATCACAATCTGCTTCGGATTGTCGTTCGCAACGCTGCTCGTCCTCGTTGTCATTCCTGCACTGATCCTGCTTCTGGAACAGGGCAAGTCCCGCATCAACACCCATTTACGAAAACTCATGGACAACCGACATGAAGAAGCTCGAGTTTAAGAATCCGCGTCAGCGCCAGTGGGCCATTTCAGGCGCTATCGTTGGGATCGCTGTCCTGACCAGCGTGTCGATCTTCGCAACCGGCCCCTCTGCGGAGCCGACCGCGGACGCTGAGAAAGCCTGGCCCGTGTCGGTGACAACCGCTCAGCCAGCAGCACTGCGACCGAACTTCTCCGCGTTCGGAAAGCTCGAGTCCAACCGCATTGCCAAACTGCGTTCCGACCTGGTTGCACCTGTCCGCGAAGTGCACGTCAAAGAAGGAGACTGGGTGGAAGCCGGTGAAGTCCTCATTCAGCTCGACGACCGGGAAGCGCGACTGCGCGTGCTCGAGCGTGAAGCCGAGCTCAAGCAGAACGCGGCAAATCTTGCCTCGAGCCGGTCGCAATATGAGCTTGAACAGGAGAGCGCCGCTCATTTCCAGTCACGCTACGAAGTGGCGCAAGCCAAACTGCAGCGTCACCTCGACCTGATGGAAAAACGCCTCATCTCGAAGGGTCTGCTCGACGAGGTCACCAGTCAGGCCAACCAGGCGAGTATCGAATACCGGAATCACATCCGGGAACTCACCAATCTGCCAAACCAGATTGCCGCACACGAGGCGAATGTGGCCAAAGCCCAGGCGTTACTGGAGCAGGCTGAGATCGACCTGGAAAAGACCACGATTA
>JANQFF010000052.1 GCA_028277965.1 Pseudomonadales bacterium
GACAACCTGTTGCGCTGAGCCATGGCCGGTTTGCCCGGCCGCCCCTTCCAAGGCCGCCCCCGCCGGCGCGGCGCGCCCCTCACAACGCGGTATTCGGCCCCGCACGCGCGCCATCCCAGCCGCTCCCTCGAGCGCACGCGGCATACCTAGCCGGTGCCGTGGCATGCCCGTTGCCACGACCGGGGGATTAGGATGGACCCGCCGGCGCTGGTATCTCGTCTTGAGGATGCCGCACCGGTGCGCGGCGCGGCGGGCCTCCTTCACGACCCCGCAGTTGACGGACCAATGCCGGAGCGCCCAATGGACGCTCTAGAGACAGAGCGGGTACGCGAGCGCTTGCGCGGCGTCTCCTACCCGGGATTCTCGCGCGACATTGTCGGTGCCGGGCTCGTCGGCGAGCGCGTGACCTTAAGGGTCAAGCCGTCGCGATCGAGCTCAAGCCGCACACGCGCGACGCAGGAAAGGTCGCCGACATGGAGCGGAACATCCGAAAAAAGTACGCAGTCCAATAACGAAGGGGTAAAAGAATGAAATACAATTTGTGTCCTTCAATGGTCCTGAATTGCCAGAAGCATATAGCAATGATGGGCACACTTGTTCGTAAAAACAGGTCCACACGGCTGTTGTCTGTTGTGATGCTGACATTGGCTTTTTTCCTGTTGGGGGCAAATGGGGCTTTTGCCGATGATTCAGGAAAAACGCACCTGATCGAGCTCTGGGCAGAGAGAATAATGCCAGGTTATGAGGGCGGAAACGACCTTTTCGCTTATCGCATGAAAAAACATCTCATCCAAGAAGATGGAAGTGAAACCGATGTGACATGGCGATATCCAGACGAGCCCACTATTCCAGGACCGACAATTGTTATTGATGAAGGTGACCAAGTCGAGCTCACCTTGAGGCATAAATTCGACCCGGGTGATGATGAGACTCTCGAGCAAGTCAGTGTTCATGTGCATGGTGTCCATTATGACATCGAAAGCGATGGCACCCTCGAATATATCAATCTGGTAAGAGACCAAAGCGCCATCAACAGCCCCACGGAAGGCATGGTTATGAGTTATGTGTATCATTGGACAGCAGCGCCCGGTACGGCTGGAACATGGCCGTATCATGATCACAACATGCTCACGCTGAATGGCGCTGAAGATAGAGGGCTCTATGGTGCGGTCATTGTTAATGACCACGCCGATATTGAGACGGTCAATGGAGAAGCCAACACCACGACTTCTCCTTTTTCTAATGTCGGCAAAGAGTATGTGTTGTTTATTGGTGATGATGCATTCTGGGGAACGGAAATCGATAACCGGACCGGACAACAAACACCGCTCGGGGACAACCCCACGCTTAGCGCAGCGAGAAACAGCTATGTCCGTTTCCATCTGATTGCGCTGGGAACCAACTCGCATCTATTTCGACTGGCCGGCTATCGATGGCCCGATAGTGAAACCAACCTGGTTATTCAGGATAAAGCAATAGGAGCCCTTGAAAAACATGTTTTTGCCATCCGTGCAAATCATAGTTCTGTCTACGAAGACTTAGCTTTTGCCAGTCGATGGCTGGGGATGCAAGGTCAGTTCAAGGTCACCAGAAGATAAGCAACAAACTATATTTATATAGAGGCGCGAAACAATGAAATCACCTATTATTCTATCCACTAGCAAAGCAATGGCGGCATTAATTTGCTTGATCCCCACATTGTTTTTTTCAGGCATCGTGTTGGCGTCGACTACTCACACTATTCACATTACAGCCGAAACGCTTCCCAATGGTCAGTTGGGTTACAAGATGACAAGCCATATCGGATCAAGTCAGAATTATCCAGCGGACGCGGTTATTCCTGGTCCCACATTTTTTGTTCAACAGGGTGATACCGTTGATATTGAGCTAACCAATAACACGGGCGTTCCGGTTGGGCTCAATATTCCAGGTATCCTCACAGGCACGGCTGAGGCTGCTGCAGGCGGGGGGGTACAAAACTATTCGTTTACCGCAAACCTGTTGGGGACGCATCCTTATTATGATGAAGGTTCAGCGTTCCTTGGGCTTTTTGGTGCACTGATCGTCGATGCCGCGGACGGGTCCGTGCAAAGCTTTGTGGATGGTGATGGCACCATTACACCAACGAATGTGGCTGACTTGGCTAAGCAATATGTCCTGTTTATGGTCGGCTCCACCTTTTGGGGCGCTGAAATAGTCAATGATACGCAAACACCCTTGTGGGCCAATCCCGTGCTAGGGGCAACCCTGGATGATGTGGTCCGTTTCCATGTCTTGTCTATCGGGCATGACCATACCTTTCATCTACATGCGCATCGCTGGTTGGAAGACGTTGCGCCAGCCAATCAGGGTGCTGCGCCCAGCATTATTGATACGAAATTGCTGTCTGGAACAGCGGATAGTCATGCCTTTACGCTCAAAGCGGGAACGGGAACGGATGTCGGCGCGGGTAGTTGGCATATGCACTGTCATATCGTCTCACATATGGAATCTGGCATGCAGTCAAGATTCCGAGTGGATGAAGATGGAGCACCGGAATCTGGTGTCAGCGTGGCGGGCGCAACACCCTATGGCGCGATATTGTTGAGTGAAAACACGACTGACCCAGGTGTTGTCACGTTTGAAATTTCCGATGAGCCTGGGAGCTGGTTTAGAAGCGCACGTGGTGGGGCCATTGTTGATCCTACGGGTCCTCTAGGCGCTGCCAACATCAAAACTCAATCATTGGAAGTGATAGCCCCTGGTAGCAGCGTGCACTTCGTGATGTCGGATACCAACACAGTTCATACCGTTACATCATTATTGTGGCCGAGCGGCGCCGATGAAGGTGAACAGCATGCCATCCCATTCGATCAGAGCAAAGCCTATGTTGGCGGTGGCATCGTACAACTGAATACACCGGGACTGTATGTCTTTACCTGTAAAATCCACCCCTATATGTTTGGTGCTGTGATTGTTGATGATCCCGCTACACCCGGCTTCGACTTGGGTGAGCACTTTGATCTTGTGACCGGGGCTACTGGTGTGCCAACTGCCGGAGATCTAGCAACCCGTCTTCTCAGGACATTCTTTGTCGCGACTGCGCCAGAAAATTGGCAGGATTATACAGACCCGACAGACTGGCATCCGGCGTATCCTAATGTTCCCGTACGCATTACAGGCGGTGCCGTGCTCAATTTACAAGAGGTCCTTGAAGAGAGATATGGGGCAGGGATCGCGCTAGATCCATTAACGACTCCGGCAGAGAATGGGTATCCATCCGGTGTTGGTGAGGTATGGATTAATACCCAGTTTGAGAAAACAGCCAGCAAAACTAAGCCTGGCACGATTACTGTGCTGGATGCGACCAGCTGGACGATCAAACGTAAGGTTGCGTTGCCAGAAATCAATATGAACAACCCACATAATATGTGGTCGAGTAAAAATCAATATACTGTGTATCAGACGCAATGGTTCGACGATAAACTGACCTTTATCGATCAGAAGGACGGTCGCATGATTCACAATATGCGAGTTGGTGATGCTCCTGCCCATGTTATGACAATTCCAAGTAACGATGATGTAACCGTCACGATCAACGGCGAGAATAGGGTTGTCAAGATTCCGGCAATAGGGATAAAAAATCCCTGGCGAAGCAGTGGTATGCCGTCACAACTCCCTGGACAGCTTCCGGCAAATCCGCATGGCCACTGGATAACCCCGGATGGAATAATTGTGACACCAAATATCAATACAGCCGATACTGGCTTTTATGATGGGAGCTCGGGAGAGATTTTGGCCAGGCCTGCAGCAGGCGGCGTAAACTTCCCTGCCGTTCCACTTCCGATTGCTGTTGGTATCGGCGGTGAGAAAGCGTATACCGCTAATCTGCTGGATCACTCTCTCAGTGTATATGATTTGGCTGGCAATCCAATAACCGATATTAATCTCATTAGCACCTCATACGACCCGGCAACGTTTATACCTGGGGTAACAAATGAGGCCGCCAGTCAGTCAGGTCTTTTTCCAATTCAGACGCCCGTTGATCCTACCGGCCGTGTTGTCGTGCTTGCGGCGACGGGTGGGACCATTGTGGTTGTGGATACCAGCACAGATTCGATTGCGGCCGTGCTGCCCTGCGATCCTGGTTGCCATGGCGCCAATTTTGGCGCAAAGGCTGGCGGAGGATACTACGCGTACGTGACCAATAAGTTTTCCAACCGATTGCTAGTGGTCGACCCGGATCCGGATGATGATGGCGATTTCACTGACGCAGTCATCGCAGGTTCTATTTCGATGGCCGACAACAATGCTCCAACGGACGATGCGGTCGCGAGTCTGGCTGGCATGGGTGGGCAAGGTGTTCTTGCTATTCCTAATGTCTATAATGGTTGGGTACAGAATCTCCCTTCCGAATGGAAGACAGGATTGACAGCTGCACAACAGAATGCGACTCCGGAAATCGAATAGCGCCTTTGCTCGCTAACGTTATCGCGCCGAGCGAAGCTCGGCGTTTTTTGCCGGGTGAAAGTCCTGGTCGGGTACTAGCCACCCACCCGTATCGCGTGTTGGTCCTGCTCACGAACGGGTGAAGAGCCCTGAAACAGCATGTGCTCGGGTGCAGTCGTGCAGCAGGGGGCGCGCAGGTAGGCCGGATGCCGGCGGGCTGTCTGATCGGGCGTAGTAGTCGGAGGCCGGGAAAGCCGGCCACACGGCGAAGGACCCGACGGCAGTACGTCGTCCGGCTCGATCAGCCCGCTGCGGGCGAGCCAGCACAGCACCCGCACGCGCAGCTGCTCGGCGCTTGCCTTTGGCCTAATCCGACCGACATGAACTGGCACAACATGCTACCCGCGCTTCAGAGGCTGTCTAAAAAGGCAGTCTCTCATCGTCTGCCGCCATCACTCCGGTATGATCGGCGATCAGGTCGGTATCTCACAGCCGCCGTCATCTTTCTCCTCGGTCTTGGTGCCGGTATTGGTGTTGACCGCCACTGGCTGGATACGGGCGGGATGGATGCCGGTCTGCCTGCGGGTGAAACAGCCCTGGAGCACGCCCGCAAGCACCTCGATCCCGACTACGTCTGTCCCATGCATCCCGACGTGGTATCCAGGGAGCCTGGCAGTTGCCCGATCTGTGGCATGGACCTGGTCAGGCGTGAGCCGGTATCACAAGCGGCGTCCAGCGACGACGGCTACCCCGAGGTGACCGTCACTCCCGGGCTCATGCACAACTTCGGCGTTCGCACGGCAACCGTTGAGCGCGGCACGGTCTCCCGCGACATCCTGGCGCTTGGCCGGGTATCCCGACTGCGGTCGCCCAGGGTCACGGATGTCACGCCCGGCATCAAGGGGAAAATCCTGTCGGTCAGCGACAAGGCGATCGGCGACAGCGTCAACAAGGGAGAACTGCTGTACTCAATGGATGCCCCGGCATGGCGCGGCCTGCAGCAGTCCTATCTCGATGCCTTGCAGGACGAGGACCCATCGCGTGCAAGCCAGTTGCGGCAGCGATTGCAGTCGCTCGGTATGAAACCGGCGGTGCTCTCCCGGCTCGAGAGAGAGGGACAGGTTGAAGAAAGACTCGACAAGCATGCACCGGTGGACGGAACCCTTGTCGAATGGCGCGCAGTGAAGGACGATCCGGTCGGGGCGGCCACGAAGGTCGTCACCCTGGGCGGAGTGAACCTGATTCCCGTCGTCGTCAACCTGTTCGAGGGGCAGGGCGCCTGGGTCGACCGGGGACAGCGCGTCACGGTCAGGGTACCGACGATGCCGGGTACCGAGTACGCGGGACAGGTTGACCGCACGGACCGCGAGATCAATTTCACAACCCGGACCCAGCCGGTGTATGTCAGTTTCAGCACGGCCGATCCCAGGCTGCGCTACGGCATGCTGTTGGAGGTCACCATTCACACCTCGGAGCGCGAGAACGTCCTGCGGATACCCCGCGAGGCACTGATCCGAACCGGTGAGGGTGATCGCGTCATTCTCTCACGGGGTGAGGGTCGCTTTCAGCCGGTTGCGGTCAAGCGGGGTCTGGAGAGCGGTGACGACATCGAGATCCTTTCCGGGGTGGAGGAGGGGCAGGAGATCGTCGTTTCCGGGCAGTTCCTGATCGACTCGGAGAGCAGCCTGATGGCCGATTTCCGGCGCATGGAGACGGGTGATGACCGTTAGGCGTGTAGCGGCTTCATCCGCGATCGGTGTGGCGAAGGTTCATGCTTCCATCGTGAATGAATTCGCTTCTGCGCGTATGCCAGCCAGGCCGACGAACAGGCAGGAATAACCGGACGTGATCGCCGCCATCATCCGCTGGTCCATCCAGAACCGGCTGCTGGTGCTGCTGCTGGCACTGATACTCGCGGGCTGGGGCATCGCCTCGCTCAGGCTGATCCCGCTGGATGCGATTCCCGACCTGTCGGACGTGCAGGTCATCGTCAGGATCAACTACCCGGGGCAAGCGCCCCAGGTGGTCGAGGACCAGATCACCTATCCGCTGTCCACGGCACTGCTGGCCGTGCCGGGCGCGACCACGGTACGCGGCTACTCGTTCTTCGGCGATTCCTTTGTCTACGTGATCTTCGAGGACGGCACCGACATCTACTGGGCACGCTCGCGTGTGCTGGAATACCTCAGCCAGGTCGGCAGCCAGCTACCGCCGGATGTCCAGCCGGTCCTGGGACCGGATGCCACGGGGGTGGGCTGGATCTACCAGTATGCGCTGGTGGACCGCTCGGGCCGGCATGATCTTTCCGAGCTCCGGAGCCTGCAGGACTGGTTCCTGAAGTACGAATTGCAGACCGTGCCCGGCGTGGCGGAGGTGGCGACGGTCGGCGGTATGGTCAAGCAGTACCAGGTCGTGGTGGACCCGGACCTGCTGCGCGCCTTTTCGCTGCCGATCTCCAAGGTCAAACGCGCCCTGGTCGAGGCCAACCGCGAGACGGGCGGCTCGGTGATCGAGATGGGCGAGGCGGAGTACATGGTGCGCTCGCGGGGCTATATCCGCGGCGAGGAAGACCTGCGCCTGGTCTCTCCCCTCTCGATCGGCAAGACCGGCGCGCGCACCACCCTGGAGATGATCGGCGAGGTGCGCACCGGCCCGCAGCAGCGTCGTGGCATCGCGGAGCTCGACGGCGAGGGGGAGGTCGTCGGCGGTATCGTCGTGATGCGACACGGCGAGAATGCCCTGCGGACGATCGCGGCGGTCCGCGAGAAGATCGATCAGCTGCGACCCTCGCTGCCCGAGGGGGTGGAGATCGTCGAGACCTATGACCGTTCCGCGCTCATCACGCGCGCCGTGAGCACGCTCAACCATCGCCTGGT
>JANQFF010000493.1 GCA_028277965.1 Pseudomonadales bacterium
GTTCAATAACGAGGGACCATTCGGGACCTTTTTTCGCTATATCTGCGACAACGGGACCTATATCGCCAACTACGACGACCTCTTCACCGGTGACGGTGAGCAGATTGACGTCAGTGACGTTGACGTAAGTTCTGACGGTATCGAGCTTGCTGACCGGGAGTTCTTCGCGGCGATACACGAGGGTCGTGAACCCAATTCGAGCCTGGCACAGGGGTTGGACGCCATGGTGACCCTCGATCGTCTGGAACGCGCTCTCGAAGCGAGTTCACTATGAGTGTCTCTGTTCTCGAACATCCGCTTTCTCCCTATGCGCAGAAAGTGAAGCTCGCCCTGCGGTTCAAAGGGATCGACTACGAGGTCCAGCAGCCAATGGGGACCGACGACTTCGAGGGTTTCCTCATCGAAAGCCCACGCGGCGAAGTCCCTGTTTTTCACCATGAAGACACGGTCCTGTACGACTCTGCGGTCATAGGCGCCTATATCGATGAGACCTGGCCGGAACCACCTCTCCTTCCCGGAGATCCTCTGCTGCGCGCACAAGTGCGTCTCATCGAAGATGCCATGGATACACACTTCGAAGGCAACACCTGGGGTCTGGGAGAAATCCGGATTTTCGGGCGTGCCGAAGGTGTTCTCGCAAAACGTATGTGTGAATTTGCCGAAACCGAGATTCGTCGCTGGTATCAGTGGCTGGATACTCGCCTGTCAGAAGCGGGCTGGTTTAACGGAGCTGAGTACGGGTGGGGAGATATCTGTGTTCTGCCTTTCGTTAACGGCGCTGGTCGTTTCGACATCCGTCCGGCCAGTGGATCCCACCTCCACGACTGGCTGGCCCGGGTCAACGCGCGGGAAGATGTCATGCACGTGACCCAGGCAGCTCAAGCGGCGGAGCTCGACCCGGACATCATGCGCGCGGCGATCCAGTCCGGATTCAAACGGGAGTATCGCGACCATCGTCTGGAATGGATGATCCGGGCTGGCGGTATAGAGATTGTCGCTGCAGGTATTGAGGCAGATAACATTCGATTTAATGGGAGTTTCACTTGAGCACACCGATACTGCATCACTATCCCCCGAGTCTCTTCTCCGAAAAGATCCGGACGTTATACGGCTACCTTGGCCTCGAGTGGCACTCGGTGATTATCCCACCCATCATGCCTCGCCCTCACCTCATGCCATTGTCGGGCGGCTATCGAAAAACACAGATCATGCAGATTGGGGCCAACATCTACTGCGCCACCGAGATCATCTGCCGCAAGCTGGCCGAGATCTCCGGCAACACGACTCTCTACGCGCCTGGTTTCGCCGCGGAACGTCTTGCGCGATGGGCGGACACCGAACTTTTCAGAACGACAGTCGCCCTCAACTTCAGACCTGAGGCCCTGGCTGCCCAGATGAGCACAATGTCAGAGGCGGACATCGAGGCGTTCCAGAAAGACCGGGCGGAGCTGTCCGGCGGGGCACCCATTGTGGGGGCCGACCCGGCCGCGGCGGAAGCGCACTTTCAGGGAATGATGGCGTCACTCGAGGATTCACTGAATGCCGGTTTTCTTTTCGGCGACACACCCTCGATTGCTGATTTCAGCCTGTACCACAACCTCTGGTTCGTAAACGGCAATTCGGCCAACTCATCGTTGTTCGAACCATGGCCGAATGTGCGGGACTACCTGGAGAGAATGACTGCATTCGGTCACGGAAGCCCTGTCGACCTCACTCCCGAAGACGCTCTGGCAGTTGGGACAGATGCGGAGCCGGTTCCACCTGGCGGAGCTTCAGTCGATGCCCGCCTGGCGGCCGGCATCCACGCTGGAGATCGGGTGGATGTGACGCCTGACGACTATGGCCGCTTCCCGGTATCGGGGGAGCTCATTCACAGGACGTCGACCGAGATAGTCATCGAACGCATAGATGAACAGGCAGGCAGGATCATGGTGCACTTCCCAAATGCCGGATTTGAAGTGAATCAAGCCTGAAACAGGCCGTCACCCGCACTCTCTGTAATTGCCAGCACCGCGGGGTGTTTCACGCGACGCTCCGGTGAAATGGCGTAATAACGTTCTTTGACATCCTCAACCTCACCCAGAACCCTGGCGTGATACATCGAGCACACTTCATCAGCAATGATCGTCGAGGCCGGAAACAGACCGCGTGCGGCTTCGCCAAATGCTTTGAGCAGTGCACTGTCATCAAATTCAGCAACAATCCGCGGCACAACGCCTTCCCGCTCGAACCAGTCTTCGAGGTTACGTCTCAGCGTGTATTTCGCTACAGGGAGGAGGATAGGCGCATCGTCAAGGTCATCCGGGAATGTGCGATAGGTCTTTGCAATGCTCTTGTGCGCAAAAATGCTGACACTGCTTTCGCCCAGCGGGTGATTGAAGGCTTTTACGGGGCTTCCGGAAGGAAGCGGGCGGTCTGAAATGATGAGATCAAGACGGTGGGTCGCAAGTTCACCCAGCAGCGTGTCGAGGTCACCTTCATGGCACACCACTCTGACCGGCTCGGCGAGATCCAGTGCAGGCTCCATGACATGCAGCGCTACCATCTTCGGTATGGACGTCAACACACCCACATGAACGATCGTCGGCAGCAGCGCCTCTCTCGATTTGATTCTTTGCGTGAGTTCAGCCCCAAGGTGGAAAATCTCATCAGCGTACTGATTCACGAACCTGCCCGTATCGGTCAGCACGAGACCCCGCCCGACCCGGTTGAACAGCGGTTCCCCAACCGCCTCTTCAAGCAGCTTCAGCTGGCCGCTGATGGTCTGCGGCGCCAGATTCAACGTCTCAGCAGCGCTGGCAATGCTCCCTCCTCGAACCACCGTCCAGAAGTACAGCAGATGCGTGTAGTTCAGGTGTCTCATTTACGTCCTTCTCACATTTTCTGGAAATTCAGTTTCAAACTGTCATTTGTAACAATACCTCGGGATTCCCGATGTATTCAATCCGGACAAACTGCTGTTTTTGAACCGTTCACATCGGCATGATGGCCGCCGTTTTCTTACGCGCCAACAGGAGAAGTTTCATGTCTGAGTGGATTCAGGACCCTTTCAAGTCAGTCATCGCAGGCACCGCCATCATTTTCGTGGCAGTTGGTTCATTGACACTCGGAATGTCATTCCTGAGCTCTATTGTCTAGCTATAAAGATAATCGCGGCTGAAGCCGCTCCTACAGAAAGGTCTCTCTATTTTCGGGCCGTCCGGCTGCGGAACTGCAGCATCATCCAGGCAAAACCGCCCAGGTAGGCTCTCGGTATCGTCGCCGGATCTCTCGGTCCGCTCGGCGTACGTAACCTGAGTGTTTCCCAGCTCTCTCCTTCCTTCAATCTCCTCCTGAGATCTGCCGGATCGAAATCCACACCAATAGGATTCGACTGGAAATCGTTACCTTCCAGGAATTCGTTCGTCTCATCGATGGAGTCGAACACATCAACCTGCGTCTCAATCACGTTGTTGTCGGGATCACGGTAGTAAATTGAGATCGTGGCCCCGTGGTGCGTACACCAGACCGGTTGGTGGCCCGCAGATGCCATACGCTCCCACGTAACGAGCAGGTCATCCAGGCTGTCATAGGTGTAGGCGTAGTGATCTACGCCTGCCATGTTCTTCAGTTTTGGCAACAACCCGGGGCGTTCGAGAATGGCCAGACGATGATGTTCATCGTCGTAGCTCAAAAACACCATACCCGGTGCCCGGTGCACGATCCGCGCGCCCAGGAGACCTTGATAGAAATCGAGTTGTTCCTGAAAGCGGCTGGTCTTCAGCACAAGGTGTGCAAATTTTGTCGGGGACGGGACAGCATGAGTCATCATCTTTTCCTCTGCTTGCAATTCTGCAGCGTTTGCCATTCGGACAAAATTAACCTATATTTTATGACAGTTGTCAAATTTGAGCAGCCCATGTCAGCGACTGAAGCAGAAACCACGAGTAAATCCGAAGTAACACGCGCCAAACTGATCGACGCAGGCATTCGCCTATTCTCAGAGCAAGGGTACGAAGCGACCAGCACCCGGCAGGTTCAGGAAGCAGCTGGTGTGCAGCGCAATCTCATTACCTACCACTTTGGAAGCAAAGAAGCCTTCTGGAAAGCCTGCATGTCAGAACTCTTCGGACACATGACCCGGCTTCTGCGCCCGGCGATTGTCCAGTCAAAGGACATCGAACCGGGTGAACGCATCCGGTTTCTCATCCGGCGATTCATACGCGCGTCTGCCGAATGGCCCGAAAGTACCCGAATCATGTTTGATGAAGGCCGGTGTGACGACTGGCGCCTCGAATGGCTTGTTCAGCACTACGTGCGTCCCTTCTTCGATACTGTCACGGACGTTTACGAAGCCGGCAATCTGGGCAGGAGCGGCTTGTCAGTCATACAGTTCTACTACCTACTTGTGAGCAGTGCTTCCGTATTTGCCATGGCCCCTGAATACCGGCTCCTGTCCGGAAAAGACCCTTTCAAGGAGGATGCGATCGATGAACAAGCCCACGTCATGGCAATGCTGTTGACCGGGGGAACGGGAGAATGAACGCGAAGACTTACACAGAAGCCTCGACGCCTGTCCTCATCGTAGGAGGCGGTCCCACCGGTCTGCTGGCCTCCATCCTTCTGTCGAAGCTCGATATAGACCATGTACTCGTCGAACAGCGCACAGACATCCAGCAGGCTCCGGCTGCACACGTCATCAACACCCGGACCATGGAGATCTACCGTCAGGCAGGTATCAACGTTGACGATCTCTACGCCCTCGACCGACACCAGCGCGCGCACCAGATCACATGGAAAGGCCGGCCCGAAGAACCACCCATCGGCATCTTCGATATGGCTGCCTACCGGGGCAGTTTGTCTGAGCACGGGAGCTATTCAAAAGAACATACAGCCAACATCTCGCAGCATCTGCTCGAAGAACACCTGAAATCTGTCGCCGAGCAGTCACCACAAGCGGATCTCCGCTACGGGATTGAATGGAAAGGGTTTGCGACCGAAGACAGGCAGACGAGCACACTTGCAGACGCGAACGGAAACGTGCTGGAGGTGAGCCATCAGTTTCTGCTCGCGGCTGACGGCGCTGGCAGCCCCGTGGCCAGGGCCCTCAATATCAGAAAGATCGGGCCAGATGCGATCGCAACCCTGCTGAATCTCACGTGCGACGTCGACATCACACAGGTCACTGGTGACGACGAAACGCTGCTCTACTGGTTGCTGGATCCGGATGTCCAGGGCACGTTTATCGTCCACGACCCGCATCAGCTGTCCGTCTACATGCACCCCATCGCCGTGCCGTACGAGTCGGTAGACGACTACGACGACGCCCGGTGTGAGCAGCTTCTTCGCAAGGTCTTCGGCGATGTGCCATATACGGTGCGACACAAAGGCGTCTGGAAGATGACCGCCCAGATTGCGGAGAAGTTCCGGATCGGTTCAGTGTTTCTGGCTGGTGATGCCATCCACCGTTTCCCCCCGACCGGGGGATTGGGGCTCAATACCGGTGTGGGTGATGTGCATAACCTGGTGTGGAAACTTGCGGTTGCCCTCAAAGGTGAGGTTGCGGCAGATCAGGTCGAAACCCTGCTCGAGAGCTATGAGCTGGAACGCAAGCCCGTTGCCCAGCGCAACTGTGACGTGAGCCGGCGTAACAACGCAAAAATGACAGAGGTCGTCGAAGCTCTCGGTCTGGACCCTTCCAGAGCGGGAGTACTCGCCAGAGTCATGAACTCCCGGCTGGTCAAACTGCTGCCGGAGAGCCTGCAACAGACCGTGTACCGGATCGCTACCCGCCCCGTTAAAAACATTTTGTCTGACGCTATTGCGGATGACAGCAACGGGACACAGATTCGTGAACGGGTCGCTTCGGCGATAGCCAACCAGCGGGAACATTTTGGCTCACAGGGCCTCGACCTCGGCTACGTCTATCGTGCCGGTAGTGTTGTCGATAGCAGTGCCGCAGATACACCGGGCAGCGAAGTCACAACGTATAACGAGGTAGTTGGCGCGGGTGCTCGATTCCCCCAACGCAAGCTGGACAACGGTGCTTCGCTTCACGATGAACTGGACTACGCCACTTTTACACTCTTCAGAAACCCGGGTACCGATATCAGCGCGCCCGATACTTTCGGTGTTGCGGTACGGGAGTCAAACTGGCAGGCACTGACCTGTCGTGACGGCCGGGGTGTACCTGAATCGTTGGGACTGGAACCTGGTCAATGGGCCCTTGTGAGACCCGACGGCCACGTCATGGCATCTGGCTGAGCGCTTTCTACCCTTTTCATATGCCCTATTCGCGCGAAAGACTAGCCGGATCAGCAGATTGATGCCAAGATCTTGGGGAAACAGGGAGGGAACGATCGTGAGTACAGACGAAAAAGAAATCGAACAGTTCATGCACGGTCTGATGAGACGCAACCCCGGCCAGCCTGAATTCCATCAGGCGGTGGAGGAAGTTGCCGTCAACATCATTCCATTTGTTGAGCAGAATCCTGAATTCAAGAAGGCGCGCATCCTCGAACGCATGACTGAACCGGACAGAATTGTCATTTTCCGCGTTTGCTGGGAGGACGACGAGGGAAACATCCGGGTGAACCGGGGGTATCGCATACAGAACAACAACGCGATCGGCCCTTACAAGGGCGGCATTCGTTTCCATCCTTCCGTCAACGAGAGCATTCTGAAGTTTCTGGCCTTCGAACAGACCTTCAAGAACAGCCTGACGGGGCTGCCCATGGGTGGAGGTAAGGGAGGCGCCGACTTTAATCCCAAAGGCAGGTCTGAAGCCGAAGTGATGCGTTTCTGCCAGTCGTTCATGACCGAACTATGCCGCCACATCGGCCCGGATACCGACATCCCTGCTGGTGACATCGGCGTAGGCGCACGCGAGGTGGGTTTCATGTTTGGTCAGTACAAGCGCCTGATCAACCGCTTCGAAGGTGTTCTGACCGGCAAAGCCCTGGAGTTTGGTGGCAGCCATATCCGCAATGAAGCCACCGGCTATGGCGTCGTCTACCTGATGGAAGACATGTTGACGCACGCCGGAAACGCCATTGACGGCAAGGTGTGTACAGTCTCCGGGTCAGGCAACGTGGCGACTTTCTGCGCACAAAAGCTGATCGAACTGGGTGGCCAGGTGGTCACGCTATCCGATTCCTCCGGCTACATACACGACAAAGAGGGAATCACGCAGGAAAAGCTCGACTGGGTAAAAGACCTCAAGAACATACGCCGGGGGCGAATCAGCGAGTACGCAGATGAATTCGGCTGTGAATTCTACGAAGGCCGGCCCTGGGATATTCCCTGTGATCTGGCTTTCCCGTGCGCAACGCAAAACGAACTGGAAGAGGCAGATGCCCAGAAGCTCATCGACAATGGCTGCATGGCCATATCCGAAGGCGCAAACATGCCGTCCAACGCTGGTGCAATTAAGCTGTTAGCCGACGCCAAGATCCTCCACGCGCCTTCCAAAGCGGCCAACGCCGGCGGGGTGGCAGTATCCGGACTGGAGATGTCCCAGAACAGCATCCGCATCAGCTGGACCCCGGAAGAGGTCGATACCCACCTACGCCGAATCATGGCGAGCATCCACGACCAATGTGCGGAGTACGGCGAGGACGGGGACTACATCGACTACATGAAAGGCGCCAACATCGCGGGCTTCCGCAAGGTTGCACGCGCCATGATGGCGTACGGGGTCATTTGATAAAAGAATCGCGGCTGAAGCCGCTCCTACAGAGCTAGCAAGGTCTCTCTAGCTCTGTAGGAGCCCCGAAAAGTTGCTGCTGTAGGGGTCATTTGACAAAAGAATCGCGGCTAAAGCCCGCTCCTACAAAGTTAGAAAGGTCTCTCCAGCTCTGTAGGAGCGGCATTAGCCGCGATCGATTTTGATTAGTTGTACTTGCTGCTGAAGTGACCTTCGCCGCCGGGGATGAGGCCATCCAGACCTGCCAGCGCGCCACCATCATTGGAAGCTGTAAACGACTGCGCGGCAGCGTGTACCGCGTCAGCCGCGCTGTTGAGGGCACCCGCATCGGGGCTGGACGCGTCCACACCCTGCCCGGCGCTCAACATCGCTGCCACATCTGAATTGGATGAAGCATTGTTGATGGCAGTCAGCTTCGACAGTGCATTGGCAATTCGCGCCTGCATTTCGGAACGGTAGGTACCGGCTTCTTGTGACTTGCCAAGAGCTCTCAAGCTGAACTCGAGGTCAGCTGCCCAGCCGACCACGTAAAGCACCCTTTTACGCTCAGGACTCGCTTCGGCGTTTTCGCTGCCACCGCTCCAGAACAGGTTGTGGCGGACTTCCCCCTGAGACCAGGAGACGAGCTCAAAGTCGCTGCCTGCAGGGTGTCCCCCCACATTGACGAGTTCCTCATTCGGTACCGTGTGACACTCGAGACAGTTCGCCGCAATCAGATTGATTTGAGACGGTCTGATTTGCCCCGCAGCCGCCGCGGCGCTGATACGCGCTTCCTTCTGCGCCGCGGTCTCTGTCTCGGCATCGCCACTTTCGTAGTTGCCGTGGCCGTCAATCCACTCGGTTGCAGCACCATGACAGGACTCACATGAGATCCCGGCGATCGGCTCAGCAAACTCTATCTCTTCGCCAATCATCGTGTAATGGCAATCAACGCATGTCCCTTCCGGGTCCTCGATATCGTAGATATCCAGAGCTTCCGAAATCTCCGCAGCTGCATCGCTGGTGGCCATTTCATCGTACGTTCTGGAGTGTGTGGTCTCCACCCAGGCGTCGTGCTCAGGACCATGACAGTCCAGACATGCATCCGATCCGACGGTCTTCGTCGGATCGATCGCGTAACTCACGGGGCTGGCGCACAGGAAAAGCACACCAGCGACGAGACTTGCATACATCAGATTGTATTTGCCGATTCTCACATCAAAACTCCAATCTCTAAAACTTGACCAACACTTCGGCGCGCGCGCCAAATCCGGTGACGTTCTCACGATTGCCGAAGCCATCTATGAAGTTCCTCGTCCTCGCGGCATAGCCGTCGAACCGCAGAACAAAATGTCTACCCAGGGCCTGCTGGAACCTGACCCCCAGAGCCATTTGCCTGAACTCGGTTCGATCCGTGTTGTTCCTGCCGCCAAACTCGAAAATCACCTGGCGCCGGTTGTTGGAAAAAAACTTCTGGTAACCAACAGCCATACCGTACGCTTCCGACGCACTGTTACCCAACGGCCCCGGGAACGAGCCAAGCCCTGCCCCCGCAAACAGAATGCCTACAATGCCCATCGGGCCGCCCGTGCCGATATCCCTTGCAGCTGAGCTGAAACGGCGCTCCGACCAGAAGAAGTTGGTGTAGACGTTGTCGTAGGTATAGGGAGGTGTCCAGGAGATTTCTGCCATTGCCAACGTGCCGCGTGTGGCAACCGGGGTTTCCCGATCAGGGTCCGAATGCAGTATCCGGAACGCGGTGTTCAATTTGCCGATGCGCTGGATTGCACTCAAGCCCGCGTAGAAAGCATCTCCAGTGTCATCCGATTCCACCATCATGATATCGAGATTGACCGTGCTCTTCGGGAAGTCAGTTTCCGTAAACAGACCCCAGATTTTTGCATCCGAAACTTCAAACGTGTTCGCACGGTTGATGGAGTCCCATGCATACACCACCGAAGCTCTCGTGTTGCTGGCACCTGGCAGGAACGACAGATTGTTTCTGGAGACAGCAATTGCATCCACGCGATCGTTGATCAGCAGACCTTCCTGAAAAAACAGTGGTTGCCGTCCAATCGACAAGTCCATGTCGAGTTCCCGGCTCGCATCACCATCACCATACCCGGGGAAGACTTCCGCAAGGTTGACCTCCAGAAAGGCCACCGATACTTCCGGGCTGAATTCATCGCGCCCATCAGAATCCGGCTGCCACTGGTACCCGGGGAAATGACCCTCTTCGTCGAAACTGCGGAAACCGATCACAATACGGTCAGTCTGTGACAACGATACCTGCCCAAAGAAATCGAACCGGTTGACCCACTCGGTCAGCTCGTCACTTCCGGTAAAGAGCTCATCGTCCACATGGTTGATACCGCTGCGAACGTTCCCCCAGAGCATGAAGTTGGGCTGCCAGACAGCCCCTGTGGGCAATCTGAAACCACTGTCGATGTTTCCGGCACCAAGGAACGTGTCACCCCATTCAATCAACGGCGGCAGACGGTCCGGTACTTCATCAAGCTTCAGAGGTACCGGCTCGTCGTTGAGCGCGCTGTCGCTGGAGGCGGCAGCGTAAGCTCCACCAGAGAGTGTGAGGCTTAAGCACAGTAGCGCCGCGTGGCGCATCAACTTACCCGTCGATATTGAATACATGTTCTTTCTGCCACAGTATTTGATGACCTTCGACAACCGCATCGCCTATCTCTTTGGCGCTCATACCGTAGTCGAACCCGACTTCCTGAATGTCATTCAGAAGGTTGATCGGAATCATGCCCGATTTCAGCTTGATGTCCGCCTTGTAGGGACCATTGCCAGTCAGCTGCTCCCCTTTGATGACATATTTAGGTGTCCGCTTCTCGCCCGGCAGGATGACCTGCTTGTGCTTGCGCGCACCTCGCGGGCGCCCGTAGATACCGCTGGGTCTCACCTCCGGCCTCACAAAAGGCAGCGGATCGATGGAGACGTTCACAGGAATAATCTGTTCACGCTCGCCACCCCGGATGTTGCGTGTGAGGAAGCGGCTCTGCAGGGTGAACAGGTATTTGTCCAGCGGCAGCTCTGCGTTGTGCACATACAGCGAGTGCAGGTCCCTGAGATCACCGTTCGGATCGAGATCACCCGACTTGAAAACAACGTTACCGTCCCGATCCGTCACGTTGATCTGCAGCCAGACCAGCCGTTCCGCGTCGAACCCGGTCGGTACGCCATGTCCGTCAGTGCCGTTTCTCACGGTCACGTCGAAAACGATCTTCTTGCTGTCCGCCCTGTGGACACGGACGTCACCGAGCTTGTAGCCGGCCTGAAGAACCTGCAGCCGCTGCTCTTTGACAATATCCAGATGTGCCAGCTGATCGTTGATGATCGAACGGGCTCGCTTTCTGCGTGTCGCGGAGCGCCACTTGTTCGGGAACTCATAGGCCCTGCGATCTTCACGGACCCTGGCTTCAAATTCGTCGGTACCCCACCACTCCTGGTTCTTGGTGACCGGATCCCGCCATTCGAACTCGAGCCACTCACGCATGGTTGCAAGTTTCTGCGCATCCGTGTTGTGCGGGAAGAGACCCGGGTGAATGACAGAATAGTCCGGCCCGGCAAAGGTATGGTTGGTCAGCTTGCGAGCGGGAGTCTTGTACGGTTCACCCCGGCCGACGCCAATTTCTGCAGCAGGACCATGGTCATAACCGGAAACCACACCGGGTACGGTGCCCATATGGCAGTCGTTGCAGGTTTCTCCACGCTCGGCTGACGGGGAGTAGTTGTATTCGCTGAAGGCGTCTTCAAGCCGGAAGCCGTTGCGCAGTCGCACATCGTGGCACGAGCCGCAAAAAGCAGGTGATTCTAGACGCGAGAACACTTTGACACCTGCATGTATTGCCCGGCCGCGTTCGCCGCGCACCTCATTGACCCGGCATTTGTCATCGTCGAGACATGCATTCAGGTTTTCTTCACCCATGGGGCCGAAGACCGGATCGAACAGATCACCCTCGACCATCGCCAGGCGACCGCTGATCCGCCCATATTCCTGGTCGACACGGTGGCAAACGACACACGTTACACCTTCACGAGAGGTGGGATGGCGGTCCATGTTGGACATGAACAGCGGTTCGTTGAGATTCATACCCACCGGCGTATGGCAGCGGATGCAGAAGTCACCCTGGGTACCGTTACTGCGCTTGATGATGGTGCCCTGCATGGCATTGAACACGGGGCTCAACTGCGCGTACGCATGGGGCGAAGCTGCCCATTCACGGTATTGTTTGGGATGGCAGGCCGCGCAATCGGAGGCGGGCGGGAAGCGGTTGCTGATCAGCAGTTCCGCATGTTGCCGCGCCGCGGCTGCCTCACGCGGAGACAGTTCCTTCGCTTCACCCTCCTCGTCTGCTAACGCTGGTGGTGCCAGCATCCACAGCCCGAACAGAGCTACCTTCCATAGCTGGAATCTCCCTGATTCCTTTAGCACACAGAACATATCCATACAGCCTCCCCATAGTGCTTGTTCCTTATCCTACGAAATCATGAGGCATCCAACAATCGTCAATCGATGACAATTTCACTTGCGTTTGGCGGCGTGTTGAAAACCGGGGTTGGGGTCTACCCCCCTGTGGTCACCGCCTCAGCGGGCAGATTCGAGCGCGAGGATCCCCGAATGAGGTTCGGTCACGTGGTAGTTGTGACAGGTCAGGCAACCGTCACTGGCGGATCCGGCAGGGTTATGACAGCCCGAGCAGGATTCCCTGGACACCGGTTCGAAACTGCTCAGACCTGTGCCGGACTGACTCTCTTCTTCACTGGTCAGCCTCGCAAGCAGACCACCGGCCTCGCCCTGTGTATGGCAGTTTGCGCATTCCAGAACGCCACTGGCATTAACGTGAGCTGTGTGATCGAACCGGGTATGTTCGAGTTCACCGTAGTGGTCGATTGTTCTGCTCCACAGGAGTTCAGCGCCAGGCTCAACGAAATGGCACTTCCCACAGCGACCCGGTCCAGTGGCTTTGCCCGGGCCCTTCTCCACTTCCGCAAGGACTTCGAACACCTCGGCATGATGATTTTCCGGTCCACCTTCCACCCGCAGACTGAGTGGTGACAGGGTCTCCAGCCAACTGCGCATCATGTCGTCAGCATGTCCGGACACCTGGTAACGGATCGAGAACTTGTCTTCATCCCACGTCCCGGTCTGAACCCATTCCTCGCCCGGGATTGTCCGATACTCATCTCCCTCATCATCCTCCGCAACAGCATCTCCGCGTGCTGCGAGTTCCTCCCGCAAACCTGCAACTCCAGTCTCCGGAAACCAGAGGTTGACTGTCTCGCGCACAAACTCCGCCCGGATCTCACCGCTGAGAGCAATAACCTCGATACCAGTCACCGGGCTATCCACGGGATGAACCCGACGCAGCCGTGACTCGATGGTTTTCTGAGGATTGGCCGCGAGTTCAACAAGCAGACGCTTGATTCCCCAGACAATGCTCACGACATCCTCCATCTGTTCAGGCGTCGCCCGTCTCAGCTTGGAGAGTTTCACGCGAGCCCCTAACAACCGATCCAACGCAGGAGCAACTTCTGGATCCGCACTGAGCAGCAACTGGGTGATGTGGGTGACATCGAGACGTCCCAGCCCTGTTCGGGAAGCTTTCCTGCTATCCGCGGGCCATATCCCTATCTGTTCTTCCGGGATCGACCGCAGATCGAGCCGCGGCATCGAGAAGAAAGTTATGTGTTTGCCTGTAACGATCTGATCGCCGTGATGAAAGATTTTGCTTGGCACATCACTCTGCCCGTCTCCGTGACAGTTGATACACATCGATTCGAAATCCGTCGTGAGCTGAAACTGACCTGACCGGTCGCGCTGATGGCATTCGTCACAAATAAAGTCGTGGTTGGTTTCAGTGTAATGCGTGCCTTGATGTGTTACGTGATCAAAGAGGACTGACGCCGTATCGGCGCTCGGATAGCCAGTGAAGTCAGGGTGCCCCTCGCCGAGGCTGTCAAACTCGTGACACGACCCGCAGCGCTCTACCGCACCAGCGATCAGCCAGCTCGAGGGTTCATTGTGTTCCCCATGGCACTGTGCACACCTGTAGTCGGTCATGTCGCCTGCCAGCATCAGCTCCGGCGTGGCGTGATCCAGCGTTCTCTCGTGGCAACTCTCACAGGCTGAATCCTGTACAGGCGTAAAAAGTGTTTCGTGGCACACGGCACAGTTATCCTGGGTGTGTGTCTGGTGCGCTGCGTGCAGATCCCCAGTAGTCCACACAATGTCCGAAAGCACCGGAGCGGGAGGTTCCCCCGATTCAGGCGCCCAGAGATACGTCGACGCCAGGGGTATGAGGAGCGTGACAATAAGGGTCACCGCCGCAAGCGTCCACGAAGCCCAGCGTTTGGATAATCCGGTTTGCAGGAGGCTCGTGCGGTAGTTCTCCTCGAGATCACCATCCGGTGCATCCGATACCTCTACGAGCAGGGCGAGACTGAATCCCTGGGGAGGACGGATTACCGATACGGTGTGTGGGCCGATTTTGATTTCGATGCCGAGATCCACATCAGCCTGTGAGACCTCGGACGAATCAACGGTGAGTTTGTGTTTTCCGCCACTGCGAACCTGGACGGCGTCGTCGGATATTCTGAAGACCGCATGGCGCTGCTCGACGCTAGCGCCCTGAAGCATCAACGTGTTGTCGGCCGAGGCTCCAATGCTGATTTCATCGGTATCGATCTGCTGGTCTTGAAAGGTCTTCGACCCGCCGCGTTCGACCGCTTGTCTGATTAGTACACTACTCACCAGTACATGAACACCGTGATGATATGAACGACTAATGCAGAGATCAGCGTGACCGCCAGCGGTACGTGAACGTAGAGCCAGGCACGCAGCCACCCGCTGAGCTGGATATCCAGACGGATACGACGCAGCAGTTCCTGTCTTCTGGACAGCACTGATACCAGCTCCGCCAGATTGTTGGCTTCTTTGCCGTCCCTGACCCGGGGTGCGCGGTCCGCAACAAAGCGCAGAATCTCGCGCTGTCCGGGATTCCGGACCAGCGTGGACCCAGAAGCACCATCCACCGCACCGACAAACGTCGAATGATCTCTTGCAAGCAGCTGATCCAGCACACCTCCGCCAATCGACGTGTTCACAATGCTGCTGCGGATGGCAAGTTCCGTTTCAGGTGGACATTCTGCACCGAGATCGAGGCATGCCTTGTTGATTTCGGCCAGTTCGGAGAAGAGCTCTTTGCGGTACTGACCCTTTCGGTTCGCTGCGGTCCAGTTGGGGAGCGTCGTATACATCCACGTACCAGCTATACCGCTCACAACAACAAACACGAGAATCCAGTACGCCGCACTGTGGACGTTCCAGCCGAGCTGCCCCGCGGAGTGGAAACTCGCTGTACCGAGCAACGCGAGTCCCAGGTACACGTGAGCGGATGTCCAGGCCTGGACAGACCCAACAGCACTGTAGCTGCGCTTCCTGATACCCAGCGCCATTAGCCATACAATCAACGCGGCACTCACCGTGCCAAGAACGTATCCCTGCCACGTGCCGCCGCTCGCTGGCACATCGTTAGACTGGGAGAGATACAGAGCCCACGAAATCACAAGCACCAGCAGGGCGACCCATGCGTACCGCCCCCTGCCGAAAGTCAGCACGTTGGCGGTGATCATGATGTACGCTCGATGATTTCATTGACAGGATTCGGACCTATCCGGAATGCCGCACCCGTCGGGCACGCTCGAACACAGGCAGGTCCGCCCGCCTCCTCGAAGCACGCATCACATTTGACTGCTTTAGCAGGTTCGGAACCGCCTTCGACTTTTTCCGGATGCTCGCCAGGGCCGGGACCCGATCCAAACAGGATCCAGCGCAACAACCCCGGTTTCTCCGGGGGTGGGTAGGCGAGTGAGATCGCATCGTACGGGCAATTGGCCACGCAGTTTCCGCAGCCGATACATGTGTCATCTATATACACCTCACCGGTAGACGAGCGGTTGATGGCGTTCGGCGGACAATCTTTCATGCAATGAGGTTGCTCACAGTGCCGGCACGAGATCGGGACATGCACCGTTTCGTAGGTTTTCCCGGCCTTTCGCTGTAGTCGCGAAATGCCACCGTGAGTTTCTGCACAGGCGGTTTCGCAGTTGTCACACCCGATGCACAGAGATTCGTCGATGAACAGCGCGTTGGTTGCCTCGCCCAGCCCATCATCGAGCAGAAAGCCAAGCAGGCCACTGGATTCCGGATGGATTTCCCAGACTGCCCTGGACACCAGGTCCTGAGCGGTGTGATCCTGCACGTGCCCGACATGCCCCGGGTCGATGCGCATCAGTTGCCCAAACAGTTCCCGGTCAATCTCAAACGTCTCGGTGAACACACTTGCTACAGCCGTTTCGTCCCTTGTTGCATCACCAAACACGGACATCTGGCCGATCAGCTGTCCCGCCCGAACCTGGGCAACGACCACTTGTTCTTCGTCACGTGATTTCATCATCGCGACCGTGCCGTTCTGAACGATGTGGACGCTCTCGGCCGGGTCGCCCAGCTGCCAGAGCACCTCACCCGGCGTAAACGTGCGCTGTGTAACCAGTTCCGCCAGACTCCTGAGCTGTTCGAATGTTGCTTTCGGTGCGAAATGCCGCTGCAGTTCCCGGACAGCGTACATCCAGACGATGCCCTCACGTACTGCCGGGTTGGAGTTCATGATCTTGAGAATCGTTCGACGTGGTGTCTCCATCAGGACACAATCCCGGCCAGCTCTTGCCGTCTCACGTCGGGCCTGCCCGGCAAGCAGGCTCATCTCACCAAAGAACTCACCCTGTTTGAGAATGCGGTAACCGCCCGGTGTGTCCGGAGACTCCAGCTTTACCTCGCCATCGATGATCGTGAAAAACGAGACGCCCCGGTCACCGCGTTCGTAAATGACCTGGTCGAGCTCCACTATCCTGGTCGCACGTGGCCGGCTTCTCTCACCAGCGTAAAGCTCCTCGATCTTGTCCTTGAGGCCCTGCATCTCCTCTGTGATGACACGCGCCGTCTCGGGATCGGAGTAGACAGCATATATGCGGCTTTCAATGACAAGCTCACGAACGGCGAGCCCGTTCAGCTGCTGCAGCATCGGCACCCGCTGAATCATCATTTTCAGCTGGGTGTCGACATCGAATCCATAAGGCAGACCACGGAACTGGTATTCCAGCAATTCGTGATCGGCGGGTTTGATCTCGTTACCACTGATGAATTCAACGACGTCATAACCCTGGTTCATCGCCTGTTTGATCAGCGGATAGCCCGCCAACGCGCCGACAATATAAAGACCGGGGATGTTTGATTCGTATGTTTCGCTGACTTCCGGGAGCGCATTTGGGCTGTCCCCTGGAAACTCGATGCCACAGTGTTCGAGAAACCCCCGGGGTGGCAACGAACCCAGGCGCGCAATGATCCGATCGACGCTGATCTGCGCATCACCTTCCGGGGTGATCAGCGTCACAAGCAGGCGCGCATCGTCTGCGCCCTCTTCGCTGACTTCCTTGACGTTGGTGTTGTAGCGGCAAGACAAACCAACATCTTCATCGTTTATTGCAGCCAGGAGCGCGGTGTGATTGCCATCTTTGACCCGCGCAAATTCGTCCCGGCGGTTGAGGATTGTGACGTCATTGTGCGCCGCGAGCGCCAGCGCATTTTCTACCGCAGCGTCACCAGCTCCGACAACGAGGATCTTCTCTTCTTTATATTCATCAGGATCATCGAGCTGGTACTGAACCCATTCCGACGTCTCACCCGGCACGTTCATGGTGCGGGGATTGCCCTGCACACCCACCGCAAAAACGACGGTTTCGGTGGACACCGTCTCGCCACCTGCCAACTGAACTGTGAAGTCGCCGCGACTGCCGGTCACACCGGTGACGTCGCTGTTCAGGCGCAGGTTCAGCGAATTCTCTTCAATGCGTTCATTCCACGCGCCGAGAACTCTCTCACGCTTACCGGCGTCGAAAGGCAGATCACTGCGGAGCTTCAGGTACCCGGGTTCAGCCATGACGTGTTTGCCCTTCTGGAAACGGAAAATCGTTTCCGAAGGCTGGCCCCGTTTCTCAAGCAGCACGTAGCTGGGTTCGCTCCCCTTGTCCAGTGCCGCGGCCCGACCAGCTGCCGAAAGACCCGCCGGACCTGATCCCACAATGGCTATTTTGTACTTCTCTGACAACCGTGCCCCCCAACGGTCCGTGCTGAATAGTCGCAAAACGCTAACTACTGCGCCTTGAGCACTGACCTGATTTTAGATAGTTTCAACAAACATCAAAAGGGGCAGTCCATAGAACCATGTTTGGCGACCGCTACGTACTGGTTTCCGAGGACGGGGACAGAGTAGAACTCAAGCAGGGGACGACCATTGTCGGTCGCAGCCCCAACTGCGATCTCAAGGTCGAACACGTTGAGGTTTCACGACAACACGCTCGCCTGATCGTCAACGACGACGGGCTGGTTGTGGAAGACCTCGACTCGGCCAACGGCACGCTGGTAGACGGCATGCGGGTCGAAGGCATGCAGGAGCTGGACACTGGCAACCGCATTCGATTCGGACCGGTGGGATACACCGTCGAAGTAGACATCGAGCAGGACAAGACATCCATATACGTACCACCCCAGACGCCTGAGCCTGAGGTCGAAGAGGAAGTCGAAGAAGCGATTGCTGATGCTCAACCTCCGGCTGAAGTTGAGCAGGAAGCCGAGCCGGAGGCGGTAGCTGAAGAGGAAGACAGCGGCCTGGAAGGGTCGATCGAGGTACTTCCGGTCGACAAGGAATTCAGGGAACTGCAGATCTATCCGGGATGGGACAGCAAGGAGCAAAGCACCCAATACGTGAAAACGGCCGAGTTGGAAATTCCCCCGCAACTCAACGACGACGACATCACCAAACTCGAGGAGAAAGTTGACGCCCCTACCCTGATGATCATGTCGGGAGACAAGTCAGGGACGCCCTACAAGCTACGGAGCACTGGCAGTTTGAGTTTCTGGACAATCGGCAAATCCGCAGAACAGAACATGTCGATTGTGCTCGACGACGATTCCGTATCCGATCATCACGCCACCCTGATATGCGACAACGGCAAGTGGCAATTGAAAGACCAGATGGCCCGTAACCACACCTACGTCAACGGTGACCGGTACAACGCGGTCTTCCTGACTTCACGGGACATATTACAGTTCGGACGGGTTTCCGCCCTGTTCCTGCTGCCCCCTGGAGCAGGGCCTGCACCAGAACAACCCAGCGGGGGTGTCTTCAAGAAGATCAAGTCGATATTCGGCTCCTAGGACGGCTGGAAATAACGTCGAAAGCGGCCTATTCTCAATAGTTGTGCCCAAACTACCGGCCCCTGACACAGGCCGGCACGACAGCGATCGCAAGGTCGTAAAAACAATGCCGCCATGAGCCATTTCGAGGAAATTGTTGCCAGACTGGTCGGCGGAAGCGCTGAACCGGCTGAATTGCGGGACTGGCTGGGAACGGCAGATGCCGCCCAGAGCCAGGAATACGGCACGGTTGCCAATACGCTGGCGACACTCAATCGAGCAGGTGTCATCAGCAATGATGAGCAGGAAGATCTCATGCGGGTATTCCTGACGAACCGACCGGACACCGCCACCCGCATGACCGGCGACAATGCAGAGGCGCCGCCACCGGAGAGTGACGCGTCGTCCGGTGAATCGGGCGACAAAGAATCCGCCGAAGAGCCAGACGCTGATGCTGGCAAGTCAGCAGACCCCCTGGAGGCACAGACCGCAGTCAGCGCTTCGCTCGAGGATCTCG
>JANQFF010000005.1 GCA_028277965.1 Pseudomonadales bacterium
GGACTGACGGGGTTACCGCGCAGGCGTTGCGGCGTACCTTGCACAGTGATCCCAACAAATTTCCACAGGACGTTCTGGAACTGAAGGAATACCTGAAAGACCCGCAACCCAACCAGCGTGTCTGCGCCGTCCCGGGATACGGAGCGAAAGTCCCCATCTACATCCTGGGATCAAGCCTCTTCGGGGCCCAGCTGGCTGCCATCCTGGGACTCCCGTTTGCGTTTGCCTCACACTTTGCACCACAGGCGATGATGGAGGCACTGCGCATCTATCGTTCTGAGTTCGACCCATCGGACGAACTCAAAGAACCCTACGTCATGCTCGGCTACAACATCTGCGCTGCGGACACGGAGGACGAGGCAAAATATCTCCGGACCTCTGGCCTCCAGGCGTTCCTGAATCTCCGGTTCGGCAATCCCGGCCAGCTGCCTCCCCCGGTCCGTGGCTTCGAAGAAACGCTCAATGAGCAGCAGAAGCTCGTGATGGGGCAGATCAGTTCCTGCTCATCCACTGGAACCCATGATCAGGTGAGAAGCGACGTCAAAGAGTTTCTCGAGCAAACAGAGGCTGACGAGCTGATCATTGTCGCTCAGATCTACGATCACGCTGCCCGTGTTCGATCGTACGAGATCGCGATGGAGGCGTGCGGAGACCTGTAGCTGTCTCTACCCCTGCGGTTTCACCAGGTATTTCTGGCCCGTGGACATCTGTGCATACGTTTTCAACGTATCGAGATCCAACGCCGCCTGCAGCGAGATCTCAGCGGCATAGTGGCTCGCAAAGGTCGTGCGGATTTCATCGGCAACCCGCTGCCTCAATTCGGCTCCTTTTTCCCTGCCCACTTTCTGGAGGAACGGGGTCAGCAACCACCCTCCCAGATTCCACGCCATCCCATAGTTTCGCTTGAGCACCGTAGGACTGCGTTCCAGGCCGCCATAGATGTAGACCTGCTTGTGCTGCGTTGATCCGTATCGGCTGTATTCACTCGCTGTTGCAATCGCCGCCGCTTCCATCGCGCGCAGTAGCTCATCTGCCAGATCGCCTCCACCCGTGGCGTCAAACGCGATATAGGCCCCGGCAGCGCCTATGGCATCAATCAGATCCTGCCGGAACGAGTCAGTACTCGAATCACACACATACGCTGCGCCGATTCCCCGCAGGAGTTCGGCTTGTTCCGGTTTACGCACCACATTCACCAGAGGCACGCCATCGGCAAGGCATATCTTTTGCAGCATCTGACCCAGGTTCGACGCTGCTGCCGTGTGGCAGAGGCCTGAGAATCCTTCCATTCGCATGGTTTCAACCATTCCGAGCGCTGTCAGCGGATTGACGAAACAGGACGCAGCTTCCTCCGGCCCAACACCCTCGTTCATAACCAGGCACTGGTGCACGTTGAGCGTGCGGTACTGACCATACATTCCGCCGCCACCGAGGCCACCTACCGTTTTGCCAAGGAGCGCCTGGGCTTCATCGGATTCACCCGCACCAACAACGATGCCGCCACCTTCGTTGCCGGGCGGCATTGACTCGTCAAAACGTCCTTTGAGACCCGGCAACAATCCTGTCGGGATGTCGGCACTGATGGTAGGCCGGTCGGCTGTGCCACCCTGAACTGCGGTCGATACGTCCGCCATGCCAAGCAGGAGACCAAGATCTGACGGGTTGATGGGTGAAGCATGAACTTCCACAACCACATCCATTGGACCCGGTGGCGTGACCTCCACCTCCTCCAGCGACAATTCCAGTTTGCCGCTGCTCGTAACCAGCGACCGCAGTTGCAGCCCCTGCGCGGGATAATCTCCCATCACCAACTCCCTTTCATAAATCTAGTAAACTCTGGTCATAAGCATAACAAGGTGACGTTCTGGAAGCTCTAACCGCCACCGACATTCGAAGTGCCTTCAACGGCTTACGTGCAGCCGATCTCAGCTTGCCGGACCTCGAGCCCGTCGACTGGGGGGTGCTCGATTACTTTGGCTGGATCCATGCCAGCGGCCACACGGGGTTTGTCGTAGTGCCCTTTGAAGGCCAGCTACGCGGCCTGAAGCTCCGCCGAATGCTCAGCTCCGGGAACCGGCCTCGTACTCACATGTGTTCCTGGTGCCACCATGTTTACCGCGGTCGCGGCACCGCCATGTTCAGCATTGAAGTTGAAGGTAGCGAAGGGCGCCGGTCGATCGGAAACTACATCTGCAGGAACCTCGATTGCAGTGTGCGAATTCGCAATCTCACCAGCGATCCGCCAACCTACATGCCGGAGACCATCGAGCTCAACAGGAAAATCGCGCGCCTCGAACAATCGATCCTGAGTTTCATGGGGCGCGCCAATATCCTGAGCGACCTTCTCTAGGCTCACCATGAGCGACACGGCCACCACAACAGAAACGGTCGAACAGGGCATGAACAAGGTGAGTGTCTATACGCTCACCGTTCTGACCATCATATACGCGCTCAACTTCATGGACCGGCAGCTTGTCGTGATTCTCCAGGAAGCCATCAAAGCCGATCTGGGGTTGATGGACTGGCAGTTGGGGATGTTGTCCGGCATCGCGTTTGCCCTCTTCTACACAATCCTGGGTATACCCATCGCGCGGATGGCCGACACAGGGAACCGCCGCAACATCATCTCCATGGCCGTCGCCACCTGGTCGCTGATGACAGCTGTGTGCGGTCTCGCCAACAACTTCTGGCAGATGTTTCTGGCCCGCGTCGGTGTCGGGGTTGGTGAAGCAGGCTGCTCACCTCCCGCACATTCGATGATTTCCGACCTCTTCGCGACCGAGCAGCGCGCAACTGCCCTGTCCGTATACAACTGTGGCGTCTACATCGGCATTGTCATCGGGTTCATAGCCGGTGGCTACCTCAACGAGGTTGTTGGGTGGCGTATGGCGTTTATCTATGTCGGTCTGCCCGGCGTGCTGGTGGCGCTCATCATGCGTTTCACTGTCCGGGAGCCTATAAGAGTCATGGCAGAAGCGGCTCAACCGAGCCACTCGATGGGTGAGGTTTTCCGCTACCTGTGGGAGAAACGGTCATTCCGCCACCTCGCCCTGGCCGGTGGTCTGCATGCCTTTGTGGGCTACGGTGTAGGTAACTGGGCACCGTCGTTTTTTGTCCGGTTACATGAGGTCAGCATTGCCGAGATCTCACTGTGGCTTGCCCCGATCGCCGCGTTTGCGGGCGCAGTCGGGGCCCTCGCAGGCGGCTGGCTTGCCGACAAGGGAGCGGAACGCGATCAGCGCTGGAACGTCTGGCTGCCGGGGATTGCAATTCTCATCAGTGTGCCGTTTTCGATGGGCGTTTACCTGCTCGACTCATTCCAGGCTGCGGTGCTGACATCGATCCTGCCTGTCATGCTCGGTGCAACCTATCTCGGCCCAACCATTGCCATTACGCACTCGCTGGTCGAGCCCCGCATGCGTGCCGTAGCCTCAGCAGTACTGTTTCTGATCCTGAACCTGATCGGTATGGGAATGGGACCCTGGATCACCGGCATCATCAGCGATCTCCTGCAGCCGAGCCTTGGCATCCAGAGCCTGCGCTGGGCGCTCATCATCATGATCCTTGCCAACGTCTGGTGCGCGGTGCACTACTTCATAGCGGCGCGTTACCTCCGGGAAGACCTCCGCCAATAGCGGCTATAATTACGCTTTTGAGTTTGGGGAAACCAATGGATCTCGACACGTTTCGTGAGGAGACGCGTGATTGGGTGGAGGCGAACTGCCCTGCCAGTATGCGACTGGGCACCATTCATTTCGAAGACGCCTACGACGTCTATCAAACGGACGATGCCAAAGCCTGGCGCGATGCCGCAGCTGAACGCGGGTGGACCGCACCAACCTGGCCGTCAGAATACGGCGGCGGTGGCCTTGGGCGCGCCGAGTTTACAATCCTGAATGAAGAGATGGCCCGTGTTAAAGCGCTCCCCCCGGAAACAGGGATGGGCCTGGCGATGATCGGTCCCACGCTCCTGGAGCTTGGCACGGAGGAGCAGAAACAGCGTCACATCCCGAAAATCGTCTCCGGTGAAGCCCACTGGTGTCAGGGTTACAGCGAACCCGGTGCCGGATCGGATCTCGCCGGTCTGCAGACGAAAGCGGTCCTCGACGGTGACCAGTTCATCATCAACGGTCAGAAGATCTGGACCAGCGGCGCCCAACACGCCAACTGGATGTTTGCCCTGGTGCGGACCGACCCGAACGCGCCCAAACACGACGGCATCAGCTTTGTGCTGCTGCCAATGGATCAGCCTGGTGTGACGGTCAAGCCGATCAAGCTGATATCGGGGTCGTCCCCCTTTTGCGAGACGTTTTTCGACAATGCCATTGCCAAGCGTGAGGACCTTGTTGGGGAACTCAACAAAGGCTGGACCGTAGGCAAACGTCTGCTCCAGTTCGAGCGGAATTCGGCTTCCAGACCACAATCTAAAGACAAGAAGAAGAAACCACCGCTCAATCAGTATGCCGCCATTGCCAAGCAGTATGTTGGCGAAGACGGCAGCGGCAAAATTGCCGATACAGGAGTCCGCAACGACGTCCTGAAGCAGGTGATGCAGGAAAGGGCGCTCACCCTCACGGTTCGACGTGTCCACGACGAAAGTAAATCCAGTGGCGCACCTGGTGCAGCAACGTCCATCTTCAAGATGGCGGGTTCAACGCTTGCCAAAGAAGGCTCACAGCTGCGCTCGACGTTGCGTGGGACAGCCGGTTTAGGCTGGGAAGGGAACGCGTTCAGCGAGGACGAGCTTGAATCCACACGCGCGTGGTTGCGCGACCGGGCGGTTACGATCTACGGCGGCACCAACGAGGTACAGATGAATATCATCGCCAAACGTGTGCTGGGTCTGCCGGATTAATGCCTGTTCTGCTGCTATTGCTCCTGGGTCTGCCACTGGCGGCCATCGCTGCGGAAGAACCGCCTGCTGAACCTGACGAACAACACCAGATCAAACGTAAGTTCACGCTGCCGGCCCAGACCCTAGGTCCGGAAAATGCCTGTCAGGCTGAACTTGGTATCGCTTATACCCAGATGTACGACAAGGTCAGGGTCCGCACGACAGTCAAGAACATCGATTGCGCCGACGCAACCGGCGACTACACGATCCGCATCCGCACCCTGAACGAAGCCGGAGAGGTGCGCATGCGTAGCTTCGAGGAATCCTGGGCTCACGCCGGAGAGTGGCCGCTGGTCATCACCGAACACTACGCAATGGATGGCGATACGGACCTCGTGTGGGCACGTGTGAACACGAACCCCAGAACGCTCTGTCTCTGCAATACGAAATAAACTAGTAACATTGGGGTCTGACCCCATTGTTACTAGTTTTCCTATCGGCCCGTGTAGACCGGATCTCTCTTCTCAACAAACGCCCGCATGCCTTCTTTGGCATCTTCTGTCTGGGAACACAGAATCTGGTTGCGGTTTTCGACCGCAATGGCCGCTTCCAGGCTGCCTGCGTCTATGGCCACGTTGAGGCCTTCTTTGGTGAGGCGTAAACCCATCGGTGATGTCGTCAGCATTTCGCGAATGTAGGGCTGGGCTGCTTCGATGAGATCCGCATCCGGTACCACTTCCGAGACCAGACCGGTGGCAAGTGCACGTTCGGCATGGATGAATCGTCCAGTCAGCATGAGTTCCGACGCGACGGACGTTCCAACCAGGCGTGGCAGGAAGTATGACGTGCCCATGTCACAGGCTGACAGGCCAATGCGGATGAATGCGGCGTTCATGCGGGCGCTTTCACCTGCGATGCGTATGTCAGAGGCGAGCACAAACGCAAATCCCCCGCCGCAGGCCGGTCCCTGCACGAGGCTGATGATGGGCTGTGGGCAGCGGCGCATCGCCACGTACACTTCCGCCAGGTAGCCCTGAAATCCCCAGCCCTGGCCGACCGGGCGCGGTGCATCGGGGTTGTTGACACCAGCCTGTTTGATGTCGAGACCCGCGCAGAATGCTCTGCCCTCGCCACGCATGACAATCACCCGCACGTCGGTGTTCTCTTTCATGCTGAAAAAGTAATCACGCAGATCCGTCACCATCGGTGTATTGATCGAATTGAGGGCTTCAGGCCGGTTTAGCGTCAGCCAATCGACAGCGCCGTCCCGTTCCACCCGGATTGTCTCGTAATCTCCCACTTGCGTACTCATGTCCACACCCTCAAAGCTTCAGTAAACTAACGCGACTGTAGCATGGACAGGTGGAGCTGGGGCCACGTGAACAAGGCACTCGAGGGATTTCGGATATGTGACTTTACCGGCCAGTTGGCTGGGGCTGGCGCAACCAAATGGCTGGCCGCGTTTGGCGCTGAGGTCATCAGGATCGAGGATCCGGTCCGCCAGGGCCGGTGGGACATTCTGCGTGGTATGGAACCGTTCAAGGATGGGCAACGGGGTCTCGACTATGGCGGGGCTTTCAACAATCACAATACGGACAAGCTTGGCATCACCCTGAACCTGCGCACCGACAAGGGTAAGGAGATCCTCACCGAGCTCATCAGGATATCTGACGCCGTCACTGAGAATTTTGCAGCCGGTGTCCTGGACAAATGGGGTTTCGACTACGAGGCGCTGAAGGCCATCAAACACGATATTGTCTACGTTTCAAACTGTGGGTTCGGGCATGAAGGACCCTACAGCCGTTACAAGACCTGGGGGCCGATTGTGCAGGCAGTTTCGGGCCTTACCTTTTCCTCCTCCCTGCCGGGTCAGGAGCCTGCAGGCTGGGGTTATTCCTACATGGATCATACCGGCGCTTACTATATGGCCATGGCAATCATGCTGGCGCTGTTACACAGACAACAGACCGGCGAAGGGCAATGGGTAGACCTTGCGTGTACCGAAGCAGCCGTGACGCTGAACGGACCGGCACTGCTCGACTGGACAGTCAACGAACGACCGATGCGGACCGAAACGGCACCTAACAGCAATCGCAGCCAGTACGCACCTATGGCACCTCACGGTATCTATGCCTGTAAAGGCGACGACGACTGGATTGCCATCAGCTGTCGCAACAACAGTGATTGGCAACAACTGGCCAGCCTGATCGGCGACGAATGGACGGCCCCCTACGATGACGAAGCGTACCGGCTCGCCCACCAGGATGATCTGGACAGGACTTTGAGCGAATGGACCAGAACACAGGACAAATTCGAGCTTCAGACGAAGCTGCGTGCACTGCCTATTCCCGCATCCGCTGTCCAGAAACCACAAGAGCGTATCGAACGCGATCCAACCACCGGCAACTTTGGCCTGTGGCCCACAGTCGAGCACACCGCGATCGGGGAAATACAGGTCGACGGTCAGCCTGTCCATTTGTCCGGTACAGACTGGCAAAGCACGCGTGGGGCACCTTGTCTTGGCGAACACAATCACGATGTGTTGAGCCGTCTCCTTGGCTACTCAACAGACGAGATTGAAGCCCTTGCTGAGGAGGGTGTGCTGTGAGCGCGCTAAACGGTATCAGGGTTGTTGAGCTTGCCAATGAACGCATCGCCTTTGCGGGTAAACTCATGGCTGATATGGGTGCTGACGTCATCCTGGTTGAACCTCCGGGAGGTGAACCCAGCCGGCACTACCCTCCCTATCTCAACGACCAACCGGGCGAAAACCGTTCACTGTACTTCTGGCACTACAACACCAATAAGCGAAGTGTGGTGCTCAATCTGGATGATGAGGCCGATCGGGCGCAATTCAGGGCGCTCGTGGCAAGTGCCGATGTTCTGCTTGAGTCAGAACCAACCACACGTCTCGGCACGCTCGGGATCGACTACCCGCAGTTGAGCCAGGACAATCCCGGGCTCATCCATGCCGCGATGACCCCCTATGGCCGAGCAGAGCCGGACAGTGATCTCCCCCAAACCGATCTCACCCTGATGGCTGCAGGGGGACCACCGTGGAGTTGTGGATACGATGATCACTCTTTGCCGCCGGTTCGCGGCTGGGGTAACCAGGGGTTCCACACTGGATGCCACTTCACTTACATGTCAGTGCTGACCGCCCTGCTCAGCAGGGGAAATACAGGCAATGGTCAGTTTATCGACGTATCGATGACTGCTGCTCTCAACGTCACCACGGAAGCCGCGAGCTATGCATGGCTCGTATGTGAAGCGACCGTTCAGCGCCAGACTGGCCGACACGCAGCGGTGAAGCTGACTGGACCGACACAGATCCGGTGCGCCGACGGTAAATACGCAAACACCGGTGTCCCGCCACGTTTTCCGGACGAATTTGGCCGCCTGCACGCGTGGCTCGACCAGCTCGGCCTCATCGAGGAATTCCCGGAAGCGGTCTTCCTGGAAATGGGCGCGCAATGGGAGGGGCCGTTCGATCTCTCCCAGATTGGCACCGACGATACGATAACCGCCATATTCAGCGCCGGCCGGGAAGGCCTGAAGCTCATCGCACGGAGTGTGTCCGCGTACGACTTCTTTATCGGATGCCAGAATGCGAGCCTGACTGTAGGACCCATCAACAGTCCGGAAGAGGTGTACGAGGATCCACACTTCAAAGCACGAGGCTTCCAGGTCGAAGTTGAGCACGATGACTTCGACCTGACCGTGCGGTATCCCGGAGCGCCTTATAAGCTGCCAGCCAGTCCCTGGGCGTTATCCCGAAGGGCGCCGCACCTCGATGAGCACGCTCAGGAGGTTCTGTCCGCACTGTAGACGACCTCACCATCGAGGATGGT
>JANQFF010000017.1 GCA_028277965.1 Pseudomonadales bacterium
CTCATTGACGCGACCGGTGCCCGCGTTTTCCACCAGAAATCGCTCCCCATCCCAGAGGCGATCAATCAACTCCGCGAGCATGCTCTGCGCTCGTTTCCGCCAGGTGAACGCGTCAGACTCCACCCCAAGTTTGGCAGCCACGTCCGCAAGTGTGTGCATCTGCAGTATGAGGTAGGCTGCGAGGTCCGGTCCGGTAGCCGGCAGACCCATATCAAAACATGATGCGTTGTCCAGTCCGCTGTCGCAGGCATGGAAATACTCGCACAGCCCGTCGCGGTTGTCGTCGCGGTAGTCAAGATACCAGGTGGTCCACCTGCACAGTTGCGGGTAGACCTCTGAAAGCTGTTCGACCGTTGGAACGCCGGCGCGGACAAGTCTGGCCAGCGTCCAGCCATGAACCGGGGGCTTCACAAAACCAAACATCACCCCGCCGTCGTGGACAACATCTGGAAGCGCTCCCGTGGGACCTTGCATGTCAAACGGGAGCATGTACTGGTCCCACGAGAGTCCAGGATCAACGGTCGACAAACCAATCGCGTTGAAGCAATGATCCCAGCTCCAGACGGCGTGCATCCAGTTTTTAGACATCAACATTGCGGGCCGCCTGAGCACGGCTCGCGGTTTCACGATGGATGCCCACATGACGTAGACAGCCCGCGCTGCGCTTGCTGAATACTCCTTTGGTGCGGGAGGTTGGGTGGTGAGCCACTGTGTGAAGTCGTTCTCGACCTCCCGGACGCATGTGTCGAAGGGGCGATGCTCGCGCGAGGCCTTGGTTTCCGATTGATACTGGACAAGCGCAACTTCGAATGAATCACCCGGCCCAGGAACGATGTCGATCACGGGCTGTTCTGACTCGGATCCGTGACTGTGTTCAATCGTACGTGCCCGTTGAGCGGCCACCTGAACGCTGCCAGTCAGACACTCAACGAGATAGTGCGGTGCAGGACCCATGTGAAATCGCCAGCTCCGATCGTCTCGGGGAAACGCAAGCACGCTACCCAGCTCATCAGTGGAAGTAACCCTCAAACGCAACCCGTTGCCTTTTCCCCTGATCCGGATTGTATCGGGACCGTCCCAAGTCAGTTCAATCGTACCACCACCGCAAGACAGATTGAGAAGTGCCGGTGTCGCGGACCTGAATCGCACGTGTTCGGAAGCGCCGCCCGTCTCCGGGGCTTCAAACCTGAAGACGCCGTTCCACTTCCAGAATCGGCCTCCTGAAACGTCGTGAAGGTAGATGCCTGATTCGACATTTCGTCCCGGCGGGCAGTCCCATGGATCAGGACGTCCGCGGGTCAGCTCAGAGACAGCCATATATGAACCGCGGTGCGACCACGGCTCTGAAAAGAGATCGGTCAGCATAGAACCAGAAGGCATTCGAGGTTCCTCCACAATCCCTCCTTGGCGCATGACTGCTTGCGCTTGGTTTCTCAACTGGCCCCAACAGTTTCAGTTGGTCTGGATTTGCGCATGGCAAGCCCAAGGAAGGCCAGAACGCCCCCGGCCAACGTGGGAAACACGCTACTCAAGGCGAAACC
>JANQFF010000020.1 GCA_028277965.1 Pseudomonadales bacterium
TTCCAGATGCGGCTGCGCATCTTGAAGTCTTCAGTCATCGCCGCAACCATGTCGAGATCGCCTCCGGCGGAGAACGCTTTGCCGGCGCCGGTCAGGATGACCACATCGATATCTTCGTCGTCATCCACTTCCCTCCAGACGTAGGTGAGTTCCCTGTGACCGTTCTGATCCAGCGCGTTGTACTTTTCCGGCCGGTCGATGGTGATCTGCAGAATGCGTTCTTCCGGGTAGTCGAAGGTCAGGTGAGTGTATCCAGCGTATTTGTCCGCCACAGGGTGTCCTCGTCTTATGAATCTTGTATGCCCATGATACCCTTCTTCGCATAACACTAATTCAACGATAGGGAGTGATAAATGTCCGAAGCCATGCAAACCGCAATTGGGGTTTTAAGCGAAAGAATTGACCAGCCGTCGTCACCATCCGACTGGTTCGAAATGACCCAGGACCGTATCAACACGTTTGCGGACGCAACTATGGATCATCAGTGGATCCATGTGGATCCGGAACGCGCCAAGGCAGGTCCGTTCGGCGCACCGATCGCCCACGGACAGCTCACGATGTCGATCATGAGCTTCCTGCCGGGCGGCGAAGGTATCGGCGTACCGGCACTCGACGGGGTGAAGATGGGTGTGAACTACGGCTGGAACCGGGTTCGTTTCATGTCCCCGGTAGCGGTAGGCAACCGCATCCGCACTGTCGGCAAGATCAAGAGTGTCGAGGAAAAAGGCAGCATGGTTGAGGTGGTCAACGAACTGACCGTCGAGATCGAAGGTCAGGACAAACCTGCCTGCGTCGCTGAGAGCGTGCTGCGCCTCGTATTTTGATTGTTCGAAACTAATAACATTGGGGTCTGACCCCATTGTTACTAGTTTAGGAAGGGGGGATTATGGAGTTGGGGTTATGTGTCGCGTCTCATGTAGGGGACGTGGGTTATGTCGTTCGCGCTGAGGAGATTGGATACAGCCACGCGTGGCTTGCCGATTCACAGATGTTGTGGTCGGACTGTTACGCAACGCTGGCACTGGCAGCTGATAAAACGTCAAAGATCAAACTGGGTACGGGTGTTGCTGTCAGCGGGACACGTCCGGCGCCGGTGAATGCAGCATCCATCGCAACGATCAATGCCATTGCGCCCGGGCGGACGTTTTTTGGCGTTGGGTCCGGAAACACCGCGCGTCGGGTAATGGGTCTGCCACCACAGCGGATCAAAGAGTTCGATGAGTATCTCGCAACGCTCGCACCGCTTCTTAAAGGTGAAGAAGGCGAGATCCGCAATGGCGACGACATGATTCCGATCCGGCACATCATGCCGGACAAGGGGTTTGTGAACTTCGACGATCCGATTCCGCTCTATATCTCCGGATTTGGGCCCAAATCCCTGGCGCTTGCCGGGAAATATGGTGACGGCGCTGTTCTCGCGCTCGTCGGAACCCCGGCTGCCATGCAGAGCGTCTGGCACATGATGCAGGAAGGCGCTCGTGAGGCGGGTCGTGAGATTGGCCCCCAGACCGACTACTACACGACCGCGCTAACGACCATGGTAGTGCTCGAAGAGGGTGAGGCTGTTGATTCAGACCGTGTGAAAAGCCAGTGTGGTGCCATGGCCATGGCGGCTGTGCACTACCAGTACGATCAGTTCCGCAATTTCGGTCACCAGCCACCCAACGCGCTGGCGGGCATATGGGACGACTATACGAATCTGTTGGAAAGCTACCCGGCAGAGCGCCGGCACCAGAGGATCCACGCGGGCCACAACTGCTGGGTGGTGGAGGAAGAGGAGAAGTTCCTGACACCTGAGGTGCTCACAGCTTCGAGCATGATCGGCACCCGGGATCAGCTCATCGAACACATCCACGGGATGAGCGAAGCAGGTCTCGACCAGATCATGATCCTGCCGAATTTCGATACGCGGTTCGATGTGCTCGAGCAGGTGGCGAACGAAATCCTGCCGTACGTGTAGATGTTTCTACCTCTGTAGGAGCGGCTTTAGCCGCGATTGCTCGATCAGTCGACGAGATTTCCTTCGTCATCCCGCGTCTCCGGACCATGGACTCTTGCCCGCCCATCCCCGAATTTGGCGTCCCTGGCTCTCAAGGTTGCTTTCAGACCGTTTTCTTTGACGGATTGACGATACTCATTAGCTGCACGGGTGTTGTGGCCCCGTACATCGTTTTCAGAAGCCATGCGCTGCAGCGTTCGGGCCCCCATGAGTTCGAGGCCCATATTGATGATGCGTTTGTTGGCGCTGAGGAGATCGGGGTCGATATGGGCCATGCGACCGGCCAGACCCTCAACTTCCTGCTCCAGGAGGTCAGCAGGAACTGCTTTCAGGATGAGGCCAATCTCCTGGGCTTCCGCACCTGTGACTGTGTCGCCCGTCAGTGTCAGCCGTTTGGCCCACTGGGGACCAGCGTTGTAGAGCCACATATTGTTGGGTAGCGCTCCAAGGTCTCGCGCTGGAGGGAAACCGAAACGGGCATCTTCTGCTGCGATAATCATGTCGCAGAGAAGCGCAATGTCCGTACCGCCGGCAAGACAGTATCCATGTACCTGGGCAATCACCGGTTTGTGCATGTCGAAAATAGCCATACGGTAGCGCTGGGCACGTTCGAGCTGCCAGGCATCATCGTCGATAGACCGGGCACCGCGATAAGAACCATCCGGATCCTGTATGGAAGAGGCCGGGACGTTGCCGCCGGCCCCGGAAAGGTCGTAGCCAGCAGAAAATGCCCGTCCCGCGCCTTTGATGATCACGCAATGGACTTCTCGGTTGTTGTCCGCTTCCCAAAGGGCATCGGCCAATTCAGCCTGAAGCGCCAGCGATAGGGCATTCAGTTTGTCGGGTCGGTTCAGCGTGATACGCGCCCGACCATCGGCAACCTCATAAATAATGTTCTCGTACATCATGTCCCCTTTTCATGAACCGTCCCGGACGGGCCACTATATGCTGGGGTCTGCAAATCAGGCAAGATAACTCGATGTTTACGTATCTGAATCCAGCAGTTCGTGAAAAACTGATCGCACAGGGCAAACTCGTCCGTGTCAACGCGGAGGGGCAGCTCATTGATGTGCATAGCCCGGAAGCTCCGGGAGAGCTCGCGATCAATCTGCTGGGCCCAATTCCACTCCCGATCTCTTTCCCGTCAATCAGGGTGACAGTCAGCTGGTATGCGGCTGTACGCAGCACGGAACTCAGCCAGGTCAACGCGCTGGCTTCGGACCTGACTGCCCGGGGTGGCCAGCATCTCTTTTCTCATCTTGTTTCCCCGCTTGCCGTGAACAGCGTGCTCGTGATCGGACAGCCGCGTGAGCACTCGCTTGTGCGTGTACACAGTAACTGTTTGACGGGTGATGTCTTTGGGTCGGAGCGGTGTGACTGTGGCCCGCAGCTGGAATCAGCGATCAACCGGATCAACCATGATCCTGCCGGGGGTTACCTCGTTTACATGGCGGGACACGAGGGCCGTGGCATTGGTCTGTGGGCAAAAGCTGCAACCTACCTTCTACAGGATGCCGGTGAAGACACCTACCAGGCCAACCGTTCCCTTGGATTACCTGACGACTCCAGGGATTTCACCGATGCGGCGATCCTGCTGAAACACTTCGTTGGAAATGAGCCGTTCAGGTTGCTCACCAATAACCCAAAGAAGGTCAACGACCTTGCAGAATTCGGGCTTACCCAGATAACCCAGGAAAAACACGTCACGGGGGTCAGTGACTGGAACCGCCGGTACCTGCACGCGAAACAGGGATGGGGGCACACCCTGGACGATCAGGACATCGGGTGAGAAGTCTCGTCGTTCTGGCAGCATTTGTGCTCGCCGGATGCGCGACACCCCTGACCATCAACCAGGTGCAGTTTGTGGGGAGCCACAACAGCTACAAACAGGCCATGACACCAGAACACATGGCAGCCCTGCGCACGCGTAATCCGGACGCTGCGGAAAGCCTGGATTACGAACATATTCCCCTCGAGGAGCAACTGGATCTTGGGCTCCGCAAGCTCGAAATAGACGTGTTCTACGATTCAGCCGGTGGTGGGTTCCCTGTTGGGCATGTCCAGCAAATCGATATGAACACTCACTGTTCTCCCCTCGACGCCTGCTTGCGCATCATCAGGGAGTGGAGCAATGACAATCCGCACCACGTACCCATCTGGTTGAGTTTCAATGCCAAAGATCAGGCTATAGAAGGCCTGCCGGATCCGGACAAGTTCGATGGCCGGGCGTTCGACCAGATGGATGTCGTGCTGGAGGGTGAACTGGCTGACAGGCTCATTCGCCCGAGGGATGTGCGGGGGCTCAACTGGCCGACGATAAAGGACGCCCGTGGCAAATTCATTCTCATCCTCGATGAAGGCGGGGATAAGCGGAACACCTATCTCGAAAACTGGATGGATCGGCCCATGTTCACAACCGTTGCGGAAGGTCACCCCGCTGCGGCAATCCTGATCATCAACGATCCGCTCGAGGAAGGTATGCGGATTCGCGAGCTGGTTGAACGTGGTTACATGGTCCGGACCCGTGCGGATGCGGACACCCGGGAAGCACGCACAGGCGATACCAGAAGACTGCAGGCTGCTCTCGCGAGTGGCGCGCAGGCCATCAGCACGGACTATTACCTGCCTGCGGATCATTTTGGCACAGGCTTCCAGGTTCGGATCGATGGTGACGTACGGTGTAATCCAGTCAACACCGATCCAGGATGTCAGTTCGAAGAATGACGATTCGTGTACGCGCCTGTTGTGTGCTGGCACTCGCCTCAATCTGGGGCTCGGCGTTTGCCGATGACATCGTGTTTATGTCCGTGCACGCACTTCAGGACAAGTTGATAAGCCGGGAATTGTCTGCAGTCGAGGTGACTGAAGCGTATCTCGAGCGGATCGAACAACTTGACGACGCGGGACCTCAGCTCAACGCCATTATCGAAGTAAATCCCGATGCGCGTGAAATTGCCGAAGCACTTGATCGGCAGATGGCGTCGGGTGGTGCAGTAGGTCCGTTGCATGGGATTCCAGTCGTTCTGAAAGCCAATATCGACACTGGTGATTCGATGGCGACGAGCGCGGGTTCCATCGCTCTTGCCAACAACAGGGCTGACGCTGATGCGTTTCATGTTGCGCTGCTGCGGGACGCTGGTGCGGTTATTCTCGCCAAGGCGAACCTGAGTGAATGGGCCAATTTCCGCGGCGCGGCGTCTGTGAGCGGCTGGAGCAGTCTTGGTGGGCAGACGAAAAACCCGTATGCGACGGACAGGAACCCCTGCGGCTCATCGAGTGGATCTGCTGTCGCGGTTTCCGCCCGGTTGACCCCGCTGGCCGTTGGAACGGAAACCGATGGTTCGATCGTGTGTCCGTCTGGTATCAACGGCATTGTCGGGATCAAACCCACGGTCGGCGTTGTCAGTCGCACAGGCATCATTCCGATATCGCACACGCAAGACACGGCAGGGCCGATGGCCAACACTGTCTATGGAGCTGCATTGCTGCTGGAATCGATGGCAGGACAGGATTCAGAGGATCTGGCAAGCGTGCCGGTGGTCGGGAGGTTTCTGCCCGACCTGGAGAAGCGGATGCTCAATGGCGTACGCGTTGGCGTGTGGCGCGGCTATTTTGGGGAACGCAACGTTCCTGTGCGCAAGGTTCTCGATCAGAGTATTGACGCTCTTGAATCCCTCGGAGCGGAGATTGTCGACCCGGTTGTAATAGACGTGCCTGATAGCGTGGGTACGAGTGAGCGCGAGGTGCTGCTCCATGAATTCAAAGATGGCCTTAATCGCTACCTCAAAAACGGTTCTGTCGACGAGAGTGTTAACTCCCTGGCCAAGCTGATCGCGTTTAACGACGCAAATGTTGAACGGGCCATGCCTTTTTTCGGTCAGGAATTGTTTCTGATGGCAGAAGGGAAAGGTGGATTGGACTCATCCGGCTACCTTGAGGCGCTGGAGAAGAGTCGGACAGCCATGCAGGCGCTCGTCGACAGTGTGCTGCATGAGCACAACCTCGATGTCATCGTCGCACCGGTCAACAGTCCCAGCTGGAAGACTGACTGGGTGAACGGGGATGTGTTTGGTCTGTCGAGTTCGCGCCTGGCAGCTGTGAGCGGTTATCCGAGCGTGGTGGTCCCTGCTGGAGAGGTGGCGGGTTTGCCGGTGGGTATGGCGTTTATCGGGTCAGCATTCGACGAGGCGGATCTCATCCAGTACGCATACGCATTTGAGCAGGCGACGAAAGCGCGCATCGAACCACAGCTTCTTCAACGGGTTGAAATAGAAAATGGTCTTTAATCGCGGCTAAAGCCGCTCCTACAGAGGTGGCCAGATCAGCCGCGATTCTTCTTATCCGATCTGTTGTGCCAGCAGCTCGTTAAATACCTCGGGTCTTTCGAAATAGGGTGAATGCCCTGCGTCTTCAACAATCTCAATCCTGGCTTCCTTGAAGTGAGGCACCATGGCTGCCAGCTGATCGGGTGGAAAAAGCGGGTCTTCTTTGCCGCTGATGAACAGCGTTGGGCATTGAACATCCTTCAGCGATTCTAGTTGTACGGCATCGTCGGGTCCCAGCAGGTGTTTCAGCTTGGAGAATGCAAACTCCGTGTTGAAGTTGTTGATCGATTCGTAGAGTTGCATGAGAGCGGCATTTTCGCTGCTCTTTGCCGACATCGTTGCTTTGATGCCTTCAACACCGCGGTTGTCTGTTGAGGTCAGGTTTCTCAATGCCGGTGTCGGGTTTGGATTGACGATGCCGCCGGAGGTACAGCTCATGGTCAGGCTCAGAACACGGTCTGGAGCATCAAGCGCCGTTCGTAGAACCGTAAAGCCCCCCATCGACTGGCCGACCAGGTGCGCAGCCTCAATATTGTTCACGTCCATGAGTGCCAGAAGATCATCGCGGAAGTCCTGAACCGTTATACTGGCTGAGGTTGGCGAACGCGCAAAACAGCGATGATCGAAAGCAACGCAAGTGTGGTTCTGGCTGAAATGGGCGATCTGATTGAACCAGATTGCGGCATTTCCTCCAGCACCGTGTGCAAAGACAATTGCCGGCCCGTCGCCGTAAGATTCGTAGTAGATCGTGGCGTTTTCGCGTTCGATGGTTGGCATGACGTTCCCTTTTTGTATCCCGGAGACATGGTAACAGGATGAGTTGGAAGGTACTTGAGAGCGGCAATCCGGAACTGGCCGAACACGGGCGGCGTCTTCTCTACCAGGAACAGGAGATCGCTGCAGCGTACCTTGCCACGGTTGCGCCCGATGGCGGTCCGCGCGTGCACCCGGTGTTTCCCGTTCTTGCCGATAGCGAACTCTGGCTATTCATTGTTGCGATGTCACCCAAGTTCCGCGACCTGGAGCGAAACGGGCACTACGCACTACACTCGTTTCCGCTTCAAGGAGGCGGTGAAGAATTCCACATCCGCGGCACAGCTCAGCATGTGAGCGACACGGGTGTTAAGGCAGCCGTTGTAGCGACAACTCAGGGGCGTCAGGGCACCCAGGAGTTCGAAATGCTGTTTCGGTGCGAGATATCGAGCGCGCTCTATACCCGTTGGGATAACTGGGGTACAGAGGCGGCGTGGCCCAACTACCTCAAGTGGACGTCACTCGATTGAGGCACGTTGAACTCAGTTCTTCCGCTGGGCCAGCATCCAACGATAAATGTCTTCACCTGCGTATACCCGGGTCCAGACATCGTGGTTCATGTCCTCCTCGACTGTGAAACGCACATCCGGGTGACCGAGTTCCTCGAGCCTGTTGACGGCGGGATAGAAATACTCGACGGGTACCACCTGATCGCGTCCCCCTGCGTGCACCCACAGTGGAAGCTGGTGTTTGGCAATGTTGTCGACCGCGTCGGGGCTCGTGTATGCAACGATGGGATTCACGGCTGCGAACAGCCCGGGATGTTTCTCT
>JANQFF010000096.1 GCA_028277965.1 Pseudomonadales bacterium
CGATTCCCGACACTTCAGCACCAATGCGTTCGATGACATGGGTGGGGAGAACCGATTGGGGGGGCGCGTCGAGTATTTCTTTGACCCTCTGTGTTGCCCTGGTCCAGGCGTCGGCAGACCCGCTCTCGGTCCATTGTTCTCGGTTTTCACGATCGCTGAGGCTTGGAGTGTACAGCTCGGACCGCATGAATCTCCGAGTATGCCTGCTGGAGACAAAATGGCCGCCTGGGCCGGCCTCCTTTAACACGTCGAAGGCCAGCGTCTTTTCATTCACCTGAATGCCCTCAACCGCGCGCATTGCCATTCCAAGGATGTCGTTGTCGATAACAAGCTTGTCGTACGAGGCGGTCGTACAGAATTCCAGAAAGCCGGCGGAGTCGTGAATGAAATTACCTCCGGCCAAGGCTACCATCACGCTCGTCATTGCGGATTCGTATCCCGCCTGCGCGTCGTTTACTTTCGCGTCGGACATGCCCGCGGTGGTGTACACCGGCACCCGGTAGAACTGAGCGAGTTGCGCGGCTCCGGCATTCAACAGCCCCATCTCCACTGCTCCGGACAGATACTTGAGGTCTCTCATGTCGGTGATGGACGAGACGCAGCCCGCCAGGACAGGAGTTCCGGGACGTATCAGCTGGGTGAGCATGACTCCGGCAAGCGTGTCGACGGCCCAAACCACAAGGTTCGCCGCGAGGGTCACCGGAGCGGTTGCCCCGCACAACGGTTCCGAGGGAACTACCACGGGAACTCCGCTATGGGCAACCTCCACTGCGAGTCTGGTATATTTCTCATCCAGCTTGAACGGGCTGATCACACACGTCACCATGGAGACAATGGGACGCTCGCGCAGCTTCTCAGGTGAACCGGCGATGATCTGCGCCATCTTGACCACGTTCCGAACGCCCTCGACCGTATAGACCCCTCCCATTACATGTTTCGTTGTGTGGTTGAGACCCGCGGCAAATCGATTCACGTCCACGCGCGGCTCAGGGAGCTCGTGGGGATAGACGTTGAGCATATACACATGGATGTTTTCCAGATGGTCCACAAGTCGGGCCAT
>JANQFF010000110.1 GCA_028277965.1 Pseudomonadales bacterium
AAGGCTGGCATCTGTTCCTTTTAAGACAATCTTCGTTAAACTATGCTAGCTCAACCCACTCCACGGTATCTTCCGCTGTGTCGTAGATCGCGAACGTGCTGCGCCCGTTCAATCCCATGACCTCGCCAGGGTTCAGCAGCAGGCTCTTCCCGATGCGTTCCTCATGTGCCGTATGGTCATGCCCGTAACACACCAGATCGTACAGCCCAGAAGAGGCAATCGGCCTTGCGATTTCCGGATAGTGGTTCATCGCCACCGTTTTGTCGTCCAGCGTTAGTTCTGCCAGTTGGCCATGAATGTGGAAGTTTCCGGTTTCCTGCGCCTTCATCAGCAGCAGCCGCTGGTCGCCATCGTTATTGCCCCAGACCGCATGTACTGGTCGCTCCCCAGCTCCTTTCGCCAGACGCACCACCACAAAAGGCGAGCATAGGTCTCCGCAGTGCAGGAAAACGTCAACGGCTGATAGTTGCTCTATGGCCGCATCGAGTTTCCAGATGTTGTCATGAGTGTCGCTAAGTATTCCGATCCGCACGTTGATCCTCCTGTCTCTAAGCCCTATCTAATGTTGCCGAACGAGTATCTATTGCACCCACATGATACACTTCATGTCATCTCCCTGGAACGGTGATCTTATGTCTTATAAACGCCTGATCCTTCAGATGGCGCTGATTCTCGCCAATCTCTCCCTCGCTTTCCTCGGGGGTTGGCTGGCGCATGACTACCTCAACCCAACGGAACTAGATTTACCCGTGCTCGCTCAGGCGCATGAAATTGTTCTCGGCCATGCCTTCGATCCCATTCCCGCCGCGCCGTCTCTGGAGTATGGCATGATCCGGGGCATGTTATCGGAGTTTGATGACCCCAACACCCGCTTCGTGGAGCCGCCGCAGCACGAACTAGAAACGGATAACCTGGAAGGCAACTTTGGTGGGATCGGTGTGCGCTTGGTACGGGGCGCTGAGAACGCTCCCCTGCTCTACCCATTTCCTGATGGACCCGCGGCAGAAGCTGGTGTCATTGACGGCGACCGCTTGTTCGCGGTGGACCAACGCGAAGTCCTCTCAGATTTGAGTGATGACGAGATCATCGCCCTCCTGCGCGGGCCGGAGGGGCAGCGCGTCAGCATTACTGTCCTACGTGCGCCGGATGATACCCCGCTTGAGTTTAATATCCGCCGCGCCCAGATCGATCTCCCTTCTGTTACCTGGCACCTCACCCCGGAGGAACCTCGCTTAGGCGTGCTCGAGATTAACCTCATCGCCGCCAGCACCCCGGAAGAGATCAAAGCTGCTGTGTCTGACCTAGAAGGGCAAGGCGCCGAGAAATACCTGCTCGACCTGCGCGATAACGGCGGCGGCTTGTTAGAACCTGGCGTGGAGGTCGCCCGCCTTTTCCTGGAAGATGGCACCATCATGCGGCAGCAGTTCCGAGACCAAGACACAACGAGCTATGAAGTCCATAAGGCGGGTGCATTGGTTGATATTCCACTGCTTGTGCTCATCAACCACGGCACGGCCAGCGCGGCCGAGATTGTTGCCGGGGCGCTGCAGACCAACGGGCGCGCCCAGCTTTTGGGGTCTCCATCTTACGGTAAGGACAGCGTGCAGTTCATATTTGACCTTCAAGATGGGTCTAGCCTGCACATT
>JANQFF010000144.1 GCA_028277965.1 Pseudomonadales bacterium
GCAGGACGGTCGCCAGGTAACCCTGCAGGGGGCCGCGGCCATCCAGGCACTTCGCGGCGAAATGGACCAGGCTGAGGGTACGGCAGCAGCTTTTAGAAATACCCTGCTCGACACGTTTGAAGGCCAAAAGACACTGCTCAGCGGTACCTTGCAGACCTTTGCCGTGGTACTCGGTGAACCGTTCGCCAAAGTCTTCAAGCCGCTTGTGGGGAGCTTTGTCGAGTTTCTCAACTCAGTGCTCCGGGCGTTTCAGGCGATCCCCAGGCCCATCAAGACCATGCTCGCAGGATTTACGACAGCGTTAGGCGCGCTCCTCGCGCTGGTCGGTGCCGGCATCGCAGCCAAGGGGGCATTCACCCTTCTGAGCGTTGGTATCAAAGCACTTGGCATAAGTCTTGGCGGAATCCTGTCGACCCTGCTTCCGGTACTGGCAATTATCGGCCTTGTTGCTGCTGCGTTTGTGGGATTTCGTATCGCTTACGAGAAGAACCTGGGCGGGTTTGGAGATCTGATCAAGAACCTCCAAGACCGTATCGCACTTCTGTTCAACGGATTGAAGCAGCTGTTCGAACAAGGTGGCTTTTCCGGAGCTGTCCGCGAAGAGTTGGCGAGAGCCGAGAACCAAGGGCTCAAGCAATTTCTCATAGGTGTGCACAAGCTGGTTTTTCGGCTCCAGCGCGTCTGGGAGGGATTTAAGCAGGGATTCGTCCGCACGATTGATGGGGCGCGAGCAGTATTCCAGGATTTGGTCGCCGCATTTCGCGAGCTCGGTAACGAGCTCTCTGCGGCCTTCTCAGAGCTGACTGGTGGGGCGACAAATCTGCCTTCTGAGGCATTTCGCGATTTTGGCGATACCGTTGGCACGGCCCTCGGTACCATCGTCAGGTGGGTCGCAAAACTGGTCGCGATCCAAGCGCGTATCACCGGCGGTATCATCGCAGGGTTCCGGGCGATGAAGGAGTTCATCGGTCCGGCGTTCGATACCATCGGTGGCGCTGTTGCCGATCTGATCAAAACCTGGAACGAGCTGACCGGCAGCTCCAACGACGCCATTGGTACAGTAGAACAATCCACCGCGAGTTGGAAGTCGGTTGGGGCATTCATCGGCCGGGTTATCGGCGGTATCGTCACCTTTATCAGCCTGGTGATCGCCGGCCTCATCAAGGTAGTGAACGGGTTACTGTGGGTGCTGGCCCGGATCAAGGATGTCTTTGCCGTTGTGAGCTCAGCAGTCAATCAGGGATTGGACGCAGTTATATGGGCTTTGACAGAAAAGATTCCCGACGCGTTCTCCAAGGCATGGGATCGTATCACCACATTTTTCGGTAGGGTGGGTCAATTCTTCTCTGGTATCAATTCGTGGTTCAGCAGACTCTTCGGAGCTATCGGAGAGAGCATCCGAGCTTTTGTCGGCAGGATCATCGGCTTTTTCGACGGGGTCAGGCAGGGAGTGAAGCGCGCCTTGTCAGGGCTTGTGGAGTTGGCCATGGGGGTACTGCGCAAAATCCCAAATGCGCTGCTCCCTGAAAGCTTGGTTCAGCTGAAGAGCCAGCCACTGGCATTTGGCAGCGATGTGGTACCTGCTAATGCCAGCAGGACGAAAACGGGACAAGACAATCTCACCGGGGCGATGCCCGCTATTTCAGAAAACAACCAACGCAGCAGAGCGCTTGCCGGGCTGACCGAGACGATTGCCGCGTTAACAGCATCCAATGCAGAGCAAAGTGGTGACCAACAGCTGAACGTCAAACTAGAGGTAGATGGCGAGACGCTCGCACAAGCCTCCTACAAGGCGAGTCGAGATGCGGCTGGCCGGTCCTTCTCGCCAGTGCCTGTATTTTAACTATGGGCATCGACCAGGCAGTTACACGACCACCGCGTTGTACCCTGATGAACATCTCCTCCGGTGAGTCGATGGAGTGTTTGTTCAACCCCGCAAAGCTCGTCGAGCGGGTTCAGGTCAATTGGTCCCGCCTGGCCGTGCCCGGGCTCTCCCACCAGGTCCTGCAATATCAATCCACGGGAAATCGACAGCTCGGCAGCGTGGAG
>JANQFF010000166.1 GCA_028277965.1 Pseudomonadales bacterium
ACGACGACCCGGGTAATCTGTGGTTCGATATCCTCGAGCACAGGCCCGACCGACCCGCAATGGACGATCTGTGGGCCGGGTTTCACCAGCTGAGTGAGATGGACCGAATCAGCTGAGCCGCCTGCGAGCACTTCGGGACGTGCGTCTGGCACGCTTCGCTTCAACTGGCACGCTTCGCTTCAAAGGGGTAGCTTTAGTGGCGAGCCCGGGCAGTGGGATGTGTTGAGCAATGGCCAGTGAAAGAGATACCGTACCCCGCACCACCACGGCAATAGATGCGGTACCCACGCAGCTTGCCGAAAGCCTCCGAGCCATGCCTGTGCTGGAAGATAACGTGGATCGTGTTGGCAATCCCGAAGCGGTTGTGCCGAAAGAACGGATGGCGGACCCGGTACCGGCAGAAGGCGCAGGTGGGGTGTTTTCCCAGTCCTGGTTTCCCATCTGCCTCGCCAGTGAGGTGGAATCAGGGACAATCCAGGGGTTCGATTTTCTGGATGGGCGTGTCGTTGTGTGGCGCACGGAAGATGGTGTTGCCCATGTCACAAGCGCATTTTGCCCGCACATGGGAGCGAGCCTCGAAGCCGGGGACGTCGTTGGCAGTCATGTGCGTTGTGCGTTTCACCACTGGGAATACGGTGGTGACGGCCGGTGTGCAAAAACCGCCATTGGTGATCCTCCACCGCCCTCGGCTTGCCTGTTCGTTTTTCCTTCTATCGAACGCTACGGGGTGATCTGGGCTTTCAACGGCACAAAACCTTTGTATGACGTGCCTGTTTTCCCCTTCCCTTCTGAAGATCTTCTCATCAAAACAATTGTTCTGCCGGACTTGATGCCGGTCGATCCCTGGGTGCAATGCTGCAATACCCCCGATATCCAGCACATCAAGACACTGCACCGCATCAGCTTTGATGAAGAAGCGTCAAACATGCAGTGGACAGATCACAGCATGACTTACGAATTTGAGGGATTTTTCGATTCAGGCAGCCGTGCATCGTGGGAAGTGGGTGTGTTTGGAACTTCCCTGTACTACCAGAGTGCTTACCTGGAAGGCCGCTGGTTCGGGTTCATGGTACCCATGGGTCTGGTCAGACCCGGCATGACCCGGAACTACATGGTCCTGGCAGTGCAGAAGTCTGGTGACGCTGAATCGGACCGCGATTTCCTGGAACAGTGCCTGCTGACAGAAGTCGGCATCGTTGGCGAAGACACCCACATTATGACGTCCATGCACTTCCGACCGGGAACGCTGACAAAATCGGACCGGACATTGGGCCACTACTTCAAGTTCCTGCGGGAGTATCCGCGCGCGCATCCATCAGCACCTTTTATCACATGACCCGCAGCAGACCCTCCTGGGCCACTGTGACCAGTCGTTCCCCACTTCTCGAATAGATAGATCCGAAGGCAAGGCCGCGCCCGGAGTCAGCCACCGGGCTCACCATGGAATAGAGCAGCCAGTCATCGAACGCGGGCACCTGGTGGAACCACATTGCGTGATCGAGGCTGGCGCCGGCGAGATCCCCTGCATCGGCGTGGGGGCGCCAGGCGGTATCGAGCAGGCAACGGTCGCTCGCGTAGACGAGCATCGCCACATGGAGGGCTGGATCCGGAGGGAGCGTGCCATTAGCGCGAATCCAGATCCGTTGCTCGGGAGGCAGGGGAATTGATTCGGTAATGGGTGTTGCCATTCTCACGTCCAGCGGCATGTCCTGCCAGTAACTTCTTCCCCGCAGCTGATCCCGGTTTGGCAGTCCTTCGGGATCCGGAGCGTCTGGCATGGGATCGGCGTGCATGACGCCGCTTGCCTGTTTGTGAAAGCTCGCCTGGAGCTGAAATATGCATTCACCCGCCTGCCAGGCGTCTACTTCCCGGACCTGGAAATTGCGGCCGTTTTTACTGCGTGTCACGCGGTATTCGATGTCCTGTTCGGCCCTCCCCGGCCGCAGGAAGTAAGCGTGCAGTGAGTGGAGCGGAAATCCTTCAACGGTGTTTTGTGCAGCCATGGTGGCCTGGGCTGCAACGAGGCCACCGAACAGACGCGCTTCGCCGCCAATACCCCCCTCACCTGCGCCGCCCACATAGAGATCGCGAGCCGGTTCTGCCAGCGCGAGGCGTTTGAGCAGCCGGTCAAACCGGTTCCTTCTCTCAGTCATTGTTGTGCCTTACTCGACCCTCGGTTTACGACGCTTTGCTTTGACCTGACCGCGGCGCTTCTTTTTATCGAGCCGTTTGGCCTTTGACGCCCTGCTTGGTTTGGTTGCGATACGTTTTCTGGGTACCGTTGCTGCCTGCGTGAGCATCCCCAACAGGCGGTCCAGCGCCTCCTGCTTGTTGCGCTGCTGAGATCGATGGGTGTCGGCCTGAATGACGAGCTCGTTCGCTTTGTTGATACGGTTACGCTGGGCAGTCCTGAGGCGACGCTCGGTCCCGGGATTCAGGTTGAGATCTGCGATGCGAACGCGCAGCTCTACAGCGGTTGCGTTCTTGTTGACGTGTTGCCCCCCGGGTCCGGATGCGTAAACCGAACGAAACTGACAGGCACTCTCGGGTATGCGAACTGGATGGGTCATGCGTACAGCGTCACGGGTACCCACTTGCCGTCGAAGTGCCGCGTGTCACCGAACACCCGTGTACCAGCCTGGGGCGCGAGGGGCTGTTTTTTGACTTCCCGTGGTTCCGGGGTCAACTCGAATCCAGTGAGTTCTCCGTTTGCGAGATCCAGCAGACTGAAACCGGGGCGGTGATCACGCTTCAGCGTTCCCGCGTTCAGCAGCAACATGTTTTCGAAGTGGATGAGCGTCCGATAGTGCACGTGACCGTTGATCATGATGGCAATCTCATCCTGGGCAATGATCTTGTCCAGCCGGTCGCAGCGCTCGATGGGCATACGCTCAGTTCCAGGCCAGATTTTTTTCAGGTCGTTGTTGCCAACCCCATGACAAAGGAGAAGCTGGCCCAGGGGTGTGGCGAGCGTTGCAGTAGACGACATGGATGCGAGGTATTCGAGTATCCCATCGTCAAGATCGCGGCGTTGATGCGCATGCGGAACGTGACGAGCTTTGTTTTCAAGCACCCATCGGTCGTGGTTGCCCCGTACCGTCACAACGTCGTTTGCCGTGAGCAGCTCGACACATCTGGCCAGGTCACCCTGCCCGTCAGCCAGATCGCCAGTGCAGATGAACATATCCACACCCAGGGATTCCAGGTGGCTGATGGCTGCCTGCAAATGAGCATGTTCGCTGTGCACATCGCCAAGCACGCCGATTCGTTTTGTTCCGGGGTCGAGCATCGCGGCACCTTAATGGGTGATTCACTGAGATTCAAACCGCCAGAGATTGCGGTTAGCATGGTCTGTTTACTGGGTATTCGAGGTGGCACATGAGCGAACTTGCAGATTTCCGGGCTGAAACCCGGGCCTGGCTCGAAGATAACTGTCCGCCGGGTGCGCGTGGGCCTGGACCGGTGTCGAACGGCAGTACCAAAATCGAGATAACTGATCCGGATACGGTGCTCTGGCTCGAGCGCATGGTTGAAAAAGGCTGGACAGTGCCCAACTGGCCCGTCGAGTACGGTGGTGGCGGGCTCGACAACGATCAGTACCTGGTCCTGCTCGAGGAGATGGCATCAATCAACGCCCGCCCTGCCCTGTCGAGCTTCGGTACCAGCATGATTGGCCCGACACTCCTGGAATTCGGCACCGATGACCAGAAAGCAAGGCACTTGCCCAGGATTGCCAGGGCTGAACTCGAATGGTGCCAGGGATACAGTGAGCCGGGTTCGGGCAGCGATCTTGCGAGCCTCAGCACGCGCGCGGTGGATAATGGCGATCATTTTCTCATCAACGGTCAGAAAATCTGGACGTCCGGCGCGCACAATGCCGACTGGATGTTCTGTCTCGTCCGTACCGATCCAGATGTACCAAAACACGAAGGCATCAGCTTTGTTCTGTTGCCGATGGACCAGCCGGGGGTCGAGGTTCGACCGATCAGAATGATCAGTGGCGAATCCCCGTTCAACGAAACGTTCTTCACAGACGCCATTGCGCGCAAGGAAGATCTTGTTGGGGAACTGAATAAAGGCTGGACGGTAGGCAAAAGGTTACTTCAGCACGAACGTTCCGGGATGGAGAGTCTCGTCAGCGGTGGTGCCAAAGGTGACGAGATGAGCCTGGTGGATGAAGCGCGTCGCTGGATAGGCGAGGAAAGCGGGGCCATCGCCGATGCGTCTTACCGCAACCAGGTGCTGAAGTACGAAATGGACAACCACGTGTTCAGGATGACCCAGCGTCGCGCAGTCGAAGAGTCAGAAGGCGGGACGCCGGGAGCAGCCACCTCGATCTTCAAGGTGTATGGCACCGAGTTGCAGCAGACGTACTATGACCTGCTGTTGAAGATGCGTGGTGTGCGTGGCTTTCCGGACACCATCTCGGGTGGAGACACCACGTCCCAGGGACGGGAGCTCGAAGATACCAAACAGTGGCTCTTCTACCGCGCTGCTTCCATCTATAGCGGCAGCAACGAGGTGCAGCGAAACATCATCGCCAAACGTGTGTTAGGGCTACCCGACTAGCCGGGAACCAAATCGCAAATCCGCCGTCCAACGCCCCATTATGAAATTGGGGGCGGAGCAATGGACATGACATACGTGGACACCGTGTTTACGGTGATGGCGGAACTGTTTATCTGGCTTGTGGGTCTCGGTGTGGTCTGGGTTGCCATTCTCTATGTGCTCGACCGCAGGCAGACGGCAAGTGCCGTGCGCAGAAACTACCCGGTGATCGGCCGCTTCCGGTATCTCTTCGAACACCTCGGTGAGTTCTTCCGTCAGTACTTTTTTGCGATGGACCGCGAGGAAATGCCATTTAACCGCGCAGAGCGGACGTGGGTATACCAGGCGGCCAAAGACGTGGATACGACGGTCGCGTTTGGCTCAACCCGTGACCTGAAACCCGTCGGGTCAGTCCTCTTCGTAAATTGTCCCTATCCCACTCTTGAGAAAGACACGTCCGATCCAGGACCAGTGAAGATTGGACCGTTCTGCAGAACGCCTTACATCACGGACTCTCTGTTCAATATCTCCGGCATGAGCTATGGCGCGATTTCCCGACCTGCTGTCCTGGCGCTGTCTCGCGGAGCCAAAAAAGCAGGCATCTGGATGAACACGGGTGAAGGTGCGCTCTCACCATGGCATCTCGAGGGCGGCGCGGACATTGTCCATCAGATTGGCACGGCCAAGTACGGTGTTCGGGACGCGGAGGGTAACCTGAGTGATGAACGGTTGCGTGAAGTTGCTGCACACGAGCAGGTGAAGATGTTCGAAATCAAACTCAGCCAGGGTGCCAAACCGGGAAAGGGAGGCATTCTCCCGGGAAACAAGGTCACGGAGGAGATAGCGAAGATACGGTATATAGAACCCGGTCAGGATTCCATCAGTCCCAATCGGCACCCGGAGGTCGACTCTGCCGACGACCTGCTCGACATGATTGAAAGGGTGAGATCTGTAACAGGTAAGCCAACGGGTTTTAAGGCAGTGATCGGCGCGTATGGCTGGCTGGATGACCTGTGTGAGGCTATACACAAACGTGGAATCGAAAGCGCGCCCGACTTCATCACGATTGACAGCGCTGATGGTGGAACGGGCGCTGCCCCCGCCAGTCTCATGGACTACATGGGGTTGCCGTTGAAAGAAAGCCTGCCGCTCGTGGTTGATATGCTCAAAGAACACGGCCTCAGAGAGCGAATCAGGGTGGTTGCCAGCGGCAAGCTCATCAATCCCGCCCAGGTTGCCTGGGCACTCTGTGTTGGTGCGGACTTTGTTACTTCCGCACGGGGTTTCATGTTTGCCCTGGGATGTATCCAGGCGTTGCAGTGCAACAAAAACACCTGCCCGACAGGCATAACGACACACAACAGGAAGCTGCAGCGCGGTCTCGACGTAGGTGACAAAACGGAACGGGTCTACAACTACGCAAGGAACATTGAAAAAGAAGTGGGCATCATCGCTCACAGCTGTGGTGTACCGGAACCTCGTCGCCTGAAGCGCTTTCATTGCAGGATCGTTCAGGACGATGGGTCGTCGATGCCGCTTGACGCCCTGTATCCGGACGCTGCGTGAGAAACTGGTGGTAGACTGGGTGAACTTCATTAGGGGGAAACGTGATGAAGATTCTTGCCGGGACCAGCCGTGGGGTTTTCAAAGTTGAGGAGGGGGAGCCCCGGTGTGTTCTGGAAAGCCGTGGAGTGCGGGAGATTGTCGAAATAGGCGGTCGCCTTTTCGCCGGTACCGGAGATGGCCTGTATCTCTCGGACGATAACGGTGAAACCTGGAGGTCCGGTGGGCTCGACGGACGCGAGGTCTGGCAGACCCGATCCAACGGCAACGGGCTCCTTTATGCCGGGGTCGCGCCAGCAGGGTTGTTCACAAGCGAGGATCACGGAGAAACGTGGACGGAAGTTTCTTCGTTTGCGGAGCTCGCGGACTCAGCTGGTTGGTGTATACCCCTGGATCCACCTATTCCTGCCAGTGCACGAGCTCTGGTTGTCCAGGGCCAGAAGCTCTGGGTAGGTGTTGAAGTGGGTGGTATTGCCATGAGTGCCGATGGGGGAGAGACATGGACGATGAATCTCCCGGGTGACAATCCCGATCTGCACATGATGTACGCCGACCCGAATGACAATAGCGTCCTCTACGCATCGACGGGTTACGGCCGTCTCGATGGGGTTGCAGAGATGATTGAAGGGAATGCGGGTGTATTCCGTTCAGACGATGGCGGCGAACACTGGGTTTACGCCTGGAAAGGGATTACCCCGAGGTATTCCCGGCCGATGTGCATTGATTCCCGGGGCAACTCTGCCCTGACTGTTGCCAGTGCCCCCACAGCGTTCTCCAACTACAGGCAGGACGGCGGTGCCGGTGCAATGCTGTTCCGGTCGGACGACGGTGGTGAACACTGGCGGAGCCTCTGTGACGAAAACCACTCACCGTCCGCGGTCAACTTCCACGGTCTGAACATCGATCCCGGGGTTCCGGGTGGTGTGCTGGTTGGAACCGATAACGGCGAGGTCTGGCAGGTCAGCCCGGACGCGGAGTGGCGGGCCCGTGGAGAAGGTATGCCGGCAGTGTTGTCGGTTCTGGCTATCGCCTGATCGCCTGAGACGCTTTAGCTATGGACGGGGATGCCGCGAAAGACTATTTCCTGTCGCGACCTGAAGCGTGGCTGGATTTCCCGTTTGGGCCCGATGTCTACGTTTTCAAGATCCGGAAAAAAATGTTCGGCACCCTCGGGTGGGAAGACGACCTCGCGCGCATCAATCTCAAATGTGATCCCGAAGAAGCGCTGATCCTGCGCGACGTTTTCGACGCGGTGCTGCCTGGTTATCACATGAACAAGACACACTGGAATACGGTTCTCCTGGATGGCAGCGTGCCGCAGGGTGAGCTTGAACGGATGATCGATATGTCCTACGGCCTCGTTTTACGCTCTTTGCCGCGCAAGGAAAGGCTGGGACTGGAGGTTGCGCACGGTTCTGAGGCCCTATACAAATAGATAGACGGATAGAAGTCCGAATCAGCGATGCTTATTCGTCAAGACGATAAAGCAGTCTGGAGGAGCGTATGACGATTCCACTCTGGTGCCTGCTCGGAGGCATCATCCTTCCCTACATCTGGGCCGGCGCGTCGGTGCCTTTTCGAAACAAACAACTGGGTGGGCTGGATTTGAATCAGCCGAGGCTACAGGCGGCGTCTCTCGTGGAGGGGGGTGCGGGTGCCTGGGGTGCGCAGATGAACCAGTGGGAGGCGGTCAGCGTGTTTATGGCCGCAAACCTGGCCGCGTTTGTGCAGGGTGTCGATCCGGCTGGGAGCTGGGCAACCGCCAGTATTGTCTGGCTGGTCGCCCGGGTAC
>JANQFF010000197.1 GCA_028277965.1 Pseudomonadales bacterium
AAGGCGACGCGCCCCGCTACCGGCCGGTGACCGTCCGTTGAGAGAAGGAGGAACGACATGGCCAAAACCTTTGTCATCGTCGCCTACGACATCCCCGACGACCGGCGCCGCACGCGGCTGCACAAAGCACTGCGCAACTATGGCACGCCGGTCCAGTACAGCGTCTTCGAGTGCCTCCTGGACCATCGAGAGCTGGCCCGTATGAAAAGCCACGTGCGGCGCATCATCAAGCCCCGCCTGGACCACGTCCGCTACTACACCCTCTGCGGCGCGTGCGTCAAACGGGTGGAGAGCACCCTGGGCCCTGAGGTGGCGCACGAGGTAGACGTGATCATCCTCTAGCCCGCATCCGCAACAGCCGGACGGCCAGGCGGTTCTATCACAACGTTTTGACCGGCGGCGCGCGTCATGGTATACTAGAGGAGCATCGACAGGCACCGGTACTTTACCATATCCATTATCGAGCGAGCCAGGAAGGGGGCCTACCCCCCTTCTCGCTCGCAAAAAAACCCGCCGCTCGATGCCCAAAGACCAGCTTCCGGGCTGCCGTCCAGGCTCGATCTACCCACCGGGGGTAGAGGGGGTTGCCGTTTGCGTGCTAGATATGCCCGGCAGGGACGAAAACGACCCCGCTCTGTCAGCTTCCGACAGCCAGACGACAGCATCCCGTCCACCTTGGTAACTTGACAAGCGCCATTATCGAGCGACCCCGGAGGTTTTCGTCCGATCCTCTCGCTCGATAATGGCTACTGTCAAGTCCCGACGCCGGCGAGAGGGGGAGCAAACCATGTGAAACGCCCAGATTGTCAGCCTGATCCCAGCTTCCCGTCAGCCTGACACAAAAAAGCTGGGGGTAGAAATCCCACATGAGCCGTTCGCGGCACTGAAACCTGACCAGGACTTCGCTTTCGCGTCTGGTGCGATCTCGTAGAAATCCCACATGAGCCGTTCGCGGCACTGAAACGTTCTCTGGCCTGTTTGAGCGCTTCCAGAAAGCACTCGAGTAGAAATCCCACATGAGCCGTTCGCGGCACTGAAACCAATTCGGGCATAACCGACGCATCAACCACGGGTAACTCTGTAGAAATCCCACATGAGCCGTTCGCGGCACTGAAACGCGAGAGCTAGCAGATCTTGCAGGATGATGTCTTTCTCCGACGGTAGAAATCCCACATGAGCCGTTCGCGGCACTGAAACTCGAAAGATCAGTGACTCAGGTCTCTCTGGCTGAATGAGAATTGGTAGAAATCCCACATGAGCCGTTCGCGGCACTGAAACTTTCGCGATCTCGCTCGCTTTCTTGCTCTTCGGAATGGTAGAAATCCCACATGAGCCGTTCGCGGCACTGAAACAATTCAAAGTTTTCGCCCGGGATCATTTCTTTATCAATCAGGTAGAAATCCCACATGAGCCGTTCGCGGCACTGAAACTTGGCCCGAAACTACTAGGCCAAAGCCCAACGCGAAACAGCCGACCGGTAGAAATCCCACATGAGCCGTTCGCGGCACTGAAACCTTCGAGCCATCGGATGAAAAAACTGTCACCCAAACACCAGGGTAGAAATCCCACATGAGCCGTTCGCGGCACTGAAACTCCTCATTCCTGTTGGCGATGTCAAAGCCCCACCCAGTGGTAGAAATCCCACATGAGCCGTTCGCGGCACTGAAACTTGCCGAAGGTGCTGCTGCCACGATCGCAATGATTACTACTAGTAGAAATCCCACATGAGCCGTTCGCGGCACTGAAACACCTGTTAAAGTACTGCGACCATTGCGTGCGGTAGAACTCGAGTAGAAATCCCACATGAGCCGTTCGCGGCACTGAAACGTGGTGACCAGGTTTCGCGGCAGTCCTGCAATCACTGCCTCGGTAGAAATCCCACATGAGCCGTTCGCGGCACTGAAACGCGTCCCGCAAAGTCTGCAGGTCGGCCAAGGTCATCAGGGTAGTAGAAATCCCACATGAGCCGTTCGCGGCACTGAAACTCTTGGACAGTAATGGATTCGAAGAAACCTCGGCGGAGTAGAAATCCCACATGAGCCGTTCGCGGCACTGAAACGAGTTTCCACTCCCTCCACCTGTATTCCATCTCCAGCTCAGTAGAAATCCCACATGAGCCGTTCGCGGCACTGAAACCTTCTTGGCCTGGGCCTGGGCTTGGGCCTTCTTCTTGGGTAGAAATCCCACATGAGCCGTTCGCGGCACTGAAACCTGTACATTCACCCGGGTTGTTGATAAGCTCTGTTTCGACAGTAGAAATCCCACATGAGCCGTTCGCGGCACTGAAACAAGACAGTAATTGCCTTGCCTTCACGCTGAATCCAAACGGTAGAAATCCCACATGAGCCGTTCGCGGCACTGAAACTTGACCAGCCGCTTGC
>JANQFF010000224.1 GCA_028277965.1 Pseudomonadales bacterium
TTGAGATTCAAGCGGAGGTGGACAAGTTTGTTGGCTCGTGGCTGCTGTTGGTGGGGCAGGGCGTTGATATGCAAACGGCAGCGCAGGGCCTAGTTCGCCGTCTGTTTCACAACTACAGTTTGCACGCCGAAGTGCCTACCTCGGAAGCAGGTCGCTACCATACTGCCAACCGTGTGGCGCAGAGGTTCTGCCGCCATCTCACCGACCGATACGGCAAGGACGGCCATACCCGCCGCGTGAGGCGCGACGTACGCCGCTTTTTCCGCCAAGGGTTGGTCGACAAGCTTCGAGCTGCGTAGCGAGTAGAGTAGCCAATCATTTCGCAGTCGTAGTCGCGCTCGTGACCGTGGTCGTGAGGGTGATCGTGAGGGTGATCGTGATCGTGATCGTGATCGTGATCGTGACCGTGACCGTGATCCTACGTGAACCGGATCGAAATTTTCTTTGTTTTCTGCTGGAGTTCGTTTTAGTTGAACAAAAACGGCGCCGCTCGGCGTTTGTTCAGAGCCCCGAACGGCGCCACAAAACAAAAGGAAGGTGTAACTATGTCGGGATTGGAGCACGTTGTCAGCAAAAAAAAACAGGTCTTGGACCTCTGCCAGACTGGCTGAACGAAGGTGCAAGCGTCCTTTTGTGGCTGTCAGAACAGGGTGTTCTGGAGAGGCTTGAGGCGTTGGTTCGCATCAACCGGACGGGGTACGCCGGCTTCGATGTGTTTTTGACGTTCGTGGTCTATTTCGCGACGCATCAATCGTGTGGGATTCGGGAGTTCTGCGGAAAAGTGAGGCGGTGGCGGCGTGAGTTGGCAGCGCTTGTTGGCCGGCGTTTGGTTCCTTCATCGGCATCCATTTCCCGGGCCTTGAAATCTGCAGAGTTCTCCTTGGTTCGGTCGGGTGTCTTGGAATTGTTGACGAGTTGTGCGGGCACGGGGCGGCTTCTGGAGTGGAAAACCTGTCAGACTTGGGACACACAGGGCCAGCAGTACCACGTGTTCGATTTTGACCATACCAGCGAAGGTGTGCTGCAACGGGCGTTGCCTACGGGAGAAGCCCTCCCTGCTGCAAAGCGACGAGGTGAGCGTTATGCAGTTGCAGGCTACCTAGGCCGCAAACGCGGAGACCTGAAACGTACCCGGTCATCGCTGCAGCATGCGGGCACCGGGTTGTGGCTGGGTGGCCGGGTGGGGAAAGGCAACAGTGACCCACGTGGCGACTTTGAAGCTGCTGTGGCCACGGTTCGGCACTTCTGTGCAATGCTTGATTGGTCAAGTCGGAGAGCGGTCATCCGGGGCGATGGTGCTTTTGGTTCGGTCCCTTATCTGTCCGCTTGTATTGAATCCGGGGTTTGTTTGGTCAGTCGTTCTCAGCGCTACGACCTGTTGGAGCAAACAGATGTTCAGAGTCGCCTGGCTGAAGCGCAGTGGTATGCGGTACCCTCATCGGGCACAGAACCTCAGCGGTCGGCAGCAGAGTTGGGGATGGTAACGCTTCCTGCCTCCGAGAAAACCTATCGCGCGCATGGCACACGCTACGAGCCGGTTCAGGTGCGGGTTGTGGTCTCCCGATTCCAACGTTCTGATGGCGCAGCGCAAGCAAGCCACGGCAGACTGATTGATGGTTTCCAGTATGAACTCTTCGTTAGCGTGGGGCTTGAACCATCCGCATTCCCCGCTGCTGAACTGGTGTCCATGTTCTTCCAGAGGACGGCGCAAGAGAATCGATTCGCCCAAGAAGATCGAGAACTGGGTTTGCAACGCCTATTTAGTGAAAATCCAGCGGGTCAGGAGTTCGCCATGCTGGCGGGGCTGTTTGTATGGAACTTCCGCATTGCGCGCGGCTTCGAGCTTGCGGATGAAGAGCACGTTGTGCCGCCCCAGAAACCACGGACGGTCAACCAAGCCACAGCTCCTGAGCGGGTTCCTGACCGCCCAGAATCCGCGCAGCAAACAAAATCCGCTACACAGAAATCAGAGTCCATCAACACCCAAAAAGTTCAACTTGCCGAATACGAAAAGCACTATCCTCATTGGCTTTCGCGGATTGACTGGAAGCAAGCGCTTCGTCGCCGCCCTGACTGGCAATGGACTGGCGACACTCTGATTTGTCCTGCCAAACAGGAGATGCGCTATCAAGGAGCCAGCTTTGACCATGGCAAGCCCAAGGTCCGGTTTCGAGCCCCCCCTACGACATGCGCAAGCTGCAACCTTCGCTCCGACTGCATGTCGAGCGTCGCTCCGCATCCGGTCAAGACAGTGCATATCCACACTGGTCGTAAGATCGTCGAAGGGCTTCAGGAGCTAACCCGCAACTGTCAAGAACTGCGCACCACCATCAACCTCGCCTCCCAGATACCTCCCTGCATGCCCCAGCTAGAATACCGCCGACGACATCAAGAACTTGCCTTTGCTCCTGATGATGATCAGACCAAGGCTGGTCCCTACGCTGTCTACTCGCCCCTGTTTCTCCCCGCCCAAGCACGCAAGCTCTGGAGGGAGAACACCGAACACATCGAGTTTTACATCACCCTGTCTGTGCCCAAGACACCACCCCGTCGGCACAGACTTGTGGCTGCCGATGACGCTCACCGACAGCACCGACGTCTCACATGGCACCAACGCCTCCAGTGGAATCGGTTGCACCCCGAAGAACGGCCATCGATCGAGCTTCACACCCCAACCGGAAGACCTCCGCCCTGGGCCCCAGAGCTGGCATTTGCTCCTGCTGCATAGCTAGTGCCGCCCCATACAAAAGCAGCCCCCCCCACAACCACCGTCGGTGCGTATGGGGACAAGTCTGTTCTCCGACAAGAAAAAACCGCCCAAGCACCAAAAATCGCACCGCTGTGACCCCTAGCGCCACTGCATACTCACCGAGATCCCGGTTCTGCCCACTGCGCTCACTCTGGCGGAGAGCGGCAAAACGGATCCAGTAGGATCACGGCTACGGCTACGCTTGCGACCACGAGAATCGTGAGATGGGACGGCCTCCGGAGCTGGTGTTGACCCGGTCGCCTAGACCAAACCGCCCGCTAGCTGACCGCAGTTGGTGGCATCGACCTGGAATCGAGCCAGGCATGCATCATCCAACCCCATCCGCTTCCATGCCTTTTTGTCACGAACTACGGCTGGATTTGGGTCCAGGTAGCGACAGCACAGCCACGTTGCGACATGGACAAGGCTCGCCAGGCTTGC
>JANQFF010000265.1 GCA_028277965.1 Pseudomonadales bacterium
GCCAGTGCAAGATCTTCGAGGGTGGCGCCCGATGCAATTCTAAACTGTGCCTCAACGAGGTCGGTGTTCATTACCGCCTCGGTGATGGTGTGTTCCACCTGGATGCGGGGATTGCACTCGATGAAGAAGTGGGTGTCCGTTTCGGGGGAGACCAGGAATTCCACTGTCCCTGCATTGGCGTAACCGGCTGATTCAGCAAGGCGGCATGCCTGTTGCAGCAGTCGTTCGCGCAGATCCGTGTCGAGCCTGGGTGCTGGTGAGATCTCGAGGACCTTTTGATTGCGCTGCTGCAGGGAACAGTCACGCTCGTAAAGATGGGTGACCGCACCCGTTGCGTCTGCCAGAACCTGCACCTCTATGTGTTGCGGGTTTTCGATGAGACGCTCTACGAATAACGATCCGTCACCAAATGCAGCTTCAGCCTCGCTGCGGCATCGGGTGAATGCATCAGCCACGTCTCCCGGTGCATGGATGGCACGCATGCCGCGCCCGCCGCCGCCCGATGAGGCTTTCAACATGAGCGGGTAACCGACCTCCTGTCCGAAAGATTCGATGTCTTCGGGTGAGCTGATTGCGGTTCCTGGTATAACCGGGATATCCAGGGATTCAGCAAGCTCCCGGGCTCTGACCTTGTCGCCAAACAGTCCCAGGACCTCCGGAGACGGACCGATGAACTTGATGCCATCTGCATCGCATGCTCTCGCAAGCTGGACGTTCTCGGACAGAAAGCCGTAACCGGGATGGAGGCCGTCGCAACCCTGATCGCGAGCGATCGCGACAATGGTTTCGACGTCGAGGTACGCCGCAACAGGATCCGGATTGTCGGGGAGCTGCACAGCCGTGTTGACTTGCCGGGTGTGCAGGGCCAGGTTGTCAGGGGTGGCATAGATACCAACCGTCTCAATACCAAGACTGTGCGCGGCACGTGCAATTCTGATGGCGATCTCGCCACGATTGGCGATCAGGACCTTTGTGATCATTTTCCCCCCTGGATGTGTTCAGGCTTTCTTGATGGCCTCTGCGAGCAGCTCACAGGCTGCCCGTGTGAACGTCCACATGTTGTCTTCTCTGTTGTCGCTCCCGGTCTCCACCGTCGTGGCGAGACTCACCGGCCCATCCACGGCAATCACGCTGATCCCGGGTGGATGCCCGTAGCGGGCACCGGTTGGGCCCGCAACGCCCAGTTCCGCCACTGCCCACGTGGTGTCCAGCTGCGCCCGGGCAATCTCAGCAAACCGGCTGACGATGGCTTCGGTCAGCGGTTCGAGACCTTCAACCTGAGCTTTGGTTATACCCAGGATTTTCTTGCGCGATTCGAGAGTGTAAACGACTGAACCGCCTTTGTAGTACGCCGATGCACCCGGCACTGCCAGCAGTGCCGCTGAAATCAGGCCACCGGTCGAGCTTTCAGTGACCGCAATGGTCTCGTCCCGGGATTTCAGGAGGTCGGCAGCCTCCTGGGTCATCGCTGCCAGGTCCATATGCAAGTGTCCAGTCGTGATAGGGGCTGTTAGCATCTTAGGTTAGGCCCGGATGGGCAAGTGAAGTTAAGGATCTCAGGGTGGCGTTCGGGCAGGTTGGCATACTCGGTGGTTGTGGTGGTTTTGGGCGTGTCTTCGCTCACCTGTGGGGCGAAACGGGCGCTGATGTGACCACCATCGATATCGACCCGGGGGCCGACGTGGTGTGCGACCTCTTGAAGGACGCCCAACCGCTCATCGAGGTTGTATCCCGATTCGATCTCCTCATGTTGTGTGTACCGGAGCACCTTGCGCTCACCGCGCTCGAGGTCCTGGATGGATCGGTATCGCAGGAACTTCTGATCGCTGACATCTGTTCCGTAAAGCAGCCAATAGCGGCGCGAGCCCGGGAGCGTTGTCTGGAGGCGCAATATGTCAGTCTGCATCCCATGTTTGGACCGGATCGTGGACTCAGGGGGAACAACCTGGTGTTTATTGAGCTGCGCGGCGGTGACAGCAGTTCCTTGTTGCGCTCAAATCTCGAATCCTGGGGGCTCAACATCCTCGACACCGACGTTGAGACACACGACCGGGTGACCAGCGTCGTCCAGGTCCTGGCTCACGCGACGCTCCTGAGTTTCGCCGCCGCAAGAAACGCTATGGACGCACCGGAAGAGCTTGTTGACGCAATGGCTACTCCAACCTTCAGCGCTTTGGAGAACACGGCGCGAGGATTGCTCAGTGAAAACCCGGAGCTCTACCACAACATTCAGACGGCCAACCCAAATGGCGATGCGGCAAGGGCTGCCCTGGTATCAGCGGTGGAAGAAGTCGTGAAGGTGCTGGGGCAGGAAGATGCTGAAGAGGTGAGAAGGTTGTTTCTGAAACTGAACAATCGCGGCTAAAGCCGCTCCTACAGAGCAATCTAGCTACCTCTGTAGGAGCGGCTTTAGCCGCGATTTCTTATGCTTCGTGAACTATCTGGCCGCCCACCAGCGTCATTTTGACTTCGGCGTTCGCAAACACAGAGGGTTCAACACTCGACAGCCGCTCATCCACCACACAGATGTCGGCCACCTTGCCGGGCTCAAGGGTACCTTTCCAGCTGTCTGCGCGGTCCTGCCAGGCGCCCGCCTGGGTGTAGGTGCGGATGGCGTCATCGAGCGTGATGCGCTGTTCAGGTCCTGACACGTTGCCGGTCTGTTTGCCTTTGCGCTCCATGCACGTGGCGATGCCCTGTAACCAGTTGCCTTCAGTGACGGGTGCGTCTGACGCGCTGGCCACGTTTACACCTGTGTCGATGGCCGTACGGTAGGGCCATTCGTAGTTGGCACGTTGCGGCCCGATGCTCGCCATCTGGCTGTCGGCGATGAGGTATTTGATCTCTGGATTGAAATTGGCGCCGACGCCGAGGTTAGCCATCCTCTTCAGCGTGCCAGGCGAAACGAGATCCGCATGAATCAGATAATGACGCGGATCGGGCCGGGGGTTTGCCATCTGCACCCGTGCGTAAGCTGCAACCACCGTGTCGATGGCACGGTCTCCGGTCACATGTGTCGCCACCTGAAGACCCGCGTCGTGCACCATGGTGATGATGTTGTTGAGTTCAACTACCCGCTCTTCGTCATTGTCACCTGCAATTGTGAGCGAGCCGTTACCGCCGCCCACATACGGCGTGTGTAACCATGCCGTTTTGTTGCCGGTCGGAATGCCGTCTCCCATGATTTTGACGCCGGGAATCTGCATCCATTGCGGCTCGGGCAGATCCAGCAGGCTCAGTCCTCTCAATGCTCTGCCGAGCGTCTCGGTTGAGGCGTTGAGTGCCTGCTCGACCCCACCTGCTCGTACCAGGCCGGTGATGCGGAGTTTCCTGTGTTTGAGTGCCACGCTTTTGACGATCGCCAGTTCAGGCGGGTCGAGGCCTGGCTCTGTGATGCTCGTGATGCCACGCGACAACAGGTGTTCCATTGCACCCTCAAGGGCCGCGACCCGGAACTCACGTGTGGGTGGAGGCATGTGCTGAAAGATGAGGGTCATTGCGCCTTCAAAGAAGAGGCCAGTGGCGCGACCTTCGTCGTCCCGAACGATCACTCCACCGGGTGGAGCTGTGCTTGTGGGATTGATGCCGGCGATTTCCATAGCGCGGGTGTTGGTCCAGACCGCGTGCCCGGAAAACTCAGTCAGGGCGACCGGGTTGTTGGGCGCCACTTTGTCCAGATCCGCAGCGGTCGGCGCCCGGCCTTCAGCAAAGTACGGTTGGTCCCAGCCGCGCCCGATGATCCACTCACCCGGTTGACGTTGCGCAACTGCAGCACGCACACGTTCAAGGCAGTCGCTGATGGACTGAACACCGGGATAGGTAACGTCCACCGCAAAGGGTGGGCGGCTCATACCCCAGCCGAGCATGTGCAGATGGGAATCGTTGATACCGGGTAGAACGGTTCTGCCGTCGAGATCGATGATGCGCGTATTGGATCCTGCCAGGGTACGTATGTCATGTGACGTGCCGGTGGCGATGACTTTGCCTCCGCTGATCGCCAGCGCTTCTATCCGGCTGTTGTTCGCATCGACTGTGTGTATCTCACCGTTCAGCAGCACAATGTCCGGGGCACCGGAGGTTCCAAAGGCTGGTAAAGCAGCCAGGGTGGCGGTTGAGGCCAGAATCCGTCGTCTTGTAATCATTATTCTTCAGCCATTTGGTGTCGCGATCAGACGTCTGGGCGAGCGGTTGACGTTTGCAAACTTCTGGATGTCGTCGGCAATGACTTGACGACTTTCATCGGTGGTAAAGAAGCGATTGCGCAGATCATCCTCGCTGTCGAATCCACACAGCGCGAAACCGTCGACATGGGTGCCGGACAACCTGTGGACCACGCTCAGCTGTATGTAATGTGTCATGTGGGCGTGGTGTTCGAGCGCCAGGGGTGCGTGGACATCCCGCCAGTGAGCGTCGCAGTGCACATGGGTTTTGTCGGGGTGGTGAATCAGCGGAAACAAACCATAGACGTTTGCGCTACCGGGTTTAATGACACGCTGACACACGATGTATGTGCCGAAATCGGCAGCAGGTTCGAGATCGCTCATGTCGTCGGTCACACCCACGACCAGACCCCTGAAAGGCAGTTCTTTGGCAGTTTCGCGAGCGTCCACGTAAGCGATGCCGGACAGACTCCGGGATACCTCGAGAGCTGCTTCCGCATTCATGGTTGCAGCTGCGAAGTGTAGTGTGTGTTCTGTCATCTCCTGCCTCCTGACCTGTCTACAGTATTCTGCCACAGCCCTCTCCCTGAAAAAGACTGATGAGCTTATCCCGTTGAGCAGCGCTGGTATCCCGTCTGGACCACCAGGCTACATGCTGGTCGCCCGTCGCATCCCTTGCAAGCGTGATCCCCCAGAGCGGATCGATTTCGTTGGGAACCATGGAATAGCGGATGTCGATCACCTCGCTCCCATCCGCGTAGGTCGCAAGGTAGTCGCTCGAAAACCACCGAAAGCGTTCGATATCCAGGGCCTGCTGACTGTCCCTGTCCAGATACGGCAGGTGTTTTGCTAGAGCGAGTTTCTCGATGCTCTCACCCTCGCAAGCCTGAAGGTCGGTGAATGCCCGAATCGCATCCACATAGTAGATGCCATCGTGTTCGTAAATGGACTTCCACAGTACGAGGTTGGCAAAGCTGGCTTTCACGGTCAGCTGCTGAGGATTGTGACCTCGTGATTCGGCCAACTGCCGGGCGGTGTCCTCAGCACGGTGGACCTGCACCACACCCAGTGTGAGATAAAACAGCGCCCATCCGACGCCAGCGTAGGCGAACCTGGGCTGGCGGCGAACAGCAGCAATAATGACCAGAACCACGAGCGGGACAGTGAAGGCTGGATCGACCACCGAGACGTTGTTCCATGCAACCCGCATGTCGGAGAAGGGCCAGAAAAGCTGGGTGCCGTAGGAGGTGCAGGCATCCAGCAACCCGTGAGTCGCGTAACCTATCAGGCTTGCCAGATAAGCCTGTTTGAAAGTGAGCGTGTGACGTATCAGCTTGTAAAGTACGAGTGTCACGATCAGCGCACCCACCGGAATAAAGATGAGTGCATGAGTGAAGTGGCGATGATACTCGAGGAAGAGCAGTGGATCGGTCGGTGACTGGATCAGGACATCCAGATCCGGCGCCATACCAGCGAGGCATCCGAACCAGGCAGCGGTCACTATCTGTTCCCTGCGGCTGATGGATTCGGCAAACGCGGCGCCAATGGCACCCTGAGAGATCGGGTCCATTCTCCTCCTAGCGAAGAGTTACTCTTCCTGGCTGGTATGCGACCGGGGCATTCGGGGTCGCGTGCCAATAATGCCCTGCCATTCGAGATCTTCCAACTCTTTGTCTGATCGGTTCAGGATTCCCTGAAGCACCTCACGGTTATGTTGCCCCAGCGTCGGTGCGGGGGAGGCGATGGGAAAGCCGTCTGTGTTCAATGCGCGGTAAGGGGCTCCCGGGTTGGGTTGCAACCCGACAACAGGTCTTTCGAGCCACTGCCAGTACGAACGGGCATTCAGCTGGGGGTCTTCTATCAGGGTGCGTGCTGAATTCGTGCAAGCTGCAGGAATACCCGCTTCCTGCAGCGTAAACATGACATCCGTGGCGTCTTTATCTTTCGTCCATTGACCAATACGTTCATCGGTCGCTTCTGGTGACCCGGTGATTCTGCACAGGGTATCCCATTGATCGTTCGTTTCGGTCTGAATGACGATCCACTGATCTTCCCCTTCGCACGGATACACACCCTGGGAAATGAACCGCGTGGAAGAGTTACCCCTGCGTTCCGGTGACTTACCAGTCACCGCGAATTCCAGTATCCCGTGTACACCCAACGGAAACAGACCTTCTACCTGGGACAGGTCCACAAACTGCCCTTTTCCGGTGCGCTGCTGGTGACGCAGGGCGACCATCAGTGCAGCAGCGCCGTTCATCCCGCCAGCAGCATCTCCGTATGCGACGTGCTGCATTGTGGGAGGGTCGTCTGCGGATCCTGTTTGATGGGGAAGCCCCGAAGATTGCTCCACTGTCGATCCATAAGCCCGGAACTCGGCCCACGGTCCCGTGCTGCCAAAAGGCGGCATCGATAGAAGGATAATCTCCGGATTAACCGATTGCAGATCTTCAAACGTGAGTTGCAGCTTCGGTAAAACACCACCGGAGTAGTTTTCGACAACAGCATTCGCTGTCGCCACAAGCTCTAACAGGAGTTTCCTTCCGGTGGGATGTTCCAGATCGAGCGTGATGTCCTTTTTATTGCGATTGACCATGTTGAAGGCAGTGGACTTTTCCGCACCGTCATCTTCGATCCACTCAGGTGTTGCTTCCCAGCTGCGCCACCAGTCGAAGCGCTCGCAGCTTTCGACCTTGATGACCTCAGCACCGAGGTCGGCTGCATGTCGGCACGCAAGCGGTCCAGCCCAGCCCATGCTGAGATCGATGATCCGGATACCGGCAAGGGGTTTCACAGAACCTCCTCCGTGTGCTCACCAAGCTGTGCAACCCTACCGCCAAAGTTCGGTGGTGTGGTGTACAGCCGGAATGGTACGGAAGGTACCTTGAGGTTGGTGCCGTTAACGCTGGCATTGCTGAACGCTTTACGTTCGACAAACTGGTCGACGGAAAACAATTCTTCCAACGTGGGAACGCGAGCAAGTGGAATCCTGTTTTCCTGACCTTTGTAGAAGAGTTCTTCCGCGTCGAATCCGAGAAGCCGTTCCTGAACGATCGGCTCAATGGCGTCGATAGCCTGTAGACGGCCTACGGATGTTTGAAAGAGCGGCACGTCGCTGAAATCGGGCATGTCCAGAAGGTCGCAGAAAGTGTGCCATTGGCCGGGTGTCAGTACGGTAAGGCCAATCCAGCCATTCTTGCAGGGAAAGATCCCAAGCGGATAGGTTGGTGGATAGCGATTTATTCCCATACGCGGTGCTTCGATACCGGTGTTATAAGCGGCGATTGCGCCAACATCAGTAAAGGCCAACATCGACTCGTAGATGCTGGTTTCGAGGCTTATCGGTTCGGTGATTTGCCCGTTTTCTCTTCCAAGTATGTAACCGAGAGAGCCGATGAACGCATTGATCCCGCCGGATATCTGCGCCTGGTATCCAGTGGGGATAATGGGTGGCCCATCCACCCGGCCAATCAATCGAAGCATCCCATTCAGGGCAAAACACAAAGCGTCGGTACCTTTGAAGTCTGAGTAAGGTCCGCCGGCCCCGTACCAGCTGACGGACATGTTCAACGGGGCTTGCGGGACTTCAGATGAACCGTCGTCCAGGACCAGATCGGCATTTCTCACCAGCTTTTCAATCTGGCGGTCCGAAAGCTCTGTTCGATCAACGCTGAGTTTATTGGTGCTGAGATACGCGTGCATGGCACTGCTGCCATCTGGCATCAGTGGCTCCAGCAACCTGGTTGGAAAACCATTGGCGCTCTCAAGGTTGATTACTTCAGCCCCGTAGTCCGCAAAGAGTTTTCCACAGTAGGCGGTGGCAATTGAACCGCTGAGGTCAACGACCCGGATGTCTTCCAGCGCGTGTGTCATGTGATCAGATCATAACGGCACATCTTGCAACTGTGGAGAAAACCGCATACACAAGGGTGAGGAAAGTGAGGGAATAAGTATGCAGGAGTTCGAAGGCAGAACAGCGGTTGTCACCGGCGGTGCAAGTGGGATCGGTCTGGGTATGTGCAGGGCATTTGCCTCGCGGGGCATGAACCTGGTAATTGCAGATCTGGATGAAGAAGCCATGACTGCCGCACTCGAGGAGTTTGAGCAGAAAGGTGTCAGGGCAATTGCAGACAAATGTGACGTGTCGGATTACGACCAGGTCAGGGCGCTTGCGGACCGGGCGGTGGCGGAGTACGGCGGTGTACATGTGCTCTGCAACAACGCAGGTGTCGGCATACCCACATCAGCCCGCAAGATGAAAATGGCGGACTGGAAATGGATCATCGACGTGGACCTGTGGGGCCCCATTTATGGGGTTGATGTGTTCCTTCCGATCATCGAAGAGCAAGGTGAGGGGCATGTGAACACAACGTCTTCTCTGGCCGGGCTCATTTCGAGCCAGATGATGGGGGCGTACAACGTCGCCAAACACGGGGTGGTTGCGCTCATGGCAGCCCTGGAGAGGGAGCTGCGCGCCAAGAAGAGTCCTGTGACCGCATCTGTACTCTGTCCAGGACCCATCAACACGAATATCAGCCGTCATTCGGTTGCCTACCGGCCGGGACAGGCCAAACCCAGGGCTGACGGCGAGTCTTCCGGGAAGCTGGCGAGAAACATTCAGGACATGCTCGAACAGGAGGGGATGGATCCGGATGAGGTAGGAGAACTCGTTGCCAACAGCATCGCGGAAGACAAATTCTGGATCCTCACTCACCCCGGTTATGCGAAGGTGGTCCAGAAACAACTGACCGCGCTGGTCGAGGATCAGAGCCTGACCCGCGCCTGACGATCGCTACTTTGATCGCTGACTAGTTGTAGCGTTTCTCACCCCAGCCGGTTTCGTACTTCACGCTCATGCCGGGTGGGGCGATGCGCAGGTGTTTGATTTTCCACTCGCCATCCACGCGCGCGTAGTCCTCGTGGTAGCGGGTCGCCTGCCACTTGGCCTGGTTATCTTCCCGAAAGGTAAACGGTCCGAAGAAATACCAGGTCCCGGTGGCGGTATCGCCTGTAACCTCGATTCGGGGGTTCATCGTCATGTGCTGGGTGAAGCTCATCATGGCCTGAAACCCCTCGAATAACTCGCGGATCTCAGCGTGGCCGCGGGCTACACCGATGCCTTTACCTTCCCAGATACCGTCCTCGGTAAAGATTGTCACAATCCGGTCAGGGTCGTGGCTGTCGTCGCAGATTTCACAGTAGAGCGCCTTCAACTGCTTGATGGCCTCGATGTCCTCCAGGCGCTGGATACGTGCTTCCAGGTCCACGGCCTACCTCCAAAACTAGTAACAATGGGGTCAGACCCCATTGTTACTAGTTTTAGCGGTTTTTCATACTGGCCAAAACCTGAGAGAATCCCCGGCCGTTTTTGTACCTGCAGTAGTTTATGAACGATTTTGACGTGGTGATCGTGGGCGCTGGCATATCCGGGATTGGATCTGCCTATCATCTGATGGACAAGTGTCCGGGCAAGACCTATACGATTCTCGAGGCTCGCGAGGCGTTGGGCGGCACCTGGGATCTCTTCCGCTATCCAGGCATCCGTTCTGACAGTGACATGCACACCCTCGGCTTCAACTTCAAGCCGTGGACGGAAGCCAAGGCAATTGCAGATGGCCCGTCGATCAAGAAGTACCTCAACGAGACGGTGGACGAGTACGGGATCCGTGATCACATCCGTTACGGGCACAAGGTTGTAACGGCTGACTGGGATTCGGAAAAAGCCCAGTGGTCAGTCATCGCCGAGCACGATGGTGTTCAGGAGACGATCACCTGCAACTTCCTCATGATGTGTAGCGGGTACTACAGCTACACCCATCCCTATACGCCTGAATTCAAAGGAATCGAAAACTACAAAGGTACACTGATCCATCCGCAGCTCTGGCCGGAAGATCTCGACTATACAAACAAGAAAGTGGTTGTGATCGGCAGTGGGGCGACAGCCATGACGCTTGTGCCCGCGATGGCGGATAAAGCCGAGAGTGTTACAATGGTTCAGCGTTCACCGACCTACGTAGTGTCACGGCCTGACCAGGACAAGATAGCCAACACGTTGCGCAAGCTGCTGCCCGAGAAATGGGCGTACGCGATTACCCGGTTTAAGAACACCAGGCTCCAGAGTCTCATGTACAACCGTACGCGCACACAGCCTGAAAAGGTGAAGGCGCGTCTGCTCGGCTGGGTGCGCGAAGCGTTAGGCCCGGACTATGACGTGGAGAAGCACTTCACACCCAACTACAACCCGTGGGATCAGCGCCTGTGTCTCATTCCTAACGGCGATCTTTACAAGTCGATTCGTTCGGGCAAAACAACGGTTGTCACCGAGGAGATAGACGCGATTACAGAGACAGGTTTGCTGCTCAAAACCGGTGAGGAACTCGAGGCTGACATTCTTATCACCGCAACAGGTCTGAACCTTCTGCTGCTCGGTGGTGCTGAGTTCACTGTGGATGGAGCAAAGGTCGATTTCCCCGATACGTTCACCTACAAAGGCATGATGTATTCGGACATCCCGAATCTGATACAGACGTTTGGCTATATCAACGCGTCCTGGACCCTCCGTGCGGATCTCACGTCAGAATACGCCTGCCGGGTCATCAACAAGATGGATGAGTTGGGCGTTGAACAAGCGACCCCACGCCTGCGGGAAGAAGACAAAGACATGGAACCACGGCCGTGGATTGAGGACTTCTCTGCGGGATACATGCAGCGGGTCATGCACCTCTTTCCCAGGCAGGGGAACGATCCCTGGCGCAACACGCAGAATTTCGAGCTGGACAAGAAGATGATCCGGAAAGCTCCGCTTGAAGACGGCGCGCTCCTGTTTGGTCCATCGGAGGCTGTTTATCCCACAGTCCAGGTTGAGGTCCCGGAAAAAACAGCAGCATAACGGCACATGCCCTTAAGTCTCACCATCTGGGTTGACGCGGATGCGACCCCACGCCCCGTCAAAGAGGTGTTGTTCAAAGCCGCGGACCGGACACAGACCCCGGTTGTGCTTGTAGCGAATCAGTATCTCGCGACCCCACGATCAAAATACGTGAAGGCGATGCAGGTGCCGAAAGGCTTTGACGTGGCGGACGACGAAATCGTTCAGCGGGTGGCTTCCGGGGATATCGTAATTACCGCCGACATACCGCTGGCAAATGAAGTTGTGGCCAAAGGTGCGGTTGCGCTCAATCCCCGCGGCATGCTTTACACAACAGAGAACATCAAAGACTTCCTGCAGCGCAGGGACATGATGGAGAGTCTCCGTGATACGGGTCAGGTCTCGGGTGGTCCTGCCGCGTACGATGCCAGGGACAAACAGAACTTCGCTAACGCGCTGGACCGTTTGCTGGTACAGTCCCGACAGAACCGTTGAGGGGGTAGAGTTAATGGATCAGCTGGCAAATGCACAACGGGCAGCGCTCTTAACCGGGCGTACGCTGCTTGGTCTTTACTTCATTGTGCCGGGTCTGATGAAAATCCCGGGATGGTCCGGGATGGTCGACTACATGACCCTTCACGGCGTGCCCCTGGTGCCCGTTCTTCTAGCCGTGACGATCGTGATCCAGGTGGGCGGTGGCGCCTGTCTTGTTATTGGCTACCGCACGAGGGTTGTCGCATTTCTGCTCGCCGGGCTGACACTTCTGATCAGCCTCTTCATGCACGACTTCTGGAACGTCTACGAGGGTACTGATCAGGCCCATGAGACCCAGAACTTCATCAAGAACATGGGCATCATGGCCGGGTTGCTGTACGTAGCGGGCATAGCGGTCCCGCCCAGACCTGCTGAAGCCTGACTAGACCCACTTGGCCCACACATCCAACGGCTCCCTGTCGGAAACAAGGGAGTTCACCGGTGCGTCCGGGTTCTTGTGACCGATCGCCATGCCGCAAAAGAGCATGAGATCGTCTTCAGCCTGTACAAAAGTCGTCACCGCCTCTGAACGCGCTGCCCAGGCTTCCTGCGGGCAGGTATCGAGGCCTGCTTCCTGCGCCAGGAGCATAAACGTCTGGAGAAACATGCCGAGGTCACTCCACTGAGGCGGACCCATGCAGCGGTCGATGAAACAGAAGAAACCCGCGGGTGCCCCGAAGAACTCGAAGTTCCGGGCGAGGTGTGCAAAACGCGCAGCTTTGTCTTCCCTGGGTATGCCAAGCAGCGCATACATGTCCTCGCCGACCTTAAAACGCGAATCACGGTACGGTGACTTCAACGATTCGGGGTAAACCTGATAAGCACCTTCCTTCTGGGGCGGGGCGGTCGACATGTGTTCCAGGAATCGGGGCATCGTCTCTCCGTTGATAACGTAGACCCGCCAGGGTTGGAGATTACCGCCGGATGGCGCCCGTGCTGCTTTGGTTAACAGGTCACGTAAAACATCGTCGGACACGGGGGTGTCCAGGAAGTTGCGGATGGTTTTGCGTGCGGCGACGGCGTCGGATACGTTCATGGTTCTCTTAAACTGCGCAAAGCCGCCTATGTTACCCTGCGCGTCTTTTTTTACCGACAGAAAATACCGATGAGCGATCAGCACAAAAACGACAACTACGGAGACATCTCCGCCAGGTCGGAAGAAGAGGAGGGTGTAAAACCCGCCATACCGGCTGCGACGGTGGTGCTGCTGCGGGATGTCGGGAAGGACGTCGAAGTGCTGATGCTCAAGAAGAACTCGGAAATCGCATTTGGCGGCATGTGGGTATTCCCCGGCGGCAAAATCGATCAGGGGGATTTTGCTGGAAGCGATGATGTGGACCTCGCTGCGCGAAATGCCGCAGCGCGCGAAACCCAGGAAGAAGCGGGGGTTATCGCGCGCCCGGACGATTTTGTCCACTTTGCACACTGGACGCCGCCACCCGGACCACGGACACGCTTCGCGACCTGGTTCTTTGCAGCGACCGTGGCTGGTCACGAGAAGATCTCGATAGACGACGGAGAAATCAAAGACCACGCCTGGATCCGGCCGGCTGACGCCTTGGATCGCCATGCTGATGGTGATATCGACCTGGTCCCGCCAACCTGGGTGACCCTCTATCACCTGTCTCGCTACAGTCCATCCGCCGAAATCTTACAGAGACTCGGAAGCAACGAACCCCGCTAC
>JANQFF010000281.1 GCA_028277965.1 Pseudomonadales bacterium
CTGATAAAAACCCGCCTGGGCTGAAGTCTGACGCACTTCGCTGATAAGGGCCTGTAAGTCTTCAGAGAAACGACCGTCTTCATCGTACAGCGCTCTCGGGTTTTCAAAGAGGTCCCGGTGTTCTGCGTGGCGTGGCAGGATCTCCTGTTCCGCAAAGGCGAGTATGCCGTCACGAGCAGCGGCGACCTCCTCGGGCAGTGGAGTGGCTATAGCTGTCATATCGAGGCTCTCTGGATGGATAACCACGTTCTACCAGAGAAAGAGATTCTTTGCCGCCAGTCCTGGGGCCTGTTGTAGACTCATCCGCTGTGCCATAAACAAAGGGCTGCCCATGTTTGCTGGAAACGTCACGGTGAGAATCACAGCGTTGATCATCGCTCTTCTGGGCATCCCGATGGCTGTACAGGGTGCACAGTTGGCCTTTGCAGGAGGTACACCCTATTTCCTGGCTGCGGGAGTCTTGTTGACGGCCAGTGCAATACAACTCTGGCGGCTATCACCCAGCGGTTTTCACATCTACGCCGTGGCTCTCCTCTTAACGCTCGGCTGGGCCGTATACGAAGCCGGGACCGAGTTCTGGCTGGTAGGCTCGCGTATCTGGATCGTTGGGATCATCTCCCTCTGGCTGTGTTCCGCCTGGGTAAGAAGACCGCTCTGGGCCGGACAGCCACCAGGACTATTCAGTCTTCGTTCGGTTCAGGCGTGTGCGGTTGCAACGGTTCTGGTGCTGGGATCGATGACATTCAATCTGCTCTTGAACCCTGCGCTTGAACTGTCCGATACAACCTACGGGGAACCACAAAACTCCGGTGAGTGGAGCGCATACGGTGCGAACAGGGCGGGGACGCGTTACGTGCCACATGATCAGATCAACACGGAAAATGTGGGGCATCTCACCCGGGTCTGGGAGGTTGAAACGGACCGGCCGGGGACTTTCAGCGGCACACCTATCCAGGTAGGGGACGGGCTGTATCTCTGCACCGCGCAGAATGTTGTCATATCGCTGGACGCGGATACAGGCACAGAACGCTGGCGATTCGATCCCGAAAATGAAACAGCCCCGGTCGGCATACTGGGTAACTGCCGGGGTGTCACATATGTACACATACCGGACCGTCCGAAAGGGGAGCAGTGCGCTGAACGCATCATCACAGCGACGACGGATGCCCGGATGATTGCTGTAGACATGCTCACAGGTGTGCCGTGTGAAGAGTTTGGCGTGGGTGGCGAAATATCGCTCCTGGCGGGTATGGGTGAGGTAAAACCTCTGTACTACCTGGTCACTTCCCCGCCCACTCTGGCAAGCGGGGCTCTGGTTGTGGGCGGATTTGTTCTCGATAACCAGGAAACCGAAGAGCCGTCCGGAGTGGTTCGTGGATATGATCCGGCCACGGGTGGCCTCCTGTGGGCGTGGGACATCGGCCGTGAAGGCCAGACGGTTATGCCACCGGAAGGCGGCTACTACACCCGCGGGACGCCCAATGTCTGGAGTCTGTCTTCGGCGGACGATGATCTGGGACTTGTCTTTGTCCCGACGGGTAATGCAACGCCGGACTATTTTGGCGGACATCGGACTGAAGTGATGGATAAATTCGCGAGCGCTGTCGTGGCCATTGACGCAAAGACAGGTCTCACCCGTTGGCATTTCCAGACCGCACATCACGACGTCTGGGACTACGACGTTGCCTCTCAGCCGACGCTGGTGGATCTCACATTCGAGGGGGAGGTGCGCAAAGCGGTGATCGTGCCGACAAAACGCGCTGAAATTTTTGTTCTCGACCGGGAGACCGGCGAGCCGATCACGGAAGTGACCGAAAAACCCGTTCCGCAATCCGACCTGCCTGAAGAGCGGACAACACCGACTCAACCGTTTTCCACCGGGATGCCTTCTTTTGCCCATCCCGAGGTACGCGAAGCGGATCTCTTCGGGGTGACACCTTTCGATCAGATGGCGTGCCGGCAGACGTTCCTTGAACTGCGCTATGAGGGTCCGATGACACCACCCTCTGTAGAGGGCACGCTACTCTACCCGGGCCCGGCGGGCGGACAGAACTGGGGCAGTGTTGCTGTTGATGAGGAGCGTCAACTCATGGTGGTGAACAATATGCACCTGCCGTTCTATATCCATATGATCCCTCGCGCAGAAGATCAGCCGACAACTGAAGATGGCTGGTTTGCGCCGGGATACGGCATCGGTGGCCCGCAACGCGGGACGGCCTACGCTGCCCGTGTCCTGATGTTCGCGTCTTATTTCGGATTGCCGTGCCTGAAACCTCCCTACGGGGAAATTGCACTGGTGGATCTCACGACCCAACAGATCGTATGGCGGCGTGCGATGGGAGCCCTTGCGCTCGGTTTTCCTTCCAGGGCGGGGTCGTTCATCACGGCCGGTGGCCTCATATTCAATGCAGGTGTTGCTGATGGCCAATTGCGTGCATTCGATGTCGAGACTGGAGATACGATCTGGCAGGACGCTTTGGTCCGCCCGTCTGACGCAACGCCAATGAGCTATGTCAGCCCGGCAACCGGTCGGCAATACATACTGGTGACCGTGCCTGGCGAGAGCATGGATCTCGGTGAGGTGGATGATGCCAGCGATCTGATGAGCGTGGATACGACCGGTCTTGCGGGAGGCAGGGTCATTGCCTACGCACTGGCTGATTAGCCGGTGTGCTAGTAGCGGAATCCGATCATATTCCATTCGCTAAAGGCGATCGTTGCCGTCACAAGCGTTAAGCAGAAGGCCAGGTAGTGTAACTTTCGCAAGCTGTCCCAGCCCTTATCGTGCCATGCGCGCCCCCACAGCAGCAACATGGCTATTGCGATGATCGGTACCACGGTTGCGGATACGACCGCAACTCTGAGTGGCGCAGGCGGCCAATCGAAAATGATGGGGTCGAGGTCACCGCCGGCAATCAAGGTGATAAATAAACCAAGTCCTGTCACAGCGGCGTACACGGTAACCGCACCAAGGATCCCCAGCCTCGAAGCCCACTTTTCGGCGGTTGTGTGATCAAGACCCCGACCGATGCGACGCCATCCACTCAACAAAAAGGTTGTGCTGAGTAAGAAAGCCAGGCCGAGCGCCAGATAGAAGAAAGACGGGCTTTCGATGAAGCTGATGCGGACGGGGTCGGTCGTTGACACAGAGAAGCGCACAGGCAGACCGTCATCATTGTCATAGAAATAGAGATACCCGTACCGGTTGCGGCCTTCCTTGATAGTGTCTGCAGTCTGAAAAACACCGTCCTCGATCTCTGCATATCTTCGTGTTTGACCGCCGCCACTGACAACGAGATAGCCCTCATCATCTACAGAAACATCAAACACCTGAGGTAATGCGATGACCTTCTCGAGCTTCGTGTAGGAGCGGCGTGTGGCGAGGTATTGGCCGGAGTAAACCTGACCTCGAGATACAAAGTCCGCCGGGGGTAGCGGGGCGTTGGTTTCTAACCGTGTGGGAAAGTACTTTTCGAATATCAGCTGAGGGACTCTCGCAGCCAGCTTCGCGCCACCGTCACTGGAATTGGTCGAGATGAATATGCCCATTCCCAGGTCGGGGAACATCGACATGTCGGAGAAGAACGTTGAGCCGCCGCCGTTGTGCCAACGATATTGATAACCATCCAGGCTTCCTTCTGCCATTGCGTAACCCATATCCAGGATCAGTGGCCGGTCGTTGAACGGACGGCGCTGCATGTACTCGGTCATTTCAGGTGAGACCAGCCGGCCACCTTCGTAACGGTCTCCATCCAATCTCGCAATCATGTACCTGGCCATGTCTGCCGCTGTGGATGAGATGGCACCCGCCGGTGCCACCTGCAATATCAGGTCTTGTGGCTTAGCGACAGGCTTGCCGTTCGCCCCTTTAGCGTAGCCGGTTGCAAGGAGCGCCTCGAGAGCAGGCTGCATCGTTTGAGGGTGTCCGGCGCCCAGCGGCTCACGAATAGTCGTATGGTGCATATTCAGCGGTTGAAAGATGTGCTCGTCCAGGTAGGTCGCAAAGTCCTGCCCGGAGACGACCTCCACAATGTATCCGGCCAGAGCGATGCCGTAGTTCGTATAGGTACTGCTCTGTGCGGGCGGACGTACACGTTCGGTCATGTGGAGAGGCAGGTAGTCACTCATGTGCATCGCCTCGGATGGTTCCCGGGCAAACAGGTGGCCGGCGAGCCCATCTTCGAACCCTGCCCGGTGATTCAGGAGGTGCCGCAGCGTGATAGGCGATCCGAATGCTTCTGGGATTTTGAAAGCCTCGAGATAGGTGTTTATGTCAGCATCGAGGTCCAGTTCGCCGCGCTCCACCATCTGCATGACAGCCAGGCCAGTGAACGTCTTTGTGATGGATCCTATACGGAAGAGCGATCTGGAAGGGTCAACCGGTGTTCGCGATTCCAGGTCCGCGAAGCCGTAACCTTTGAGCAGGACTACCTCACCCTCGTGAACCACTGATATGGTCACGCCGGGAAGTGCCGGGTGATCGGTCATCATGGCTTCGACCGTGCCATCGACAAACGCCTCGAGGCCAGGCAGGGTCCCTGGTGGTTCCGACGACGCACTGTGAGCGGTAATCCCGAACAGGCAGGCAATCAAAGCCTGACGCGCCCGGGTCACCGCGCCTCTCTCTGACCGCTCATGTACCACTCGACGTGGGTTTCGAGCAGGGGCAGTGGCAAGCCACCGCTTCCTACTGTTGCCGCGTGAAACTGTTTGATGTCGAAACTATCCCCGAGTTCTGCTTCCTGGCGTCGGCGGATCTCCCGTATCTTCTCGTATCCGAGCTTGTACGCAAGTGCTTGTGCAGGCAGATCGGTTGCATAACGCAGGGTCTCGGTGATCGCTTCTTCTTGACTAGAAAAAGTGTTATCTAACATGTAGTTACGTGCCTTTTCGAGAGACCATCCCAGGTGATTCAGACCCGTGTCCACCACAAGCCGGGCTGTGATGAAAGCGTCAAACAGCAGCCAGCCATACAGGTCCCATGGATCGTCGAGTAACCCCATTTCATTCGCCAGACTTGACGCGTAGTTGGCCCAGCCTTCAGTGAAAGCGGTATACATGACAGACGTCGTCTGCCGGAATCGCGACAGGTCCTCGCGTTCCCTTGCCAGCGCGATATGAAAGTGATGGCCCGGAATCAGTTCGTGGAAGATCAGGGACGCAGCCCAGACCAATGGTCGGCTCTCGAGTTTGGAACCGTTGAAGCGATAGTTTCCGACCGGTTCGGCTGGGGTCGGTGCCTGATAGACACCAAACGTCATCCCGGGTTCCTGAGCAGCGTCGAGCCGTTTGACACCATATGGGGCTTTGGGCATCACCGTGAAATAGTCTGCCAGCAGCGGTTCGATCCGGTGGATGTGTGACATGTACAGGTCTGCAACCTCTTCAGGCGATGTAGCAAAGAAGCGGGGGTCTTCACGCATCATCGCGTGGAACTCAGCCTGTGTTCCGGTGAAGCCAAGGTCGGCGCGCACTCGGGTCATTTCTGTTGACAGCTCTTCCATGTAGCGCAACCCCTGGTCATGGATATCCTGCGGGGCCAGATCCATAGTCGTTTGTTGACGAATTGCAAAGCGGTACGCTTCGTCGCCTCCGGGATACTGATGCAAACCGACTGTGGTTGGAGCTCGAGTCGCGTAAGCGTCACCGAGGTAATTCAGAAGGCTGTCGATGGCTGGGTGGATCTGGTTAACCAGGGTGTCTTCGATGCCGGTCACCAGGCGCGTGCGCTCGCCCTCATCCAGGTTGTTGAGACGTTCCGGAGTCAGGTCGGTGAGCGTATCGACCATCGTTCCTACCCCGGCGACGGCCGCTCGCGATCCCGGTAGCGCCGCATGAGGTAACAGGATGTTGCGCTCTTCCTGGCCTTTGAGTCGGGTCAGGTCATCATTCAGGTAGCGAGCAAGGTCTCCCAGGAATCCAAGGTAGTCATCGATGTCCTGACTTGATGTGAATCTGGCTCCGCCGAGCACAGCAGGCAGCAACAGTCCCACACCGGTCCCGACCGCGTAGGGTGTCGTATTGAACTGGTGCCAGAAGTGCTGCTCACGCTCAACGGTTCCCTTCAGCAGATCACGAAACATGATGTAGGTGAGGTAGTCATCGTGTTTGAGATCATCCGCATTGACTGTCGAAAGCTGCGCCAGCGTGTCTCCCGCTACTTCTGCCATGCGAAGCACGCCAGCATGACTGTTGTCGGGAAGCTTGAGCACCTTTTCGCCAGCAAGGAGTTGCAGGTACGGCGTTTCGACGAGCAGATGTTCCATGAACGTATCTGTCAGGTCCTGGAGTTGCTCTGCGGCATTAGGCGCGGGAGCCTCGAAATCAGGTTCTGCGGGCTGACAGCCGCTCAGCACTGCCGTCAGTACGAGGACCGGGATCAGAAGAACGGTCGATACATTCACAGTGAGTCAGGCATGTCCGTGGTAAATCTTGCCGATGATGATCCACTGACCGTCAATCTTCAGGAGATTGAAGAAGTCGGTGTACCGGCCGTCGACGAGATCATCCCAGTCTATGCGGGCACTGGCGGCTGTTCCCACAACGTCTATATAGGTAATGACTGCTTTGGCGTCAGGGGAAGGAGGCAGGTCGTTATCGAGGGTCTGGTAGAAATCCTGGATGGCGCCGCCAAACAGTTTCCCTTCTTCGTCTGCGTTGAAGAGGGTTGCCTGTTCGCTGAAGGACGGTTTGAGGATGGAACTGTCGATGCTGACACAACCTTCTATGTATTTGTTCAAAACGCCCTCGATAGACGAGTAGTCTTGCACGTAGGTGGGGTTGTTCATTAGGGTTTCCCTGGAATTGATTGTGCCAACATAGTCACCAACGCAGGGTTGTGCAAGAACGGCCAGCAAGACCCTGATAATGGGTTGAACAGACACAACAGGAGCAACGCATGTCACAAGACGAACAGTCGATTCGGGACGTCATACAGGTCTATTTCGAGAGCATGTATGAATCTGACCCGGACAAGGTTCACCAGGCTTTCTATCCCGCCGCGAAAATCACGGGCTACCTCGGTGAAAACCTGCAGGAGCTGAGCGTGGCTGACTTTGCGGGGGTGGTTGGCGCCCGGTCACCGTCAGACCAGGAAAGAGGTGAGCCGGCCGTGCTGGAGGTGATTTCCCTCGACATAAACGGGGCTACCGCTGTAGCTCGAGTCAGAGACGTTTACGCCGGGACGACCTTTCTGGACACTCTTTCGTTTCTGCGGACAGAGGACGGATGGTCAATCTACAACAAACTTTTCCACGTGGAAGCCGTTGCTGAGGGAGAGTAGATTCTCCCTGTTTGTCGCGACGCTGTGAACCCAGGAGGCAATATGACAATGCCAGGACAGAATTTGCCGGACTTTCGTCAACCGGAAGGCGATTACCGCCATATCTTTTCTTACCACCCGATGGATGTCCCGATCGCCCGGGCCGAGGGTGTCTACATTTTCGATGAGGACGGCAATCGCTACTTCGATGCGTCGGGTGGACCGTTCTCGGTCAACCTGCCTCACAATCATCCGCGGATGAAGGCAGCAATTGCGGACCAGCTTGATAAATACGCCTATACACATCCCGTATTGTCCGATCCGTTGCGCGCGAAGTTCTGCCGTAAGCTGTCTGAGATTACTCCTGGCACGCTGGATCACGTTTACCTCGTTTCCGGCGGCTCGGAAGCGGTTGAGACAGCGTTTAAGGTTGCGAGACAGGCACAGATATCACGGGGTCATCCGGACAAGTACAAGATCATCAGCGTGCATGACAGCTATCACGGTATGACGCTGGCGACGCTTGGTGCCTCGGGATCACCGGGTTCCCATAAACCGTTTATGCCAATGCTGCCTAAATGGCCTCACATCAGGCAGTACTCTGATTTTGACCGGCCCGATGGCGTGAGCCGGGAGGAATGGGGAGTCGAGTGCGCAAGGGCGCTTGAGATCGCCATTCACTATGAAGGTGCGCAGTCGGTCGCTGCTTTTCTGGCAACACCCCATGGGTGTGGTCCGGATTATGCTGTCGTCCCGCCACAGAGTTACTGGCAGACGATCCGGGAGATCTGTGACCGCTATGACGTCCTGCTCATCGCCGATGAAGTCGTCACCGGTTTCGGGCGTACGGGTGAATGGTTTGCAATGGATCACTACGATGTGGTGCCGGATATCATGACGCTGGCCAAGGGTATCGCCAGCAGTTATGTGCCGTTTGGTGCCGTGGCGGTATCAGCGGAACTGAATGCCCCGTTTGAAGCAGGTGACGCACATTTTGTGCACGGATTTACGAACGGTGGCCACCCGCTCGCCTGTGCGGCGGGATGCGAACTGATTGAGATCATTCGTGACGAAAAACTGCTCGAAAACTGCAGGAAACAAAGTGAGGTGTTGTTTTCGTACCAGGAAATGCTGCAGGCACACCCCACAGTCAGGGATGTGAGAGGGTGGGGGCTCATGATGGTCCTCGAACTGATCAAAGACAAAGAGACGCTTGAGTTTTTTGACGAATCGGTCCAGGCGGAGAAACTCTATTCCGCAATCACTTTGAAACATGGTCTCGTCATGTATGGGAGCCTGTATGGTCCGAGAAGACAAGCGGCTTTCAAGCGGGGAATACCTTCCTGGCTTTCGCCCCCGCTGACGATAACCACGGAAGAAATGCACGACATGGTTGGTCGCCTGGACAGTGCTTTGACTGAATGGGAGTCAATAGTTCTGTAGCGATTGTTACCGGTCTGGAGACGAGAATGGACATATATCCTACTGATGAGTCCGAACGGGTATTCAATCGCGCGAAAGCGGTTATTCCCGGGGGTATCTTTGGCCACTATGCGGGGGCACTGGGTCGTCCGGGGCCCAGGTTCTTTTCACGAAGCGAAGGTGCCCACTTCTGGGATGTGGATGGCAACGAGTACATCGACTACATGTGTGCCTACGGACCGATGATCCTGGGATACAACAACGAAGTGGTCGACGCTGCTGCACGAGCGCAGTACGAACTTGGTAATACGGTCAGCCTTGCGGCCCCGATCATGGTGGAGTTGGCTGAACTGCTGGTTGAGAAGGTGGCTGCTGCCGACTGGGCGCTGTTCGGCAAGAACGGTGGTGACAGCACAGGGCTGGCAGTACGTATCGCGCGGGCGGCAACCGGGCGCAACAAAATCGTCAAAATACGGGATGGTTACCATGGTGTCGCGCCCTGGATGATGGCCAGCACCGGCGATCCACGATTCGAAGCCGGGACAATCTCGGAGGACGCTGCGCACGTGATCGAGATTCCATGGAACGACCTCGCGGCGCTCAGACAGGTGGTCAGTGATCACCGTGACGACGTAGCCTGTTTCATTTCATCGCCTTACGATCATCCCGTGTTGAGAGACAACACGCTGCCAGCCGAAGGTTATTGGCGTGAGGTCGAAGCCGTCTGTCGTCAGAATGGCGTGACGCTCATTATCGATGAAGTCAGGTCGGGATTTCGGATCAACCTTGGGGGCGCCAATGTGAGTTACGGCTTCACGCCAGACATGATCTGCTTCGGTAAAGCGCTTGGGAATGGTTATCCGATTTCCGCCCTTGTGGGATCGGATGCGTTGAAGGAGGCCGCCCAGGGGGTGTTCTATACAGGTACACAGTTTTTCAACGCTGCACCCATGGCGGCCGCCAAAGCGACGGTAGAAGCATTGTTTGCGGCAGATGCTGCAAGCCAGATGACGTCAACAGGTCAAGCGTTGAACGACGGGCTCGTCAACGTGGCTCACCAGCAGGGATTTGAGCTGGTAGCGTCAGGGGTACCGGCGATGCCTTACTTTCGGCTGGCAAATGTAGACATGGAAACCCACTTCCGGTGGGTAGATGAATGTGTGAAGCGGGGCGTCTATTTTCTTGGCTATCACAATCACTTTGTTTCGACGGTACACGGTCAGGCGGACATGGAGCGTACTTTCGAAGTGGCCAACGAGGCATTTGTGGCTCTGCGCGAATCGACGGATTGACCTGGTTTCAGACAGGTAGCGAACGTCAAATTGCGCGGTGAGCCCCCCGTTTCACCAGACAGGCTCGGCCTTTCTCTGCGACAACCCTGCCATCGTCGACCACAATGTCCCCTCGCGATGTCACCCACTTCGGCCAGCCGGTGACACTGAATCCGTCATAAGGTGAGTAGTCTGCTTTGCTGTGCATCGTTGCGCCATCGATCACGCGGGTTTCAGTTTCATCCCACACCACCAGATCCGCATCGCTCCCAACGGCGATTGTGCCTTTCTGCGGGTACAGGCCAAACAGTTTTGCCGGGTTGGTGGACGTCACCGCGACAAACTGCTCAATCGTGAGACGTTCTTCCAGTACACCGGCTGAGAAGAGCATCGGCAGGCAGGTTTCGAGATCCGCGACACCCTGACGGAGATTAGTGGCGTCGAAAGCGGGGTCCAGTTTTTCCGCAAGCATCCACGGGGCGTGATCTGTCGCCAGCGTGTCCACATTGCCAAAGCTCAAACCCGCCCAGAGGGCATCCACGTCGGCCTGCTCCCGTAGTGGTGGAGCTCCGGCATACTTGGCGCCATCTTCCTCTTCGAACCGCTGTCGGGTCAGATGCAGGTAGATTGGGCGTGTCTCAACGTAGACAGGTACGTTGCGGCGTCTGCCGTCGTGACAGGCTTCCAGCGCCCGCGCGCTGGCAAGGTGAACGATATAGCTCGGGCAACCGGTGGTTTCCGCAAAACCGACAGCACGATGGGTGGCTACAACTTCGGACTGTACGGGTCTTGCGTCGGGGTAGAAACGAGGGTCGGTTTTGCCCGCCTCGCGAAGCATCGAACAACAGCAATCCATGATCGCTGCGTCCTCGCAGTGAATCATGGCGATACCACCGTGTGATCTGGTGATACGCATGGCGGTAAGGAATTCCTGAACATGCCTATCGAAGTTATTGAGATAAGAAAAACTTAATCGAAGTGTGGCCTTCATCATGGAGTGGTCCGATACAGGCCAGATTATCTTCAGTGGGTCGCAGGAGCACCGGATGGAGGAAGTAGTCGGTCAGCGACAGTGCTTGCGCCTCGCTGTCGTCGTATTCGATCGCATCCCGCAGTGTTCCGTCACGGGGCGGGAAGCTCATATTGCCGACTGTGGTGACGCCCCCCGCGAGCGCTGCGCGCGTGCCGGTCTCGAAGTCATCAGACCAATGGAAGTCTTTGTCTTCCCGGATAGGGTCGGTCAGATGTACATGTGCATCGACTCCCCCCGGTGTGACGTAGCGGCCGGCTGCGTCGAGATCATGAACGCCCCGCATCTGACCACCCAATTGAGCAACTTTGCCGTCCCGTATGCCGACATCGACGTGTGAACGGCCCCCGGAAGTGATGACCAGGCCGTTTCGGACGACCAGGTCAAAACGATCATTTGTGGTGTCACTCACCTGTAGCCACCTTTGTTGTTCGTCTCAGAAAGCGTAACGCCTGCCGCGCGGCTTGGGTACTTTGTGCTCTTCCGGCAGCTGACAGAGCCGATCCATGTGCGTCACACTGCCATCCACGTACTCCCAGACCAACTGGTCACCCTCCATATAACGCCTCACAACCACGGGTCCCCAACCGAAGATCCTGAAATCGAGCACATCGTCGTTCCAGAACATACCGGCAGAAGTGCGGGGGCAATACTCCGTGTTTCCAACGGTGAACAGTACAGAGCCTTCCGTATCGTCTGTGTTGAAACCGGCTGTGCTGTTGGGACCGGAGTCGTGAATGATCCCGGAGGAGGTGACCACTATTCGGTCGCCGCATTGTTCAACTCGCTCGACGTGCCCCACGTTGCCGGTGACACCAATCCACAATCCCCGAATGTCATCCGCACCTTCAGGCAGCGGTTCGGTACATGCCCCCAGGATCGGGAGTGGAAAATGAGAGTAGCTGCAGCCCGGCGTATTACCTTTGGGAATATCAGCAGCGTTCTTGCCGCTACCGTCGAGAACCGGTAGTTCACAGTAGTTCACGACACTTCCATCGCCTGCAAGTATCGCCGGATCGATGGTAAGCGGTGGACGTTGTGACAGGAAAACGAACCAGAAAACGCCTGAGATGGTGAAGGCGAGGACCACCACCATCCCGCTAACGAATCTGGTGAGCATTGTCACGTCGTTTGTATGAGGTCAATGATGACCTGAGAGACCTGTTCGGGGGCGAGTTCCTGTACAAAGTGCCCGCCGCCCTTGATCGTTGTATGCGGGAGGTTTTTTGTTCCCGGGACCCGCCTGAGAAACTCTTCCTGACCGCCGGCTGTGACCGGGTCATTGTCAGCAAATGCGCACAGGAAGGGTTTGTCGAAGGTCTCGAAGAACTCCCACGCTTTCCGCTGTTCCTCCAGCGAAGGGGATGTGGGAAGTGTGGGTACCTGACTCGGCATGGCTCTTGGCCCCATCTTGTAGCTCGGGTCGGGAAACGGGGAGTCGTAAGCCCTTGCGAGCGGGGTTGGGAATGGCGACTGAATCCCCGCACTGTGCAGGAGAAACTTCACCGCTCGAGCAAGATTCGAACGTGGTTCCATTGTCATCGACATCATGAAACCGATCGGCATGTTCTCGTGTTCCCAGCAGAACTTCTGCCAGTAGGCAAATTTTGTCGCCGCATGCGCCCTGTCTGTCATGCCTCCGAGAGCTTTCTGCATCTCGGCCAGGGTCGGTGTGGGTGCCGTGTTACGAAATTCTTCGATCTGGCTGACGACTTCGTCCGGCACGTCGGGGTTGTAGGGCAAGCCGGTGTTGGCAATGACCACCCTTTCAAAGCGCTCAGAATGATTGACCACCAGGCGTAAGCCAATCAGGCCACCCCAGTCCTGGCCGAAGAAGGTTATGGCGTTGAAATCATTGGCCTCGAGCCACGCACCCATCCACTCAACCTGGCGTTCGTAGCTGTAATCCTCTCGCAGCGCGGGTTTATCCGACTTTCCGTAGCCGACGAGATCCGGCGCGACAACCCGCATGCCTGCAGCCGTGAGGAAGGGAATCATTTTCCGGTACAGGTAACTCCATACCGGCTGTCCATGCATACACAACACCAGCGGTCCGTCTGCCGGGCCTTCATCCAGGTGATGGATCCTCAGATCATCACCGTCATGCGTCTGGATGGTGGTGTATTTCGGTGAGAAAGGGTAATCCGCCAGATTTTCAAAACAGCTGTCTGGGGTGCGCAGTATCTTCATTTTTGTGAGTCCTCTTTACCGAGGTGCGTGGGAGCCGCGATTGGCTGGTTTAAGTGACTGGGTTTCCATGGAGACCGGCGCGCCCAGCAAGCCGCACAACGCGTCGATCAGGTTTTGCAGGAACAGCTCAGCCTGTTGGCCGCGAAAGGCATTCTTCTGTCTCGCCTGCCGATACATTGATGCCGAACAGAGCATGACAGCAGTTTCCATACGTCGCCGATAGTCTTCTTCATCGAGTTGTGGAAGCGCGTTTTTCAGAAGAAGACCGATTTGAGTGCCACTCTCACCACCACCTCCTTTGCTGCTCACAACCTTCAGTGGGGACGATTCAGCAAGTGCCAGCTCATGCCCAAATGCTTTGACGTAGCGCCGGAAACCCAAGCTGGTGCGAGCAAGCTCAAAGGTC